>JAHEJT010000065.1 GCA_024638765.1 Verrucomicrobiales bacterium
CGGTGGCGGTGCCGGTGATGCTCGACCCGGTGGACACGCTGGAGCCCATCGGGATGAGCGATGACTTCGGGATGGCGATGAATTTCGGGGCGCAGGGGGCGGGCAACGTATCGTTTTTCGGGTCCAAGGCGGTCGCCAACAAGGTGGTCTTCGTGGTGGATTCATCCGCTTCGATGCGGTCGACGGGAAAGACCGGGCTCACCAAGCACGAATTGATGAAGCAGGAATTGTCCAAGACTATCAAGGGGCTGTCGTCCGGGGTGCAGTTTCAGATTTTGTTTTTTACGGGACCGTCCTGGTTCGTGGGAGAGAATTTCAAGGACGACGTCAAGAACTGGGTGCGCAGCCCCAAGGGGAATTTCTGGCGATATAAAGACGACAAGGAGTCATCAATGCGGGTGGGGAAATTCCGCAACGCCACGCCCAGCGCGATCCGGCGGACCCTCAAGGAGATTGCGGAGACTCCCATCGTCGGCGGGACCGACTGGAGGGTGCCGCTGAAGATGGCGATGGTGATGGAGCCTGACGTGGTCTATTTCATGACCGACGGCGCGGTTGGGAAGGATCCGGACAAACCTCCCGTCGTGGAGGATCTGCTGGAATTCAACAAGCGCCACAGCAATGCCAAGATTAACTGTATTTGCCTGATGGTCCCCAAGGCTATGGACGATATGGGGGCGCTGTCCAAAGCCACGCGCGGTGAGCTGACTCTGGTCCTGGAAGACGGGACGGCCCTTCGCGGCAGGGATCTGGAGAAATACACCGGCGACAAGAAAAAGAAATAGCCTGTCCCTGCGCGGACGGTGAGAGGTCTCGGGCAAGGTCGCCTTTGAAGCTCTCGGGTATTGACTCGCAGCGTGAACCCTTTTAAGGCAAGGGGCATCGAGGAGGGAATTTGCAACACAATCATGAGGGGGCACATAGGGACATTCATCGCCGCCCTGGTCGCCGTCGCATTGTGCGGTTGTGCGGGTCTGACGGGCAATGCGGGTAACACAGGTATGAGCATCACGAAGGCAGCTTACGGGACCACTGAGGGGGAGGAGGTGGCTCTTTACACCTTGAAGAACGCCAACGGTGTTGAGGTCCAGATCATTAATTATGGAGCCATTGTTACTTCCCTGAAGGTTCCCGATAGATCGGGCAAGTCCGACAACATAGTGCTCGGGTACGACACCCTGGAGGAGTATATCGCTGATGACGCCTATTTGGGGTGCATCGCCGGACGGTATGCCAACCGGATCGCGAACGGCAGGTTCACCCTGGGCAGTTCGGAGTATACGTTGGCGGTAAACAATCCTCCTAATCACCTCCACGGCGGAAAAGCGGGTTTCAACAAGAAGATTTGGGATGCGGAGGAAGTCCGCAGGTCGGGTGCGGTCGGGGTGCGGCTGACTTTTACCAGTGCGGACGGCGAAGAGGGATACCCCGGCACGCTGGACACGGAAGTCACCTACGAGTTGACCAAGGAGAATGAACTGCGCATCGATTACAGTGCCGAGACTGACAAGCAAACCGTAGTAAACCTGACGCACCACGGTTACTTCAACCTGGCAGGCGCCGGCAGCGGCGACATCCTCAAGCACGAGCTGATGATCGCGGCCGACCGGTACACGCCGACCGGGGAATCCATGATCCCGACGGGGGAACTGGCGCCGGTGGAAGGGACACCGCTCGATTTCCGCGAGGCCAAGCCGATCGGGCGCGACATCGGCGCGGATCATCCGCAGCTCAGTTACGGCAAGGGATTCGATCAGAATTTCATCCTCAAACTTGCGCCCGGGAAGAGCCCGGAGCTAGCGGCCCGCGTCTCCGAGCCGGCTTCCGGCCGGGTCATGGAGGTGCTCACCACCGAGCCCGGCATTCAGTTTTACACGGGTAATTTTCTTCCCAACGGGAAGAAAGGCCGGGACGGAAAAACTTACAATCACCGCACCGGATTCTGCCTGGAGGCACAGCACTTTCCCGATTCTCCGAATCAGCCGGGTTTTCCCACCACCGTGTTGATACCGGGCAGGAAGTATTCGCAGACCACGACTTACCGTTTTTCGACTGAAGGCTGAGCGATTGCGGAATAGGATCGAGAAGTTCCGGAGACATGGGTAAGGAGGGAATGACGTATGCCCCCGTGGGCAAGCCGAAGCCGGTAGTCAAACCGGGTGAATTTCCGTTTGCCGCCGCAGCTCTTGATCACGGGCATATTTACGGTCAGTGCAACGGTCTTGTCGAAGCCGGCGGAGAACTGCGCTATGTTTACGACCCGGATCCGGAGAAGGTGAAAACGTTTCTGGAGAGTTATCCGGAAGCGAAACCGATGGAATCGCTGGACGCGATTCTCGAGCACCCGGAAATCAAGATGGTTGCGGCTGCGGCAATTCCCTGCGATCGCGGTCCTCTGGGCATCCGGGTAATGGAGGCGGGGAAAGACTATTTCACCGACAAAACGCCGTTTACGGAAATGGCGCAACTGGAAGACACGCGTGCAGCGGTCGCTCGGACCGGGCGCAAGTACATGGTGTATTTCAGCGAGCGTCTCCACGTGGAGTGCGCCATGCACGCGGGTGATCTGATCGAGGAGGGTGTGATCGGAGACGTGGTCCAGGTGCTCGGGCTGGGGCCGCACAGGCTGAGCGCGGATCTACGGCCCCCGTGGTTCTTCAGGAAGGCCCAGTACGGCGGTATTCTCACGGACATCGGCAGTCACCAGTTTGAGCAGTTTCTGCATTTTACAGGGGCCAAAGACGCGGAAGTCACCTACGCGCGCGTCGCCAATTACGCCAACGCCGAGTATCCGGAATTGGAGGATTTCGGGGAGGCTGCGTTGGTGGCGGACAACGGGGCATCCAATTATATCCGGGTCGACTGGTTTACGCCCGACGCCTTGCCGACCTGGGGCGACGGACGCACCGTGATTCTCGGCACCAAGGGCACCATTGAGCTCCGCAAGTACATCAACGTGGCGACGGATCAAACCGGCGAGCATCTTTTCCTGGTAACGGAAGATCGCGAAGAGCACATGGAGTTGAGCGGAAAGGTCGGGTTCAAGTTTTTCGGCGAGATGATTCTGGATTGTCTCAATGGCACCGAGAAAGCGATGACCCAGGAGCACGTGTTCAAAGCCGCGGAACTCTGTCTCCTTGCGCAGGAGATGGCCGACAAGCGTGACGCTTGACCCGGATGCGGCTTTGCCGCGGAGAAGATCCCGATTTATAGGGAGAAGCCTGTCCTACTTTATGGCCCGCTCGAGGAGGTTGTGGGTGATCCGCTGGACGCGTTCGTCGGGGCCGTGCGGCCGGGCCCAGTGCGACCACGGCAGCTGATGGCCGGGAGGAGAGGAGAGATCCTGGCACCAGAAAATAGTCGAGGCATTAAAGACAAAGTTGTCCTTCGGGCCAGGGTAGATCGTAGCTTCCCACTGCTTCGGCTGCGTGCCGCCGCGCAGCGCGGTGCCCCTGGCGAGGACCTCGAGGCCGGGGATGTCCGGGGGATCACCGTGGAATTCCCAGCCCACGAGCCCGCGGACGAGATCGCCCTTTTTCATGCCGGTGCCTTCGAAAATCCAATGCTCGGGTTTCTCGACGACCCAGTCGCCCGCGCCGTTGACGGGTTTGACATTGCGCGCGCCGATGAGGAAGCCCTCGTCTGGTCCGCGATGCGGGAAGGGACCGTGCATTTCCTCGCGCGTCACCGCGTATTCGTATTCGCCACCGTAGGGGCCGCCGCGAAACATGATCCGGTTCGGCTGCCCGCTGCTGCTGTCCTGCAGGGGCGTCACCCAGCACACCGAGTTACCTGAAAAGAACATCAGGTTTACGCCGGTTTCGTCGCGCATCTTGAGGGCGTTCTCGTATTGGCGAATGTCCCAGTATTCGTCGTGGCCGACGCTGAGAAAGACCTTGTAAGGTATGGCGGCGCGGGCCGGGTCGATCATGTCGCTGTTCGAGCAGTAGGAAACATCGTAACCGTGCTTTTCGAGCCAGTAAGCAAAGGGAAATTCGAAGCACAGCCATTCCCCTGATCCGAGGGTCTGCGGATCCCGGATGAAGCCCTGGGGATAGAGGCCGTAGGGGCGATCGAAGCTGACGTCGGCCCAGGGCCCCTGGTTGCCTTTCGGGTGGGTGTAGACCGAATACTTGTCCGGCCAACGGTTGTAAGCCTGCCAGGTATTGTCGCTGCACTGGAAAAGAATGTCCGCGGGGCGGCTGTCGCGCACGATGAAGACGACGTAATTCTGCCAGTATCCGAAGCCGGATTTGTCGCCGAGCGTGGTGAGGCGGCCCAGGTAAACGCCGCTCGGCCAGTCGTCGCGGATCCCGAGTGTCATGGCGGGCTCCCACGTGCACTCGATGAGATGGCGGTCTCCGCGCGCGGGTTCGGGGACGGGTTGCGCCTTTCCCTGAAAGGGACCGTACTTCGCCATGAGCCGCGCCCCGCGCCCTCCGTAATACCCCGTGCGGAAAATTTCGATGATGAATTTCTCCGCCGGATCCGTGCTCACCATGATGTCGAGCGATTCGCCGACGGCCACGGATTGCTTCGAGCAATAGCCCTCGATGTTCGGCGCGCGATAGCCTTCCCGGGAATCGAGCCGGACGCGGGTGAGTTGCCAGTCGAGGGAGCCTTCCTTCGCGTTTTCGTCGGTGATCAGCGAAGACCTGGGGCCCTCGGCGGCGGAAGCGCCCGGAGGCGGGAGGACGCCGAGGAGCATCGTGGCGGCGAGGGCTGCGGAAGTGGCGGTCGCGAGCAATCGGCGCCGTTGGATTCGGGGGTTTTTCGGGCTTTCCATGGCAATCGCGTAAAAACGGAGTTGGGCCGAGGGCCAAGGATAGCAGGGGGTTTGCTCCGTGGGTAGCGGGAAATCGTCCTTCTGGAGGGTTGCGCTTCGTCGCAACCGCGATTGGATGAAATGGCGCGACAGATTGAGACCACGGCGACGACACTGCCCAGCGCGGAGCGCTTAATAAATGGCCGAAGGCACTCCGCAGAGCGCCACGAAGTGGGGATAGAGCGTCGCCCTCCACGTCCTTCACGATGGCGCGGGGCGAGGGATGGGGCGCTTTAAGCCAGAACGTCCTTCACGATCTTCCCGTGGACATCCGTGAGCCGGTAGCGCCGGCCCTGGAACTTGTAGATGAGGCGCTCGTGATTGATCCCGAGCAGTTGCAGGATGGTGGCGTGCAGGTCGTGCACGTGCACCGGGTTCTCGGCGATATTGTAACAGTAATCGTCGGTCGCCCCGAACGTCGTGCCCGCCTTGATGCCGGCGCCGGCCATGAAGAGCGTGAAACAGCGTGGGTGATGGTCGCGGCCGTAATTCGTTTCGGTCAACGTGCCCTGGCTGTAAACAGTGCGGCCGAATTCGCCGCCCCACACGATGAGAGTGTCGTCGAGCATGCCGCGATTCTTGAGATCGGTGATAAGGGCGGCGGTGGCCTGGTCGGTATCGTAAGCCTGTCCCTTGATCTGGGTGGGAAGCGATTTGTGCTGGTCCCAGCCCATGTGGAAGAGCTGGATGAAGCGGACGCCGCGCTCCGCAAGGCGCCGGGCGAGGAGGCAATTGGAGGCGTAGGTGCCCTTGTTTCTCGCCTCAGGACCGTACATTTCGAATACCCGGTCGGGCTCGTCATTGACGTCGGTCAATTCCGGAACCGAGGCCTGCATCTTGTACGCGAGCTCGTACTGCGCGATGCGGGTCGCAATTTCGGGATCGCCAAATTCGTCGAGCTTCTGTTGGTTGATCGCCGCGATATCGTCGAGCATGCGCCGGCGCATGGTCCGGTCAATGCCTGGCGGATCGTTGAGATAGAGCACGGGATCGCCGACCCCGCGAAACTTGACGCCTTGATGCGTGGTCGGTAGGAATCCGCTGCCCCAGAGCCGGTCGTAGAGCGGCTGCCCGCCCGGGCGGCCCGTGCCGGTCGAAATCATCGACACGAAAGCGGGCAGGTTTTCGTTTTCGCTGCCGAGCCCGTAGGAGAGCCACGACCCGATACTGGGGCGGCCCGCGATCTGGGAGCCGGTCTGGAAAAACGTAATAGCGGGGTCATGATTGATCGCCTCGGTGTACATCGATTTGATGAAACAGAGATCGTCGGCCACACCGGAAAGATGCGGCATGAGCTCGCTGATCCAGGCGCCGCTGTTTCCGTGTTGTTTGAAATCGAAGATCGTGGGCGCGACGGGGAACCGTTTCTGGCCCGAGGTCATCCCGGTAAGTCGTTGGCCCTGGCGGATGGAATCTGGCAGTTCCTCATCGAAATGCTGCGCCAGCTTGGGCTTGTAATCGAAGAGATCTATCTGCGACGGCGCGCCTGACTGGAAGAGGTAGATGACGCGCTTTGCCTTCGGCGCGAAGTGCGGGAGGCCGGGGAGACCCGGAAGGCCGGAGGACGCGGTTGCGTTCGCTATGGCGTCCTTGCCCAGCAACGAGGACAATGCCGCGGCGCCAATGCCGGTGGCAGTCTTGCCGAAAAAATGCCGGCGGTTGATCGCGAGTTTGGATTCGAGGATCGGGTTCATGGTGCGGCTATTCCTTCGTGACGGTCTCGTCGAGGTTGAGCATGACGCTGGCGACGGCGGTGTGGGCGGCGAGTTGGACGGCGTCGAGGGCTTCATCGGGCGGCGTTTTGCCGACGGCGATGAATTCCTTTGCGGCATCGGGGTTTTTGCGGAAACGGGCGAGGTAATCGGCGTGGCCGCGCTTGAGCACCGCGAGGATTGCCGGCTCGGGGGGGTGGCCGAGGAGGAGTTTCATGCCGTGGCGGATCTGTGTTTCCGTCTTTTCGCCGCCCTCGGTGAGCATCCGTTCGGCGAGCGCGCGCGCGGCCTCGACGTAGGTAGGATCATTCATGAGGTTCATCGCCTGGAGAGGCGTGTTCGTGCGCGAGGACTTCACGGAACAGATTTCGCGGGCGGTCGTGTCGAAATTCATCATCGAGGGCGGCGGCACGGTGCGTCTCCAGAACGTGTAGAGGCTGCGCCGGTAAAGCTCTTCGCCCTCGGCCTCGACGTATTTGAATCCCTTGGCGCTGACTTCCTCCCAGAGCCCTTCGGGCTGGTAAGGCATCACCGGGGGACCGCCCGGCCGATCGATGAGCAAACCGCTTGCGGCGAGGACCTGGTCGCGGAGCGCCTGTGCATAGAGACGGAAGCGCGGCCCGTGGGCGAGGAGACGGTTTTCGGGATCGCACGCCAGGAGTTTGGGCGTGACCACGCTGCTCTGGCGGTATGCGGCGCTCGTGACGATTCGTTTCTGCATGGCTTTCACGTCCCAGCCGCTCTCGCGAAACTCGACGGCGAGCCAGTCGAGGAGCTGCGGGTGCGACGGCGGTTCCCCCTGGGAACCGAAATCTTCCGAGGTCTTCACGAGTCCGGCCCCGAAGTACATCTGCCAATAACGATTGATTGCGACGCGCGCGGTGAGGGGATTCTCTTCGCTGAAGAGCCACTCCACCAGGCCGAGGCGGTTTTTCGGGAGTTTTTCCTCGAAAGGAAGCAGGGCGGCCGGTGTGCCAGGGAGGAGTTTCTCCGAGGTATCGGGGGCGTCGTAGGCGCCGCGCACCAGGAAATAAGTGTCCCGAGGCTCCTCCATCTCCTTCATGATGGAGACGTAGGTGATACTGCCGTCTTCGAAGGTCTTCAGCCGGGCTTCGGCACGACTCTCGGTAGCGAGGAGCTTCTTGTAGGCGGGATCGCGTTCTTCAAAGTAGTGATTCGAAAGAAAAGCATTCGCCCCTTTCGAAAGCTTCCCGGGAGCGGAGAGTAGCAGGTCCACAGTTCCGGTGGAATAGATCGCACGCACCTGGCCGGCATCGAGGGTC
Organism: Verrucomicrobiales bacterium; assembly: GCA_024638765.1. Classification (GTDB taxonomy): domain Bacteria; phylum Verrucomicrobiota; class Verrucomicrobiia; order Verrucomicrobiales; family DEV007; genus JAHEJT01. The sequence goes on from JAHEJT010000065.1 coordinate 7,821, forward strand.
TCATCGCAGATGTAGAGTTCATCGACATCCGTATTTGAGAGCAATTCATCGCGGATCGTCTTTGCGGACGAGGCGGCGATCTCCGCGCCGAGAAGCAAATCTTCCTGTGTGGTGAAGGGCGCCCCAAATCGGTCGCGGACGACGTCGGACGCCGCGGTTTCCCCGTCGATGAAAATGGCGACGCCGGAAGCCTTCATGGAGCCGTCGTAGCTCACGGCGATGTGCGCGAATTTGTCGGCCGGGATTGTTTCCTTCGACATCACTTCAATCGACTCCTTCCTGGCGCGGTTGCTGTGGAGACGGAAGGCGACGCGATACTTGTCTTCGCCTGTTTCGACTAGATTGACCTGATAACCGCGCGCGGTCTTGTCAGACGTGAGGCAGCTGAGGACGGGGCCTTCGGCGCCGGAGATGTCTTTGCCGGGTTTGACCCAGGCGGCCCAGCTTTGAGGATTATTTGGCACGAAGGCGATCGCGTCTCTGCCCGGGCGACCGAGGTTGAGGTAACCGCCCTGGCGGATGTAGATGCCGCCACCGTGCCGGCCGGGACGATTGGTGAGGATGGTCCGTCTTTGTCCGGTGATCCGGGCCGGATTGGGTAGCGAACCGAGATTGTCAAAACGGTTCGCGCGGGGGGAGTCGAAGGAAAAGTAGAGGATGGGCGCGGGAAGGGGGAGGAAACCGGGCGCGGAGCGCAGGCGGGCGGACTCCGATTTGATCCAGGAATCGAGAGGTGCCTTCGCGTTCTTCGCGTGTTGTTTGCGAGACTCGGCTGCTGCTGCAAGAGATTCTTTAAGGTCGTCGTGTTCCTCGCGACTCCCCGAGGTATAGACCGCCATGTTGGGTTCCGGGGCGATGGCGCCGTCCTTTCCTTTCTCGGGGATGTTGTGGAAGAAAGCGAAGAGCCGGTAGAAGTCTTTCTGGGCAATCGGGTCGTATTTGTGATCGTGGCAGCGCGCGCAGCCGACGGTCAGGCCAAGCCAGACGGTGCCGGTGGTTTCGACCCGGTCCGCGACGTATTCGTTGAGAAATTCCTCGGCGATGATGCCGCCCTCGTTGTTGATACGGTGGTTGCGATTGAAGGCGGTGGCGAGGACCTGGTCTTCGGTGGAATCGGGCAAGAGGTCGCCGGCGAGCTGTTCGCGGCTGAACCGGTCGAAGGGCATATTTGCGTTGTAAGCACGCACGACCCAGTCGCGCCAGGGCCATTGGGAGCGCTTGAAGTCGTTCTGGTAGCCGGCGGAATCGGCGTATCGCGCGGCGTCGAGCCAGGGCAGGGCCATGCGCTCGCCGTACGCGGGTGAGGCGAGCAGGCGGTCGACGGCTCTTTCGAACGCGCCGGGCGATTTGTCACGGATAAACACATCCACTTCCTCCGGTGTCGGCGGGAGTCCAGTCAGGTCGAGCGTCACGCGGCGAAGAAGCGTGTGCCGGTCCGCTTCCGGCGACGGCGCGAGCCCGTTCTCGTCGAGGCGATGGAGAATGAAGTGATCGATCTCGTTGCGCGGCCAGTCCGGCTGGCTGATTTTCGGGAGCGAGGGGCGGGCCGGAACTTTGAAGGCCCAGTGTTTGTCGAAGGGCGCGCCCTGGCGGATCCACCCGTCAAGCAGCGCGATCTCTTTCTTGCTCAGGGAGCGGTTCGAATCCGGCGGCGGCATGACGTCGTCCGGGTCGTCCGTATTGATCCGGTGGTGGAGTTCGCTTTTCTCGAGGTCGCCCGGGACGATGGCAAAATAGCCGCCCAGATCGGCGAGGGCGTTTTCTTCCGAATCGAAGCGGAGGTCCGATTTCTGGTTTTTGGCGTCGGGACCATGGCAGTGGAAGCAGCGGTCCGAGAGGATGGGCCTAATCTGGCGATTGAAATCGACTTCGGCCCGGGCGGTGACGGACGTGAAAAAGGCAAGGAGGATGGCCGCGCCGGGGGTTGAAAGCGACTTCATTGTTGCAAAAACCATATTATCTGGCAATATCTATAATAAATCTCCCTCGTTTGCGTTTCCGGGCTCGAACCGCGGGTGGACCGGGAGAGAGACGGGATGCCCCCATTGCCTGACCATTTTCCAATGTTAGACTAGTAGTTACGAACGCTACCAGCTCTTGCTATCTTACGCCAAATCCCACCAGAATCCACGCCCACCAGTTACAGCGAATTGAGTACCAGCAGATTAGCGCGTATCGCCCCGCCGGGTTGAGGTGGAGACGCTCCTGCCGCCATCGCAGAGTCGGCCCCCCGAGATCAGGCGTTTCCTTCCGCTCTATCCAAGCAAGCATTTGAGCCATTTCAGGACGACTCATGAATATTTCCGCGATGCGTTTTTTTGACCGGGTGCTGGGGATTCCCTGCTGTGTCGCGCTGACCTTCGCCCGCAAACTGGTGCTGCGCGCGCCGAATGAGGAGGCCGAGCCGCCGAAGAAAGTGCTCTTCATCAAGTTGGCGGAGCAGGGCTCGACAGTGCTGGCTTACCAAGCCTTGAAACTGGCGACGGATCGGTACGGCGCCGAAAATGTCTACTTCCTGGTGTTCGAGGAAAACCGCTTCATTCTCGATGCCCTCGAGGTCGTCCCCGTGGATAACGTCATCGCAATTCGAACCAATGGTCTTCTCGATGTGATATCGGGCGCATTGGGCGCGCTCAAGAAGGTGCGCCGCATCGGTATGGACGGAGCTGTGGACCTCGAATTTTTCGCCCGTTCCACGGCGGTGCTCTCCTTTCTCACCGGCGCGCGCGTGCGTGTCGGATACCACAGTTTTCACGGAGAGGGGCCTTACCGCGGCGATCTCATGACGCACCGTCTCTTTTTCAACAATCACCTGCACACGACGGACGCATTCCAGGTCCTCGTCGAGGCCCTGGAGCAGCCTGAGGCAAAAATGCCGGCGTTCGACAGCGATATCCGGCTTGAATTTGGCCGTATGGATTACGGTGGACCCGTCAAGACACGCTTCATTATGGAACCCCATGACGAAGACTACCCCGAGTTCAAAGTGACTCAGGGAGAGAAGCACGCGGTTCGAGATCTCTTGAAAAAAGCTGCGGGGGAGAAAGTCGATGGCGCGCCCATCGTGCTTTTGAACGCGAATTGCAGTGATATCATTCCGCTCCGGCGCTGGCCGGAGGAGAATTACATCGAGTTGGCGCATCGCCTGCTCGATGCCCATCCGGATCTTTTCATCGCACTGACCGGCGGACCCGACGAAGCCGAAGGCGCGGCCGCTGTGGTGAACAAGATCGACAGGGAAAGGTGTTTCAGTATGGCGGGGAGGACTACCCTGAGAGATCTCCTCGTGCTTTACCATCTTTCGCGGGTTCTCGTGACCAACGACAGTGGACCCGCGCATTTCGCGTCGCTTACCCCGGTGAACGCCGTGGTGCTCTTCGGGCCCGAGACTCCGGCGTTATTCGGTTCCCGCTCGTCCCGCTGCCGCCTGCTCTGGGCTGCCACGGCCTTCACTCCTTGTGTCAGCGCTCTCAATGACCGGCAGGCACCCTCCGACGACAACGATTGCATGCGCGGGATTCCCGTGGAGGATGTCTTCCTGACGGTGGAAGATCTTCTCTCCGCGCGTGGCGGAGACAAGGCCTCTTCTGCTGGAAAGCGGCCCGCAACCTCACGGAAGAAGGACAAGACCACCGAGACTGTCGCCTGAGGGACGGGAGAGGCTTTCTTTGTATGCGATCCCGGCCCCTGGAAACTTTTGAAAACTCGAGAGTGGCGGGCTGCCTCATCCTGGGCCTGCTCACACTCCTGTTCTTCTTCGATCTTCTCTTCGGAAGCGGAGAAAAAATCGTTTCGCATCTGGGGACCGATATCTGGCGACAGTTCGCCGGCTGGAGGTATTTCGGGTTCGAGGAAATGCGCCGGGGAAATTTCCCCTTATGGACGCCTTATGTTTACGGAGGCATGCCGTATTTCAGCGGTTTCCAATCGGCATTGCTCTATCCTCCCAACTGGATTTACCTGATCCTGCCGCTGGAGAGGGCCATCAACTGGGGGGTTGCCCTTCACGTGTGGTGGATCGGAGCAGGCATGTTCCTCTGGATGCGGGCGGCGGGTTTGCGCCAGGTGTCAGCCTTGTTTTGCGGCGTGCTCTTGATGTTTTGCGCCCCCCACTTTCTCCACATCTACGCCGGGCATCTGACGAATCTGTGCGTCATGTCCTGGGCGCCCTGGCTGTTCATGGCGATCTGGCGGTGGCGCCAGGAGCAGCGCGTCCTTTGGGTGGCGCTAGGGGCGGTGGCGGCGGCCATGCAAATCCTCGCGGGGCACCCGCAATACGTGTATTACAGCGGCCTGATGGCCGTGCTTTTCGCGGCGACGTTGCTTCCCGGCGAGGGCAAGCTCCGCTTCCTGCTGGGGTTTGGCATCATTTATCTCGCGGCTTGCCTGTTGACGGCGGTGCAGCTTTTGCCCGGCATCGAGGCATCCTCAGAATCCATTCGGAGCGGCGGAGTTGGCAAACAGTTCGCGGGCAGCTATTCGTTTCCGCCGGAAAACCTGTTCACCATGGCCGTGCCGGGACTATGGGGAGGGGCGGTGAAAGCGCCTTACTGGGGCCGCTGGTTTTACTGGGAGATGGCGGCTTTCTTCGGAGTGATCGCTTGCTGGTGCGCGGCAATTGGAGCCCTCCCCGGCAAGAACGGCACGCTCTCAAAGCAGGCACTAATCGTCTTCGGGACGGGCGCCCTGCTGGCGCTGGGGTCCTACACGCCGCTCTTCCACATCCTTTACGCCGTGGTCCCGGGGTATGACTTGTTTCGGGGGAACTCGAAGTTCATTTTCTTCGCGATCCTGTTTGCGGTCGTGCTTACCGGGATCGGTTTGGACCGCCTTTCCGATGGGGAAAGATTGCGTGGCGAGAAAATTCTTGCGATTGCAGGGGCGTGCTTGGCTCTCGCCTGCTTCGGGTGCGCTCTCGCAATCTCCCCGGCCGGGGATTGGTGGGGCGGCATTCGAGAGGCCATCTGGAATTCAGGCCAAGTGACGCAGCTGTCGCAGGAACAATTCTTTTCAGAGGAATTGCAATCGGCGGCCGCCGGAGCGGCCGCACGCGCGCTGTGGATCGCCGGGGGGATCCTGCTGCTGGCGGTGGGCGCGGGCTTTGGGCGCCGCGCGGTGCCGGCTCTGCCCTATGCTCTCGTCGTGATCGGGGTAGTGGAAATGGTGGTGTTTTCCGCGCGTTTCCGGCACTCCTTCGATAGCGGCCTGATGTGGCCGAAATACCAGATGGCGGTGCGCGAGCAGCTGGAAAGTGATGTGCGCTTTGTGGACGTGTCGAAAACCAATGCGGGCATGCTTTCCGGCTTGCAAGACCTGTGGGGAGACGATCCAGGTGTGCTGGGCCGCTACGCGGAGTTTATCGCGGCGACGCAGGGAGTGCACCCCGACCAGGCGACCCAGCATCTGAAAATTCAGCGCGTGCATTCCCTCTGGGCGATGCTGCGGGTTGCCGGCATTATTTCCCCGAGTCAGGAGGGAGTGGTCAAGAAAGACATTCCCATCGAGCCGCTGGCGCGCTTCGAACTGGTGCCCCGCTTCGAAATCGTCCAGGGAAGGGACGCCGTTCTCACGAAACTTTTCAACGAGGGTTTCGATTTGAAAAAGACGGTGCTACTCGAGGAAGAACCCGGGGTGCCGATTTCCGATCCCGGAGATGTCGCCATTGCTGGCGGTTGGAAGATCGAAAGTGAGGACACGGACGAAGTCGTAGTCGAGGTCAGCGTGGATCGGGCTTGCATCCTGCTAATGACCGATCCTTACAGCGTCAGTTGGAAAGCGGAGAACGTCCAGCGGGATGCGCCTCAGGATTCTTACCGGGTTCTTCCCGCGAATTACGTGTTGCGCGGGATTCCGCTGGCCGCGGGAAACCATCACTTACGGCTATACTTCGAACCGGCCACCTTCAAGCCGGCGGCAACCCTCAGCGCCGCGTCCTGGCTGGTGTTGCTGGGGGTGTTGGGATGGATCCGGCGCAAGGAAAAGGCGCTGGAGCCGGACGCAAAAGACGCGGAAGCCGAATCCAAATCCGGGCCGAGGCGGCGGAAAATCAAGAGCCGGCGGAAGTAACCCGGGGAAAACGCGTCAACGCAAAACTGCGGCGAAGGCCTCCTCCAGATCGGGGTGCCGGAAAGGGTATCCCAGTTCCTGCAGCCGCCCGGGAGTGACGGCGAGATCCGCGAGCAGCAGGGCGTCGGCCATCTCTCCGAGTGCGAGCCGGAGCGCAAAAGCCGGGGCCGGAAGGATCGCCGGCCGGTGCAGCGTTTTCGCAAGCGCGCGGGTGAACTCGGCGTTTGTCACGACCTGCGGAGCGACGGCATTGAGCGCGCCTTCATAGCGGGCGTCTGTCAGGGCGCGCGCCATGATCTCCACGACGTCCTCCAGGGCGATCCAACTGACGCGTTGCTTTCCCAAGCCAAGCCTGCCGCCCTGTCCCAGTTTGAACAGCGGGAGCATTTTCGCCAGTGCGCCTCCTCTTGGACTGAGGACCATGCCGAGCCGCAGGATCACGACCCGGATGCCGGCTTCGCGCGCTGCGGTGGTGCCGGCTTCCCACTCGAGGCAGACTTGCGCCAGGAAATCGTCCCCCGGGGGAGAACTTTCGTCGTGCGTCTGGCCGGTGTTGGCAGGGTAGTAATTGATGCCGGAGGCGCTCACCAGCACCTTGGGTGGCGGGGAGAGCGCGGCCAGAGCCTCGCTGAGAAGCCGGGTCCCAGCCCGGCGGCTCTCGAGTATGCGCCGCTTGCGCGCATCGGTCCAGCGTCCCGCCGCGATGTTCTCGCCCGCGAGATGAACCGCGGCGTCGATGGGCCCAGCGGAGGAGAGATCCAATTTCCCTTCATCGGGGTCCCAGGATATGTCTCCTGGATGCGAGGGGTTGCGCGTGACGCGGAGAATCTCGTGCCCGTCCTCGTGGAGGTGTGCGGCGAGCGCGGAACCGATCATACCTGAAGCGCCGGTGATCAGCACGCGGAGGGGAGTGGGTGGAGAGTCCGAGTTCATGGTTTCGGGGTGACTTCCTCCGTGCAGGCGCCGATCGCTGTCGGGTCGCAGCTGTCAAGAACCTCTGAGTCCGCATTGAGCGGATGACCGCGAACGACAAGGAGATTGCACATAAGGGGGTTCATCGGGTTTTATGATTCAAGGTGCCGTTGCCTGTTTAAAGCAGGCCGCCTGAATCAATCCAGCTTGATACGACTCAATATGGAAACAAGATCCGATCTGTCGTTGTCGATCGCCCGGCCCACCACGGAATCCCGCCTGGCGCTCCGCGAGGAGCCGGAGGGCCGATCCCCGGTCATGGCGCAGACTTGGCGGGACCTTCTCTTTTTGCACTGGAGATATCCGCCGGAGCAGATCCAGGACACTTTGCCGAGAGGCTTGACCGTAGACATCTTTGAAGGGAACGCGTGGGTGGCGATTGTACCGTTTTTCATGTGCCATGTCCGGCCGCGGATGGCGCCGGAGGTGCCGCGCCTCTCTAATTTTCTCGAACTCAACGTCCGGACCTATGTGCATGATGCAGCGGGGATCCCGGGCGTTTGGTTTTACTCCCTGGACGCCAACAGCCGGCTGGCCGTGGCCATCGCCAGAAAATTCTTTCATCTGCCGTATTTCCACGCGGAGATGCGGGCCGCGAGGGACGACGGGTGGATTGATTACTCGTGCCGGAGAAAAGAAGTGAGCGAGAGTTGCCGCTTCCGGTATCGCAGCGTGGAAGATCCTGTCGAGGCGCCGATCGACACGCTCGAGTTTTTTCTACTGGAGCGGTATCTCCTTTATTCCCGCGACGCGAAGGCGGATCGGTTTTACGGGGGCAGGGTGCATCATCGGCACTATCATTTCAGCCACGCGGAGGTGACCGAGTGCTCGCGCCTGCCGCTGCAATTGGCCGGGCTCCCGGATCCGGGCCGGGGCCCGGACCACACTTGCGTTGCCTGCGGCGACCTGGGGGTATCGATTTACGGGCTGGAAAGGGTCGACAGGGAAGGGTAACCAGACCGGCAAGATCCCGCCTGGATGCGGCCCTTTTTCAGCGTGAATTCCCAGGGAAATCATAACGCAAGTGTCACATATTTTCATACAATTGTATGAAAAAATGTGACACTTCTGGAGAAGGTGAGGAGTAGGTGCGGCGAGGGGAGATTCGAGGGAGGAGGGGTTACTTGATGGCTTCGAGGATGACGGCTTTTTTAAAGGCTTCTCCGTCCCGAATCACGGTGACCTGGACGGAGTCTCCCACCTCGCGTTCGTCGAGCGCGCGGAAGAGGCCTTTAGAGTCCACTATCGCTTGGTCGTCGATTGCGATAATGAGGTCTCCCAGGAGGATGCGGCCGCGGCGGTCGCGGCGCGTGGGATTGAATCCGGCCTTCTCTGCGCCACCTCCGGGAACCACATTCACGACCAGAACTCCCTTCAGGCCCAGGCGCTGGACGACGTAATCTTCCGCCATCGTGATTCCAAGTCCGGGTTTTATGACGCGCCCGTAAGCGATGAGCTGGGGCACGACGCGGTTGACGACATCGACGGGGACCGCAAAACCGACCCCCGCGTAAGCTCCGGAAGGACTGTAAATGGCGGTGTTTACGCCGATAAGGCGTCCCGCGCTGTCGAGGAGCGGACCACCGGAGTTCCCGGGATTGATAGCGGCATCGGTCTGGATGACGCCACGGATGGGGCGGCGGGAGACCGACTCAATTTCGCGTCCCAGACCGCTGATGACGCCGGTGGTGAGGGTCTGGTCCAGCCCGAAGGGGTTGCCGATCGCGAGCACGGATTGGCCCACTTTGAGATCGTGAGAGTTCCCCACCGAGATTGCCGGGAGCCGGTCATTGGAGGCATTGATTTTGAGGACCGCGATATCCTTATCCGGTTCCGCTCCAACGAACTCTGCTTTCCAGGTGGATTGATCGCTCAGCGTCACTTCCCAGCTCCGGGCGTCGGCCACGACATGATAATTGGTGACGATGTATCCGTCTTCGTTCCAGACAAAGCCGGAGCCTGATCCCCGCGGGATCTTGAGGAGGTTGAGAGTGAAAAAGTCGCGCATTTCCGTAATGCTGGTGATGTAAACCACGGACGGTGAGACGCCCTGGAACAGGGAGATCATGTTTTCTTCCCGCGGAAGAAGCGGCGGGCGCGGGGCCACGGCGCGAGGCGCGGCATCCGGCTGGCGCGCGGGCGAGCCCCCGCGAAAAGAAAGAAACAGTCCGGCGCAGAGGAGGACCGCAGCGGTTGCCTGGTAAAGATGATGGAAAGGAGCGCTCATGGGATCCTTCGATTCTGGGGTTTCAGTCTTTTTCGTATTCTTTAAGGAAGCCGATAAAGGTGCGGCGATGTTCTTCTTCGTCGGCGAGCAGAGTGATAGCGAGGTCCTGGCTCACATAATCGATGCCGTCGCAGAGCTGGATGATCTTGTTGTATTGGGCGATGGCGGTTTCCTCCGCTTCGATGACGCCCTTGATGACGCCGACGATGTCGGTGGTATCCGCAAGGGGTTGGAGGTGGGTTTGGGCCGGCTTGAGGGACATGGAGCCGGGGACGAGGCCGCCGACGGTCTTGACGCGTGCGGCCAGCATCTGGGCGTGCCCGAGTTCTTCGGTGATATCTGCAGCGAGTGCTTTCTTGATGACATCCGAGCGGACGCCGTCGAGGTTGGTGGAAGCGGCGATGTAATTCTGGACGGTCTCCAGCTCCATGCCGTAGGCGGTGGTGAGTTCCTGGATAATTTTTTCGGTAGCCATAAGAGTATCAAGTTAGATTGTTGGGGCGGGGAATTGTTCGATCCCGCCTAGATCCTCGTATGTTGAGGGGAGACGGGTGGGTTTGCAACCTGTTGGATCGGTTACATGCTCTGGGTGTAGCGGAAGTCTTGGCGACTTCCGCTACACCGGAGTCAGCCGTGATGGGCGATCCAGCCGCGGAGTTTGTCGCGGATGATCCCGAGTTCGCGAAAGAGGGCTTTGCGATCGGCGTTCCCGTGTTCGATGCACCAGGGGCCGTGGAAGCCGGCGTCCCACCCGATTTGAAAGCAGCGCTCCAGGTCGTAGAGCTTGTGTTCGCCGTTGGGGCCCATGGTCTTGGCCTTGAAATCGCAGGTCGCGGCGAGGGGAAAGGTTTTCCGCAGGCCTTCGTATCTGACCTCGTTATCGGTCCAATTTCCGGTATCGGGCGAGGCCGGGAGTCCGCGGTCGATTTTCTCAATGAGATCGATTACCGAATCGGGATCCGACATCATCCAGCCAAAATTTTCGATCAGCACGGTGACACCGCGTTCACCCGCATAATCGGCGAGTGCGCGCAAGGAGTCGGCGAGGAGGGCGATATCGGGCTTTTGTTTCCGGGGCAGCGGCCGCACCCAGCGGAGGCCGAGGCGCGCGGCGTGATCGACCGATTCCTTGTAAGTCGCGAGTCCCCGTCTGCGGATCTCGGGATCGGGGCTGCCGATAGAGACTTCCGGTTGGTTGAGTTTAAGATTGGTGAGGATGCAGTCTGCGTTGTCTGCGGCGGCGCGGAAGTCGTCGAGCGTTTTCGGTTTGAAATCCGGAAAGTTCATGGTGTTGAGATCAATAACGCGCATATCCAGTTCCTGGCGGATGATGCGTGGGAGATCGTTGAAGGCAATGGCCCCGGCAGACGAAGCGCGGTGAGACTGATGCCTAGCCAGGGTGGCTGCGGTCAGGCCCACCTCGCCGGAGAGCGAGGGATGCTGATTCTCCTTCGCGGTGAGGGCGGCGCGGGAAGGCAGGATCGCGGTGGCGCCGGCGGTGGCGGCAAGGGTGAGAAATCTGCGTCGGGACTGCGGCATTTCTGATTGGAAAACTCAAAACCGGCTCCAGCCCTCGGCGACGGCAGAAAGGGATCATCGCCGGCGGCGGAAGGCGGCGAGCGCCAGGGCCAGGGGACCGAGGAGCGCACGAGAGGGTTCGGGGATCACAGACCATCCGATGTCTTCGAGGGCGGCGACATCGACATTGGTCAGTTCAAGGCGGTTCTGGGATCCGCCGAAATTCGAGAGCGGCTCCATGAGAAGATCCTGCATGGTATCGTTGGGGACGGTGCCCATGGTGTTCGGATTCCCATCCCGAAAGACGAAGGAGTCGTAGGCGCCCTCCATCCAGTTTTCGTTGATAGCGCCGGCCAGGCTTAGAGTGGGCAAGGAGGTGCCGTTGTCCGCATTGTAAGCGGCGATGGCCTCGGTACCGATGTAGAGACCGGCGCCGTTGTCGGCCCACTGGTTCCAGGTGCTGGCGAGCCCGAGGGCACGGCCGAGTTCTCGGAGGGCGATCGAATAGAAATCGAGATCCGAAGCACCGGCTGTCGAGTTGAGATCGAAGTGCCAGGAGGTGCCGGTGTCAAAGGCCAGAGATCCTCCCCAGGATGGGAGGTCTCTGCCGCTGTCAGAGAGAGTTTCAGAGACCAAGCCGCGGTGCAGGGGGCCATCCAAGTCCGTGTAAGTGTTCGTGTAATTGAGGCCCGTATCCGTGCCCCCGACTGCGGCCCCTGGGAGCGATCGGCCGCCGGCAAACACGATCCACTGGTCCGCGGCAAGCCCGGCGAATCCGTATTCGTTGGCCGTGCCTCCCAGCGGATCGGAAGTCGAGTCAGCCGCGGTGCTGAGTTGGTAAGCGGCGCCGGTTCCGGGATGTGTGAATCCGATCCTCCACGACGGGCGCGTTCCGGTCGCGGTGCCCCCGGGGCCGACTGCGAGCAGGGAGCTGGTGATGACGGCGCTGTAGCGGTCCGCGACCGCCTGCATGGCGTCTTTTTTCTCTTGAGTATCGAAGAAATTATTCGTGTCGAAGCCGTAATCGACCACGATGTTGATGGCGTGCGCCGAGGAGGCTGCGAGGGTCGCGAGGACCGCGAAGAGGAGGATGTTACGGGTGGAATTCATTGCACACTCGAGGTTGAGGCCATGTGCGAATGGGCTAGCGAGTAAGCTTGGGAGAAAATCGCTCCGGGTGTCAAGGGTGGGATCCGCGGCATGGGAGCCCAGTGGCGAGGAGGGAAGGGCATTGTGCGAACTTCTGGGACCCGGGGCAGTCCAAGCTCGACACCCGCGTGGGACGGCGTGATTCTTCGGTTGATGATCAGGAAAATCATCGCGGGAGGTCAGGAAGGAGCCCAGCGTGCGGCCCTGGACTGGGCGATCTGGCATGGGATCGATCATGGGGGCTGGTGTCCGCACGGGAGGCGTGCGGCCGACGGGAAACTCGACGAGCGTTATCAGCTCGAGGAGACACCGGCGTATCAATATTCCGAGTCTACTGAGCACAACGTCGAGGGCAGTGATGGGACGGTCATTTTCACCATCGGGCACGACGTCCTGGGCGCGGGCAAGGAGGCCTCCGGGTATTGCGGGGTGCACGAGAAGCCGTGGCTGCATGTTTCGGGGACAGGGTATGAAACCGCGCAGACGCTGATTGACTTCGTCGAAGGCAACCGGATTGCGGTGCTCCATGTGACGGGATCACGCGAGAGCCAGGAACCGGGCATTTACCAGTTCGTGGAGGACGCCTTGAACGAGGCGTTTGCGCCGGAAAAGCGAGCGTGAAGGTTTTGGTCGGCGGTGGCGCTGGAAGCCCGCGAAAACGAAGGCCGGGAGGCAGCGCGTCCAGGGTTAAGTTCGAAGCGGCCAGTGACCCGCGAGGCCGCACCCGGGGGGCTTGGAGTGGCCGAAAATCGTTGTACGGGGTCGACTTTGGACCCAGGGTCCCGTCGCTGAAGGGGGCGGCACACGACGCTCCTGCCTGCCATAAGGATTGGTAGTTCAGTTGGTTTATCCACTCCTTCGTCGCGGCTCCGCGTATCTGCCTTCGGCAGCCAGAGGGGCGCTTGCGCGCCCGGGCGGTGAAGACGCCGGCCAGTCACGCCGGAGGTCGCGTGCTCTGGGGGCAAAATATCATTGCATGGGCCCGCCTTTGGACCTAGGGTCCCGATCGCTGAAGGGGCGGCACCTAGCGCTCCCATCTGCCCAAGGAGTGGTAGTTCAGTTGGTTAGAACGCCGGCCTGTCACGCCGGAGGTCGCGGGTTCGAGTCCCGTCCACTCCGCCATTCTTCGCTTTCGCTTCGCTCAAGCTACGAATGGCCGGCGCCACCTGCCCCCGAGGAAAAACATTGATTTCGGGGGTCAGAGGGGTAAGGTTCCGGCCTCACGGGCCCTGAACGGCCCTATTTTCCAGGAGATCCCGTCATGAACATCATCGAAAAGATCGAAAGAGAGCAGATGAACGAAGACTTGGCCCCGTTCAATGTCGGGGACACGCTCAAGGTCCACAGCCGGGTCGTGGAGGGCGGCAAAGAGCGGATCCAGGTCTTTCAGGGGATCGTGATCGGGAAACGCGGCACCCGGCTCAATGCGGCCTTTACCATCCGCAAGATCTCCAATGGAGAAGGCGTGGAGCGCGTCTTCCAGGTGCACTCTCCGAAGATCGCCAAGATCGAGGTGGTAAACCGCGGCAAAGTCCGCCGCGCCAAACTGAATTACCTCCGCGACCGCGTCGGCAAGCAGGCCACTGCGGTGAAGGCGGGGAAATAGCGCGGAGCGCTTTTTCCAACGGTCGGTGTTCGGGTTCTGGACCGCCTTCCGCGGAGTACTCGCTCACGCTCGCACCTACATTTGTCTCGTGGGATCGGAGTTGGTTCTGTATACTTCGCTGCGTCGAAGCATGGCCTGCGACCTGAGCATTGAGAGGGAACTGCGCGCGTCCGGAGTGGGGCGGATCGCGGGGGTCGATGAAGCGGGACGCGGTCCCCTGGCGGGACCGGTGGTGGCGGCGGCGGTGATTTTACCGAAGGATTTCGCACACCCGGCGCTCGATGACTCGAAAAAGCTGACGCCGAAGAAGCGGGAGGCGATTTATGAGGAGCTCACCGGGGACGGGGAGATCGCGTGGAGCACGGGCAGGGCGGAAGTGCAGGAAATCGAGGAACTAAACATCCTCCGGGCGACGCACCTGGCGATGGAGCGTGCGGTCGCGGGGCTGGAAGGGGCACCGGCGATGGTCCTCATCGATGGCCTGGAGGTAAAGGGCTTTCCTCATCCGCAGAGGGCCGTGGTGGGGGGAGACGGGATCAGTCTCTCGATTGCCGCTGCCAGCGTCATCGCCAAGGTCGGGCGCGACCGGCTCATGCTTGCTTACGACCGCCAATACCCGGAGTATGGATTCCAATCGCACAAAGGGTATGGCACTCGCAAGCATCTGGAAGAACTTCGCCGGCATGGGCCCTGTCCGATCCATCGCAAGACGTTTGGACCGGTCGCTCAGCTCTCCTTTGAGTTTGGAGGTGCGGACGCCCGATGGGGAGATCCGGGACCTGGAGCCCCGTGAGATCGGCGTGCTGGGAGAAAACCTGGCGGCCCTACATCTCGAGCGCGAAGAGCGCATGAAGGTGCTTCACCGGAACTTCAGGGCGCCCCACGGAGGCGAGGTCGACCTGATCTGCCGCGACCGGGATGTGCTGGCCTTCATAGAGGTGAAAACGCGGACCACGGAGAAATACGGACGCCCGTCGGATGCGGTCAACAAGGACAAGCAGGCATTGATTGCGCGTGGGGCCATGCATTGGCTGCGCCTGCTGGACCATCCCGACATCCATTTTCGCTTCGATATCGCCGAGGTGGTGCTGGAGGACGGAGAGCTGCCGCGGTTCAACCTCATCCGGGAAGCGTTTCAGCTGCCGGACTGGTGCCGGTATTGAGGTATCGGGGATTGGGTATCAGGGATTGGGGTTCTCGCTTGCGGTGGATTCGGATCCCCACACGGTTTGTCATGCCGAGCGGAGTCAAGGGATCCCGCTCAAGATACCATGGGGATCGATTTGGCTCAGGACGGAGGAACATCCTGGACGGAACTCAGCTTTAGGATTACCGAGTCAATCCAAGCTGCATTCGTGGGGTCCCTCGACTTCGCTCGGGATGACAGAAAAGGGCGGCAGAAGGGTTGGCACCGAAGGGAGGTGGAGCGGCGGAAAGCCTTCCTAAGCCACGCTCCGGAAGCGCGGAGCTGGGGACGTGCGGGCGGCGGCGGTGAGCGACTGCGGCGAGATTTCTTTCTGATCGAGAAAGTAGTTGATGAGGGCGTCGCGGGTTTCGATCTGGTGAAACTGCGAGTTCCACGACCCCGGCGAAAACGTCGCTTCCCCAGTCGAAATCGTGGTTGCCGGGAATCCAGGCATCGTAATCCAGTTTGTTGAGCAGCCGCATCATGAGGCGGCCCTTGGAGCGGCGGCCCACGTGGGTCCCCTGATAGAGGTCGCCGACATCGATGACGAGATTGTGGGGGTTTTCCGCGCGCCAGCGGAGGATCTGATCGGCGCAACGCGCGAGCCCTCCGAGGCCTTTGACTCCTTCGTAGTTCTGGGTGGGCAGAATATGCCCATGGATATCAGTGGTGTGGAAGATCGAGATGGTTTGAAGGTCGTGCGGGGAGGGGTGATTCAGGCCCAGGGCGCGCGATTCGAGAAAGGGCAACCCGGCGGTCGCGATGGCGCCGGCGCCGGTCCGGCGCAGGAAGGCGCGACGGGAGAGGGCGGCGGGACGCGGGAAGACCTTGCGAGGATCTTCCTTTTCGGATTGCGGACGCATGACTGAGAGGCGAAGAGGGGGGCGCGCGATGGGACCGAGCCGGAGAAGTGCTTATCAATTGGTATGATACGCCGAGCCGCAGGCTGCAACGATGGATTTCCCGATGATATTGTCTTGATAAGGCGTTCTCAACGCATCAATAAAAAGCCCCGCCAACCGCTTCAAAATGAGGCGCTTGGAACCAATCCTGCGCTATCCATTCGAATGGGTTGGAGGTGAACTCGCGGGACATCTTGATTATGCGGACGGATTACCGAAAGTGATCGGATTGAAGTGATGTCGACGGGACCAGACAGGATTCGATTTGGCGATTTGCGGGGCATGCTGCAATACGTGCCGCAGTTCCGCGATCGGACCTTTGTGATTGCGATTGACGGCGGTGCGGCGGCCTCCCCGAATTTCACCAATACGCTGCTCGATATCGCGGCCTTGAGGTCCTTGAGCATTCACCTGGTGCTGGTGCACGGCGCCAGCGCGCAGATCACCGAACTCGCGGCTCAACGCGGGGTTACGGTAAGCAATGTCGATGGGACGGGCATTACGGACGATGTGACCCTGGATCTGAGCATTGACGCCATCACCCGGCTGACGAGCACTTTGATGCAGCATCTGACGACCAAGGATTTGCGGGCGGCGACCACGAACGCG
>JAHEJT010000231.1 GCA_024638765.1 Verrucomicrobiales bacterium
CATGCCTCTCAGGGAGTCCAGGGCAGCGGCATCACGTAATTCAAGCGATCGCTGGTCACGCGGATCTGGGCGGAGCGATTGCTCTGGAACAGCACGCTGGCGTCTTCATCCGTCACGCCGGGATCGGCCATCCCGGTCCAGTACTGGTAAGGCGCCCCGGCATCCAGCAGCCAGGAGCCGTTGTAGCCTTCGGCATTCAAGACACTATCGCCCTTCCAGAAGTGCAACTGGTCGACGGCCGCGGGATCGGTGCCCCCGAAAAAGAATCCATCCGCCAGGGCCATATCGCGATCGTCCGGGCTCTGGTGCAGCGGCCAGCCGCCGCGCACGAAGTTGTATCCCGTCTCCAGCGGACAGGCGAACGCGTTGGCGCGCACCATGCCGATGCCCACCAGCTCCACATCGGCGGCGCGCGGGTGCAGGAAGATCCCTTCACAGGGATCGACGACGCGATCACCGCGGTCGGGCATCCCCACTTCACCCTGCTGGGTCCACTGCAGCGGCGCATCGAGCAGATAGAACACCGTCCAGGCACCGCCAAAGCGGAAGAGCAGGCGGTCGGCCACATCTGGATCGCCGTCGCCGGTAAACTTCGTCTTATCGAAAAGCGCATCCAGGGTGTCGTGCGCCCGCAGGATAAAACTGTCACCGCTTAAATCCGGCACCGGGCTCTGCGTGTTGTGCGCCGAACCGGTATCGATCGCAATGGTGTCGGCGTCGCTGCCCGCCTCATCGACATCGAAGCGATGGCCTGCATCCGTGCCGTCGAGAATCTCCACGTAATACTCGACAGCCGGCAGCATGAGACTGCTGACATCGGTGAACCCGGCGGAAAGTGCAGCCTCCAGGTCGGAGCCCGTCATGCTGTCGACGATTCCGGAGAAGGTGGGTTTATTGACGAAAGGAATGCTGCAAGTCTCGCACTGCTTGCGGAAGGTGGTGCGCTCCCACCCGAATACCTGCGTGTAATCGGTCGCCACCGGACTTGCGAGATCGACTTTCAACCGGACGAATCCCTTGTCACGCAGATCTATGTTCTCCGGCGGCCCGCCCGCGATGCTCTCGAGATCCACGAAGCGCACTTCTTCGGTCCCGTCACCGTTCGGCGTCACGGTCGGCGCAATGCTCGTGATCGCGGTCCAGGAAGCCAGGTCCTCGCTTCCCTCGAGCGTGTAGGTCACATCCGTGATTCCCGTTGGACGCTCGTAGAACACCTCGATCTCATCCGACCCGGAATTCAATTCGGCGCAGAGACCCGCGTTCAATTGCCCGCCGTTTTCCGGGTGCAGGCAGAGCGCATACTCCAGCAGGTTGTCGTAAATATCCTTGTCCGGATTGCCCTCGCCGCCGCCGCTGTCGACCGGGTCGTCGTCGATTCCCGTGAGGCCGAACTGCGTCACCCAGTCGCCATAAGTCAATGCCTTGGGAGGCGTGAAGCCGAGGTCGACCGTGAAATCGATGTTGGCGTCCTGGGCGTCGTCGTCGGAAGCGTTCTTTCCGGTTTCGGCGCCGCCCGTCGGTTCGCCGCCGATCATCAGGACGATATCGCCGCTGCTCACACCGGTGACGGACGGAGCGGCGGCATTGAGCCCGTTCTCGTCAAGATCGTCGTCGGTTTGTGTGTCGCCGCCCTCTGGAGAGGCCGAGAGATGACCATCGAGGACTTCGCCTGCGGCGAATTCGTTCGCGGGAATGTGGACAAAGTAAGTGCCAAGCGCCAATCCGGTAAACGCATAACAACCGCCGTTCGCCGTCACCATGGATGCGAGCGGGGGATCGGCTCCCGGGGTATCCCCGGCCGCATACAGTTCCACCGTGACCCCATCGATTTCCTCGCCGGCGTCGTAAGTGCCGCTCAAGTTGTTGTCGCGGAAGATGAGGTTTCCGAGGCCGACCCGCGTCGGCGGGATGGGCGCGAATCCGAAATCGTAATCGTAATCGTTGTCACCCGATGGACCGGTATTCACGGGCGCCTCCGCGTTGGCGCCGAAAAACCCGCCATCGGAATCGCGCGCGTCCGCATTGGCGCCGCCGTCCCCCGCCCCAGTATCCGGATTGTTCGGCGGACTGAGGAGCTTCCCGCTCAAGGCGCCCTGGCCGAGCGCGACGCGGAGACGAAAACCGTTCGTCTCCGCGGTGAGACTGCTGAGATTGTATTTCGCACTCGCCGTGTCCGTCCCCGCGCCGTTTGAAAACAGGTAATCTCCATTGGCATCCGTGACCGCGGTCGCGATGACGGTCGTGCCGTCCGTGTCGATCAACTGCACCGTGACACCCGCGATACCGGGTTCTCCCGGATCCTGGATCCCGTCGCCGTCGGTGTCGTCCCAGACGCGGTCGCCGATCTCGATGGCCGCGGGCGCGCCCATCAGCTCGAGGTCGCCGATCCCGTTCGACTTCGCGAAAGTGCCGGGCGTCGCCGGCGATCGCTCGACCACCATGTATTCGTGCCGGGTCCCGCTGACGCTCTCGCGGTCACCTGTGGTCATGTCGTACCAAACCGTGCCCTGCGAGTTCGTGGCCCCCGAGCCCCAGAGGGGATCGACGTGCGTGGAAACCACGACGCCGCTTCCGGGGAGCCGGGCCAGGGCTCCCTGGGCCACTTCGCCGTGGGTGTAAGTCTGCAGCGTCGGGCCTTCCCGGAATCCATCCTCATGATAATACTCGCCGCCGTTACCTACACCGTCATCCTGACGAAGCGTGTCGCCTGGAGTTCCGGTTTCCTCGTTGTCGTCTTCGGTGAGACAATCGGCTCCGTTCTCCACCACGAATACCCCGTTGACGCGGCAGGCGTGAATGATGTCGCCCAGCGCCGTCGTGTCGATCGAGCTGCTGTCGCCCGAGATCGCCTTGCGGTTGGCGCGCCCGTTCTGGTGCCCGAAGCGGTCGAGCAACCCGATCGCGATCGAACCATCGTCGCCGATCTCGAGGTCGCTCACGATGGGCTGCGGACCCATGTAGTTGTTGTCACCCGACTCGTTCGGCGTAGCGTTCGTCACAGGGCCCAGCTGCGCCCAGGTCGATGCCCACGGATCCCACTGGCTATGGTCCAACGGAGGCGGCGAACCCCCGTAGGCCTGCCCGTTCTCGCGGTTGTAATCGAGGTCAAAATTCAACTCCTCCTGCAAGCCGGTCGTCTCAACCGTCGCGGGATCGAAGGAGAACACGTGGGCCGTCAGATCGTTGCGCGCCTGGGTCGTCGACGCATCGCAGACCACCCCGAGATAGCCGACCCCGTCGTGAAACTCCAACCCGAAGGGGCGCATCACTCCTTTCCCGGCACACATCGCATCGAAGGTGGTCGACGTGGTGTCGATTAACGTCACCGTCATCGCCCCGAGCGGATACTGGTTCACGGTCCCCGGCAGCGAACCAGTCGATCCGCTCACGTCCACCGTGATCAGCGCCCGTTGAAACAAGTTCACCACCCACAGCGTGTTCCCATCCTCCTGCAGATCCGCGTCGCCGTAACTGATGGCGCCGACCTTGGCGAAGGCATCCAGATCGATGCTCCGCGTAGTCGGGTCGGCGAAGAGTTCCGTATCCGGATTTCCCGGCGTGCGCGTCACGCTTCCGAGATCGATGGCCGGACCGCCGTTGCCGGGCGCGACGCCCTGCAGGTTGAAACTCGAGAACGAAAACGGGGGCCCGCCGCCGCTGTAATCGACCACGTAAATGTACCCTGGACCGTCCTTGAAGCCGGAGTGGCGCTTGAGAAAGGACGCCAGGAAGAGCCGGTCGTCATCCGGCTGGTAAGCCGTGCCCCACACCGTTCCGATGTCCTCAATATTGCCGTCCTTGCGCGGATCCTGCGCGGTGCCGCCCGCGGGATCCGCAAAACCCGCGGGCACCCCGATCGCATTGTAACTCCACGAGACCAGACCGGGATTCGCGTTTCCCACCCCTGTGCCGCTTTCGTAACAGGGTGTAATCAGCCGGGAGTTGAAGCTATAGAAATGCGCCGGGTTCGCCAACGGAAGATCTTGCGCCGCGGTCCCGCTGGTCACAAAGCGCACCGTCGGGAGCATCGGCTGCAGATAGGCGGGGACCGCGGTGAACTCCAGGCGATACGTCGTCGCCGCCGCCAGACCGGTCAGAACGTAATGGCCAGCGGCGTCTGTGGTGTCGGTCGCAATCGCTGCGCCGGCGGCATCGTACGCGGTCACCGCCACCGATTGCACACCCGGCTCTCCAAGGGAAAGCAGGGCATCAAAGTTGTGATCACGAAAGACGTTTCCTCCGATCCCGGTCGAAGCGACGTCGGGTGTGCCCAGGAAATCCAGTCGCGCGCGGTTGAACGTAAGATCGCGGCCGCCACTCCCGGCAAACTCGACGTTGCAGATCGACAACGTCCACGTGCCCAGCGCATCCTCGCCGTCGAACGCACTGAGCGGATTATCCGGCGCAGCGGCGCGATCATCGCCGTATATCGGCGTGGCCGTATCGTTATCGGTCCCGTCGTCGATGGCACCTCCGGATTCGTCATCGAGGAGCAAGTCGTAATTGTTGTCGCCGTCGTCGACCTGCGCGATCAGGGTGACGGTCGTGGTCGCGGGAGACGTGAGTTGGACTTGTAAATCGCCCCGATAGGTATGGTCGACGTTGAGACCGACGTTCAGATCGTCGATCGAAAAGCTCCCCGTGACATTGAAAGTACGCACCAGGGGCGTTGTACAGTCGGGCTGGACCGTGAGCGTGCCGGGGCTGGTGTTATCGACGGTGTAATTCCTGCCGGGGTCGCCGTCGAATTCGAGCTGGGCGCTGTTGAACGTCAGATCGCGATCGATGCTCCCGGAGAACGGGACATTGCAGAATGAGAGTGTCCAGGTTCCCTCCGCCTGCTCGCCGTCGAACACGCTTAAGGGGTTGCTCGGCGCCGCGATGCGGTCTGCACCGTAATTCGGCGGTCCAATAACGGCGTCGAGGTCGTCGTCGAGCGGATTGGCGGACTCGTCATCCAGCAGGAAATCATAGTTATTGTTATTGTCTTCGCGGCGCGCGATAATCACCGCCGTCGTGCCCTCGGGCGACGTCAGCATGACGCGCACGTCCCCGCGGTAAGAGTGGGTGATGTTCAAACCCACATCCAGGTCGTTGACCTGGAACGAGTCGGTGACTTCGATTTCGACCGCCAGCTCCGTCGCGCAATCCACCTGATCCGGCAGGAACCCGCTCGTGGTGTTGGAATAGGGACCGAAGGGCGCGCCCCATGCAGGCACAACGGCGGACGCGAGCACCGCCGTGAGCAAGGCCTGCCTCAAGAAGATCGCGGTGCGATTTCTGTGCCGTCTAAGAGTCATGCAGAAGGGATGGGAATGGGGCGGCTTGATGGCATGCCAGCAGGAGCACGGCGGGAGCCTGCAACGGGCACCGCATCCCCACCCTGTCGCCGAAGACACGCCGTGACGGACCGCGCGTTTCGGGAAGGGAGGGACCGGCAGCACTCGCCTGGACCCGCTTTCGCGAGTTAAATTTCGTAAACTTAAGTTATGGAAATTGTAATTAACTCCAGATAATCAAGAAATGCAAAATAATTCTAGAGTTCAGCATCGCTGGAAACCGGCCTAGGGCGACTGGACAAGCGGCACAACCTCAATAAGTTATGAGCCTAAACGTCCGCCTGGGGCCGGTTTCCCGGCATTCTCCCAGCGTCCGATTTATAAAAATCGTCTCCGGCGCAGGGCCAGCACTCCCAGGCCGCACCCCACCAGCAGCGCCCCGGAGGGCTCGGGGACAAAGGTGTGCGTCTGCAGATCGAACAGCGGTGGACCCCCGGTGCGCTCCCCGGGTCCGCTCACGTCGTTGAGCCCGCCGAACACCACTTGCGTCGCGGTGGACACCCGCCATTGGACCGGATCGATGGTCTGATCGTCGGGATCCGGGATCACCCAGTCATCGCCGCCCGCCCCGTCGTTGTCGGTGATCAGCACCCACTCCGAACCGGGAGCCGCGGTATCCGTGTTATAGACCCAGATGTATACCTGCTCCCCCTGACTGAAGTTCACCGGGTCGGCGTCCGGACTGTTGGAGACCACCTGCCCGGGGAGCGTGGGATGATCCAGCAGATCGAAACTATCGGTGAAGATATTCAGCGTGTCGTTGTAGGTGGCGGCATCGAGCACCTTCCAGTTCGCCGACCACAGATCCACGTTGGTCTCGTCGGGAATGAACGTGCTCCCGAAAGTCCCGATCTCGAAGGTGAACGTCGCGAGGAGCGCATCGCCGTCGCTCTCCACGTGGACGCCCCCGAAGCTGCTGCCCCAATTGACCGTGTCGGCGCGCCCCGGTGACGCCGCCGCCAGGCCAATCAGAATCAGGATGTAAAGACAGCGCTTCATACGTCTCACGGCGTCCAGGGCAGCGGCATCACGTAATTCAATCGATCGCTGGTGACGTTGATCTGGGCGGAGCGATTGCTGAAAAAGAGCGTGCTGGCGTCCTCATCGGTCACGCTGGGATCGGCCATCCCGGTCCAGTACTGGTAAGGCGCGCCCGCATCCAGCAGCCAGTAGCCGTTGTAGCCTTCGGCATTCAAGACACTGTCGCCCTTCCAGAAGTGCAGCTGGTCGACGGCGGCCGGATCGGTGCCCCCGAAGAAAAATCCATCCGCCAGGGCCAGGTCGCGATCGTCCGGGCTCTGGTCCAGCGGCCAGCCGCCGCGCACGAAGTTGTATCCCGTGCTCAGAGG
>JAHEJT010000066.1 GCA_024638765.1 Verrucomicrobiales bacterium
AGACAAGTCGAAGGTCATACTCGCGGTGTAACTCTGCCCGATGGACAGCGCGCCGGTGTGCTGGACCCGGCCGAGTTCCAGGGTGGGCCCGGTGGGAGTGCCGTCGAGGGACAACAACACCACGTCTTCCCATTCGCCTTCCTGGGTGGGCGCCTGGCCGACGTTGCGCACCGTCCATTCCACGCTGAACGGTCCCCCGCCCTGCCCCGTGGCGTCGGGAGTCACCTGTTCGACCGTGAGATCGGGAGTCGGCGTCAACAGGATCGTAATGGGGCGGGCTTTGTAATTGTTGTTGTCCAGTTCGTTGGGATCATCCGGATTGACGTTGACGTCGAAAGTGTCCTCGAGCACCAGCTCGGTGGAATCGGTCCACGGCGTGATGTAAAGTGCGCCGGTGACGTTGCGCGGCAGCCGCACGCTCACCGTCCGCTCGTAGAATTCTCCCACCTCCAGCGATCCCGTGTGGGTAAATGTCCCCAAGAGTATGTCTTCGACCCCGCCGCCCTGGTTCAGGGGTGCGGGACGGTTGGCATCACGCGTCAGCCAGATCGTGTCGGTCCACGCATCGCGATCGGTTTCCCCGGCCCCGAGGTTGGTCACGCGGTAAGTCACTTCGATGACCGTGTCGTCAAAGGAGAGATCCGGCGCCACCACCAGCGAGGTCACCAGGTCCGCCGGGGGCAACGGCTCGATGTCGATCTCCTCGGTGCCGATGTTGTTGCCCTCGTTGGGGAATTCATCGACCTGCCCGGCGGCATCCGTCTCGACGATCACGTAAACCGGACCCCGGAAGCGCCGAGGAATATCGAAGGGATCGGTGACCGTCCGGTATTGCTCACCCGGCGCCAGCGCGGCGCCGTTGGTGAACGAGCCCACGAAGACGTCGTCAAAACCGATCGTGTTATCCAGGGACAGGTAAACGCGATCCTGCCAGAAGGACGGCGTGGGTGCGGTCCCCTGGTTGATGATGACAAACTCGATTGAGGCCGTCCCTCCCGCCGAGGCCCCGGGCGGCGCATCCACCAGCAGGACCTGGAGATCCGGACGCGGCAGCAGCGTGATCAGCACGGTCCCGTCGTCAAGCACCGTGTTGTTCCCGGTGGCCCCGAGTTCGAACAGCGCGCCGTTGGCGTTGGTGGTCACTTCCACCCGGAAAAGACCCTGCAGATTCGCGGGCAATATGAACTGTTCCTGCCGCGTGTAAGTCGTCCCCGGCTGAATTCCGTCCTGGTCGGTCGTGAAGGTGAAGGTGCCCAGGTTGATGACCTGTCCCGTCCCGCCGACTTCGACTAGGCGCACCGTGTCGGTCCACGATCCCACCGCCGCGCCGGTCCCGTCGTTGCGCACCTGCCACTCGATGTCGATGCGGTCGCCCGACACCTGTTCCGGAGGCGCCACGATATTGGACACCGTAAGATCGGGCGGCGGCGTCAGCGTCACATCGACCGCACCGCTCACCGCGGTGTTATTGTCCGTAAAGACGAACTCGAACGGGCCCCCGGTTTGCACCACCACGTAAAAGGTCCCGACCAGGCCGTCGGGAAGCGTGATGTCCACCGACCGGTCGTAACTGCCGCCCTCCGCGAGAATACCCACGTGCTGGAAGACACCGAGCGTCGAGATAACGCCGGTGCCGTCCGGGTTGGACGCCAGCCGGACCACGTCGTTCCAGGTCGGGGTGTTGGTCGGACCCACGGCGTTGGCCGCATCGTTGAGCACGGTCCAGGTGA
This sequence comes from Verrucomicrobiales bacterium, assembly GCA_024638765.1. Taxonomy (GTDB): domain Bacteria; phylum Verrucomicrobiota; class Verrucomicrobiia; order Verrucomicrobiales; family DEV007; genus JAHEJT01. Next base: position 1,731 of record JAHEJT010000066.1, read on the forward strand.
TCGTGAATGGCAGCCCGCTGCCCGCGGTCGCGTCCGGAGTCACCTGCGTGACGCGCAGATCGGCGTAAGGAATTCGCACCACGTCGAAGAATTCCGGTGCCCGGTCCGCGTTGTTCCCGGTGAGATCGTTTTCAAACACGCCCGCCTCGGCGTCGGTCTGGACATAGAGATAGAAGCGGCCTTGGAAAGCGGCGGGCAAGAGGATGTCGAGAGTCTCGGTATAACTCGCCGCCGGCGCCAGCCCGCCCTCGTGCAGCAGTTCACCGAGGAGGATGTCGTCTCCGTTTCCGACGATCTCGTCGACCGATGCGATGACGCGATCCACCCACGCCCCCACGTTGGGATCGCCGGTGCCGATGTTGGTGACGGTCCATTCGACCGTTACCTCGGCCGGATCCCCGATCGTCAGCGTCGGCGCCATGACGTTACCGACCTCGAGATCCGCGAATGGCGCCAGGTCGATCGTGATCGCGACGGACGTCACGTTGTCCGCGTCCGCGCCGGATTCGTTGACGGCGTTGTCATCATCTGCGGAAAGGATCAGGAAGAAGGGACCGGAGACATCGATGGGAAGTGTGAAATCCAGGCTGGAGCTGTATTCCAGCGCGGCATCGACGGGACCCGACTGCGCCAGCTCCCCGAGCAGGATGTCGGTGCCGCGCTGCAGGACGGCGTCGGTCGACAGGTAAACACGGTCCACCCAGTTACCGGTGGCGGCGGCGGACCCGTTGTTGAGCACGCTGTAATCGAGCGTGATGGTCTCGGCGTTCGTGGCCGTGGCCGGCGCGCCGTCCACTGTCGGTGAGAAGTCGGGATGCCCGAGCGCGAAAGAGGTGGCCGAGGCGCCCAGGTTGTTGGCCTCGCTTCCCCGTTCGAATACCGCGTCGAACGCATCGCTGAGCACGACCACAAAGTAAAGGCCGTCGGAAATCACCGGCAGGGTCAGGGTTTCGCTGTTCATGTTGGCGGTCCCGGGAATAAGACCGCCCGTCTGCAGAAATGTGCCCAGCAAGACCGCCCCGCTCAAGGTGCCGTCGGAGGAGAGATAGACGCGGTCACTCCAGTCGCCGGCCGCGGAGTTTCCCCCGATGTTTCGGACCGTCCAATCCACCGTGATTTCCTGTCCCACGATCCCGGACGTCGTGAAGGTGACTGCTTCGACATCGAGATCCGGCACCAGAGAAAGCGTGACGTCAATGTTGTTGAGGCCTTCTCCGACGTTGTTGTCTTCCGCGGCGGGCTCGATCAGCTGGTTAAAAGCATCCGTCTGTACGAACAACGTGTAAGTGCCGGCGGCAAGATCCACGGGAAGCACCACGTCCTGGTTCCGCGAGTAACTGGCCCCCGGATCCAGGGCGCCTTCGTGGAGGAAGGTGCCCAGCAGAATGTCGCCGCCAAAGGCACCGTCAGCCGAGAGATACACCCGGTCCGACCAGGTCGACCCGTCGGTGGTGGCGGTGCCGAAGTTGGTGACTCGCCACGAGATGGGGACGGTTTCTCCGCTCCCCGCGGACACCGGCACCGTGACGGCGTCGACTTGCAGATCGGCGGGCGGCTGCGTGGGCAGGACCGTGAGCGTCATCGAGAACAGGTTATCCGTGTCACTGCTTTCCTGGACGGCGTTGAAGATGTCGGTAAAGAAGAAGAGCGTGAGATCTCCCTCCAATCCGTAGGGGATCTGCACGGTGGCCATTCGGTTGTAAGTGGCATCGCCCGCGAGATCGGCGTCGATCGTCTCCTGGGTCAGGAAAATGTCGTCGAAATTGCCGAAGACGGCGTCCTCGGAAAGGACCACCCGGTCGAGCCACGGGTTGACCGCGTTACTCCCCGCGTTGGTATTGCGCACCGTCCAGTCGAAGGTGAGATCGTCACCGGAGGGCACGGGGCCCGGCGCATTCACGGTTTCCACCACCAGGTTCGGGAGCACGAGGTCGATGGTAAATTCGAACGCGTCTTCCGGTTCGCCGAAGATCCCGTCTCCGTCGCCATTGAGCGCGTTGCCCACCAGGTCGGTGATGTCCGGACCCACGGTAAACAGGTAAGCGCCCGGGGTGGCCAGATTGTTGAACCAGATGGTAAAGGTCTGGGAATCGGAAGATGTGACGTTGTTGATCGACACGTCGCCGCCCGGTCCGGCGATGGTCACGTCATCGACGGTAAAGGATGCCCCGGCGATCGGTTCCGAGAAATTCAAGGTCACGGAACCGAAGAAATTGCCGACCTGCCCGCTGGGATCGGTGCCCAGGATCGAGGGAGCGATCGCGTCGAGCGTAAACCCGCCGGTGTATGCGTCTTCTCCCGGCTCGCCGTCCTCTGTATCTCCGTCCTGGTTCATGGGCACGCCCGCGAGGTCCAGGATGTTGGGGCCGAGAATAAAGCTGTAAGCGCCATCGGCGGTCTGCCCGGGGAAATGGACCCGGTAAACGTTTCCGCCCTCGGCGGTGATATTCGCGACCGCGATCCCTCCCAGCGGACCCGTCAGCGCAATGTCGGTCACCGAGAAGGAACCGAGGAGCAACGGCTCGCTAAAGGTAAAATCGATGAAGGCGAGAGGCGCGCCGACCTCGGCGTCGGGCGTGTGCGACAGGACGCGCGCGCCCACGCTGTCGATGGTGAACGTCGCTTCGAAGCGGTCCTCGGGTTCCGCCTGGACGCCGTCGTCATCCTGGTCCATGAAATTGCCACCCGGGTCCCGAATGTCCGGCCCGATCAAGGCCGAGTAATCGCCTTCACGGGTGACGCGCTCGAACGTGATCCGGAAGACATCGGCGGAAAGCGCGCTGACGCCGAGCACAGGCACCACGCCCTGGGGCCCCAGCAGCTTGATGTCGCTGGCGGTGAACGTGGCGGCGTCGATCGGCACGGAGAAGGTCACATCGATGAAATCGATGGCCTGACTCAGGATGCCGGAGGGATCCTGGCTGATGATGCGCACCGGCTGCAGTTCCACCTGGAAGACGGCATCGTAAATGTCGCCGGGAACTTCACCGCCGGTCCCGCTGGTATCCTGGTCCATGAGATTCCCCGCCAGGTCCGTGAGATCCGGCCCGACGCTGACCGTGTAAGTGCCGGTTGCGAATTGGAAGGCGAAGCCAATGCGAAACTGCGTCGCCGATAGCGCAGTCACGGAAAACGGCTGCACGCTCCCGCCGGGTCCCGTGATGACCACGTCCGCGACCGTAAAGGTATCGGCGTCGATCGCCTCTGAGAACGTCACATCCACGTGATCCACGGCACCCTCCTGGACCCCGCTCGGCGAGTGACTGAGGACGCGCGGGCCGGTGGTATCCAGGGTGAACGTGACCGAAAAGACATCGTCGCCGGCCTCGCCCCCGGCGGAGTCGCGGTCCTGGTCGAACAGGAACCCGCCCGGCGCCGCGATGTCCGGCCCGATCGACAACAGGTAATCGCCTTCGGTGGTGATACTGCCGGTGAATGCGATGCGATACGTGCGGCCGGAGAGCAACACCGGGTCCAGCACCGTGACTGCCTGGGGCCCGCTGATGGAAATGTCGGCGGCAGTGAACGTCGCGAGGTCCACCAGCTCGGAGAATACCACGTCGACGTGATCGATGGGCGTGTTCTGCAGGCCTGCCGCGTCGCGCAACTGCACGGCGTATGGACCGGGAGCGACCGGCAACGACGGCGGGCTGGTGAGGAAGCTGTCGTAATCCACCCAGTCACTCACTTCCTCGCCATTGGGATTGATGTTGGTCCTGCCATCGGCCGCGGAAGAGTCCAGGGGACCGCCGGCGTCACCCCACCAGTTGCCGGTGGCGATGGCGTTGGCGAAGGTGGTGCCCTCGTGGTCGAAGGCGGTCGTCAGGTCGCCGAACGCGGAGCCGGTTACCGATGCCGAGGCGCCGTCGGCGACGGACACACCCGTCGGACTGGAGAAGAACCCGGCGCCCGTCACCGTGGCCGATCCCGATTCGACGCGCAGGCCGAAGTTGTCGTTCCGGGAAAAGAGTCCGCCCGTCACGCCGAAGGTCGCCCCGTTGCGCACGTTGACGCCGCCGAAATCGCCGTCGCGAATCACGAGATTGGTCGCGGTGGAGTTGCCGTCGACATATAAGCTCTGCAATCGGCTTCCGCTGCCGGGACCGAACAAACGACCGGCATAGCGAATCTCGAGATTCTCGAGGCTCCCCGCGCCCCCGGCGTTGATGATCAGGTATCGCCACTCGCCGGGTCGCGGATCGGTGAAGCCGTCGGAAAATGTGTCGCCGAGCACGGTGTCGTCCTTACGCGCTGTGAAGATCACCGGCTGCGCCAGCGTGCCGTTGACGTCGAGCGTGCCGTTGATGTCAATCTGCTGAGATCCGCCCAATTTAAAGACCACTCCCGGATCCAGCGTGAGCGTCACACCAACGTCCACCGCGAGACTCCCATTGACCGTGTAAGGCACTTGCGTCTCGGTGAGTCGCAGGTCACTGAGAAGTGTGCCCGGGTCCAGCAGGAACGCGTTAAAATCGTTCCCCTCCGCCACGAGTCCGCTCGTCACCGGCTTCGCGTTCAACCGCATGAAGAACGCCCAGTCACGCGAACCGAAGACACCGACGTTCTCAAGGATGGGCGAACCGTTCTCCAGGTGCACGGAACTTCCGTCGCTGTGCATGACGTCGACGTTGCGGAAGGTCGGAGACGCCCCGATCACGGTAATCGTGTTGGTGCGACCGGAGCTGCTGCCCGCAGTGAAGATGTTCCCGCCGTACCGCAGCTCGGTGTGCTCCACGCGGGAAAGATCCGATCCGGTCCGGAAATAGATCCGGCCCCAGTCTCCTCTCGCGGCGCTCGTCCCTGCGCCGTCGTTATTGGAATCGCCGCCGACCGAATCGTCCCGGAACGAAGTGAAAATGATTTTCTCCGAAGGCGTTCCCACCGCGTGCAGGGCACCGTCATCGACATAGATCTCGGAACTGTTCGCAGCCTTGATGATTTGACCCGGCACGACCGTGAGGGTCGCACCGCCGCCAACGACAATATCTCCCTCCAGGGCGATAGGCAGTCCGTCGGCGTCCCAGGTCCGGTTCTCGGTAATGGTGCCGGACCGGGCCAGGACCCGGTTGCCGTTGCTGTTGGTGGCCCGCAATCCCGAGAACATGGGCTGCGCCGCCACCGACATCGCGAACGCTTCGTCGAACGCGTTGTCCACACTCACTTGCTCGAGCACCGGCGTGCCGGCAGAGAGCTCGACCCCCACCCAATCGGAATCGAGGACACGCGTGTTGCGGATGATGGGATCCCCTCCGTTCACCCAGATCGCGGGCCAGCGGCCGCTGCTGCTCCCCGAGCCGAATTGATTGCCCCCGAACCGGACGTCGACATGATCGAGGAGGCTGTTGGAATTGGTGTTCTCAAAAAGAATGCCGCGCCAGTCGCCGCGCAAAGGCGTCGTCGCCCCGTTGTTTTCCGTGTCCCCCAGTATGGAGTCATCCTTCCGCGACGTGAAAATGATCGGCTCGACGAGCGTGCCCTCGGCTCGCAAGGTCCCCCGCACGTAGAATTCCTGGCCGGCGGCAAGCTTGACTACCACTCCCGGACGGATCTCGACGGTGACCCCGTCCGGCACCGTGACGTCGCCCGCCAGCGCGTAGGGAATGGTGGTCACATCGAGGACGACATCCGCGGGGAAACTCCCGCCGTCCAGCGTGAATGAGTCCAGCCCGTTGCCCTCGGCACTCAGGTTGCTCTGCACCGGCTGCGCGCCCAATTCGGATGTGAATGCACTGAAGCGGGAGTTCTCGACGCGCACATTTTCCAAGGTCCCGGTGGTGGCCTCGAGACGGAATCCCGCGCCGTCGGAATATTTGACGGTGACGTCGCGCGCCGTGGGGGCGGTCCCGTCACGAAAAAAGACAGAGTGGGTGAATCCCGAGCTGCTGCCCGGACCGAACAGATTCCCGCCATACCGTACCTCGACGTGCTCCAGGACCGAGAGATCGGATCCCGTGGAAAAGTAAATTGCCTCCCAATTCCCCGGCAACGGCAGGCTGGCGTCTCCGTCGCCGTTGGAGTCACCTCCGGCGGTGTCGTCATTCTGGGACGTGAAAATAATGGGCAGCTCCGGGGTGCCGATCGCCGTCAGCGTGCCGCGCACGTCGATCCAGTCCGCGGGATTGAGCTTGACCACCTGACCCGGGGCGATGATCAGTTCCGCGCCCGTCCCGATCGTCAAGTTGCCCCCTGTCCGCACCGGGAGACCTCCCGGCGACCAGTTGCGCACCCCGCTCAAGGTGCCGCCGTCGACGCGGTAATGATTGCCCCCGGTGTCCGCGGCGGTGAGATTGGTGAGGGTCGGATCCGCCGCCAGCCCGGCGCTGAAGGCGTCGCTCCGGGCGCGGGACACGCTGACGTTTGTCAAAGTCGGGCTCCCCGAGCTGAGGCGGACCCCGCTGAAATCCGCATCGAGGACCTGCACATCGGAAAGGGTGGGACTCGAGTTCGCGATCACCGTCGACCCGATGAACCCGGACCCGTTGCCGGGGCCAAAGACATTTCCGGCCCAGCGGATGATGGCGTGCTGGAGCAGCGAGGCGTCCGACCCGGCGTTGAAATAAATCGTTTCCCAGTCCCCCCGGACGCCATCGGAGGGACCGTCGTTATTGGTGTCCCCGCCGAAGGAATCGTCCCGGTAAGAGGTGAACACGATCTCGTTGCCCGGGGCGCCGACGGCATTGAGCGTCCCCCGGACATCGAACCAGACCCCGGGATTCACCTTGATGACCTGCCCGGGGACGATGGTAAGGGTCACGCCGGTGCCCACCGTGGTGTTGCCGGCCAGAAGGCCGGGAATCCCGCCGAAATCCCAGGTCCGGTCCACGGTGAGGGTGCCGGGGTTGATGGAAACCCCGTTGACGCCGCTGTTGGAGGCCGAAAGATTACTGAAGACCGGCTGGGCGTTGGGGGCCGTCTCAAAGGCCGCCTGCCGCGCGCGGTCGACGGATACATTGGTCAGGACTGGGGCCCCGCCCTGGGCGCCCACGCCCCGGCCGTCGGAATCCAGCACCTGCACATCAATCAGGGTCGGGCTCCCGTCGCGCACGCGAATCGCCGAGATAAAACCAGATGAATTGCCGGGGCCGAAGATATTACCGCCATAGCTCACGGTGGCGTTCTCCAGGACCGAGGCATCGGATCCGGTCTCAAAATAAATCGACTCCCAGTCCCCCGTCACGGGCGTGTCCACGCCGGCGCCGGACACATCCTCGCCGACACTGTCGTCGCGATAAGAAGTGATCGCAATGGGCTCGGCCACGGTGCCCCGCGCATCGAGCGTCCCGAAGACGTCGATGTATTGCGCAGGGTTGATCTTGACGATGGTGCCGGGTTCGACAGTCAAGGTGATCCCGGCACTGAGCGTCACATTGCCGGTCACATGCACCGTGTCCGACCACGTCGTATCTGTGCTGATGGTCCCGCTGACGGTCGTCACGGGAGGAGGTCCTTGCGCCAATTCCGGCGGGCCGTGGGCCGCATGCAGCGTGGTCACAAGCTGCTCCGGAATCGGATTCAACACCTCCCCTTCGAGGGGGGCGAGAATGTCGGATTCCGGGTGCGCAAAACCGGTCTCCCGGGCCGGCGCTTGTCCGGTGGGAAGATCTTCCTGGTTCCGTTCCGCGGCCGTCTCGGCCGCCGGCGGTGTCCCCGTGTCTTCGGCGGGGGCGTCCGATTCCGCGACCCCCTCGAACATCCCCGTGACGACCTCGGCAGGGTTGTAAAGAATCTCTCCGGAATCGGCGGCCGGCGCCTCATCCTGCCGGGACTCGTGGATCGCGGCGCCCTCGTCGACCGGTTCTTCCGGGACGGCACCCGCGAGAAGGGGATCGGCCGATAACAGGATCCGCGGTTCCAGCGGCTCGAGCTCAAAAGGTGCGGGTCCATCCCTGCGGTCAGACCGCGGGGACGGCACAGCCTTCCCTCTTGCCGTGTCCCCGGCGGCAGAAGATGGGCTTTTCTCGGTTGATGGGAAAAGGGATTCCAAAGGGGTCTATTGTTATGGCAACTCTAACGCGTTTGCACAACTCGGAAACGCATTCCTTGCAAAACGGTGCGCAATATATGCGCACCCGGAATTCAAGAACCTTTGATTGTCTCGAGAGCCGAATATTCTCCCCGACCCGAGTGATCTTCCCGGACTACCTTCGCCGGCAAGGACACGGGGAGCGCATCACGGAGCCGGCGCCCGGATACGCGCTGACAATCGGGGAACCGCGAATGTCACCAATGCCGCCCGCGAGGGAACTGCGGCTCACGGCTTTCGAAAGGGCTCCAGCTGTGCCCGGATCGAATCATACAACTCCGCCTCCCAAGTCACCGCATCAATCTCCGGGCCCCGCCGGGATTGACGCAGGTCATACGGGGAAATAATCACCCGGGTGTTTTCACGGCCGTTGCGCGCCACGAGGTAAAACAATTCCTCGATCTTCCGGTTCCCCACCGGGATACAGCCGATCGTCGCGGCCATCCCGTGAAAGAAAATGTCGGTCCCGGGTTCGGCCCGGCCTTCTTCCTCCGCCTTGGCCAAGTCGAAAGCGTTCGGGTAATCCACTTTCATCGAGAGATGATAGCTGCTGTTGGGGTTGAGATATTCAATCCGGTAAATGCCCTCGGGGATCTGCAGGTCGCCCTCCCGAAGCTTCGGACCCAACTGGCCGGAGAACCCGGTGAAGGGATAATCGCGGACATGTGTCCATCCGGAGCCGGTCTCTTTCCATAGCTCGACGACGCGCTCTTCCTTGAATGCGATAAGCGCGAGGGGGCGCCCATCCGTGAGAACCTCAAGTTCAGGGTACTCTTTCTGCATGCGCGCCTCCAGACTCGACACGACTTCCGCCACCGTCTTTTCTCCAGCGGCCTTGAGTTTGACTGGCTGCCAAATCGATCGCCCGAACCGGTAAAAAGCCGCCAGGCCCAGGACCAGTGCCAGGGTGATGAGCAAGGCGGGGCGAGGCAGCTTCACGGCTAAGGGAATGGTGGCGCCGCGGCGGTGAATCCGCATCAGGAAGGGGCACCCGCCCCCTGGCCCACATGGATTCGAACCATGACTAACTGATTCAGAGTCAGTCGTGCTACCATTACACCATGGGCCACTGGCGCTTGCGCAGGGCGACAATAGACAGCCATTCGATCTCCGCTTCAAGAGGGAAAGTGGTGGACTGGGGTCCGATTTTCCCACAACGGTCCACCTGCTCACGCAGGCGGCTACATCCCGGAAAGTAGCCGCGCTCGTAAGAGCGTGGAGAGAACGGTCTCGTTCGCCGGCCAAGGGCCCTCCACCGTCTTCCGCCTTCGCTAAAGCTACGGCGGAAAGGCACGACGACGGCTACTTCGTCTGGCGGAAAAAGGCGCGGTTACTCGCCCTCACCGCCTCGGATCCGGCACCACCCGATCGCGATCCGCCACCACCTCCAGGCTGTCGATCCCCTCGAGGTTGATCCAGGCCACGCCCACCCGGGTGGGACTGAAGGAATAACGCTTGGGATACAAAAACGAGACCAGGACCCACGCCGCGTCCGCGCGCTCGAGCACCAGCACCGGCGCCGCGTCACACTCGACGTGTCCAGGCAGAAAGCGATGCGCCGGCCGCAGGATGTATTCCACCCCCGGCGCCGGAAAGGCCTGCAAGACTGGTAATTCTTGCGCGCGCCCGACATTCGCAATCCCCAGCAGCAGCCCGATTCCTCCCATCAACAGCATCGTTTTCATAACGATGCGACGGAGGGCGGGGCGGGATTATTCGGAGGAAAAACGGGGAAATTCGCCGCCCTCCAGGGGGATGCGTGGAGGGTTGCGCTTTATCCCCGCTTCGCGGGGATAAAGCGTCGCCCTCCATCGCCTCAAAGATGCTTTTCGATGGCCGACTCGAGCTGGTCCTGGGGCACCCCGCCGACGATCTCTTCGACCACTTCCCCGTCCTTGAAGACCAGCAGCGCGGGAATCGCGTTGATATTGTATTTTTTTGCCAGGTCGCCCTGGCTGTCGACGTCGACTTTGCCGACCAGCGCTTTGCCGTCGTATTTCCTGGCAACCGCTTCCACTGCGGGAGCGATCGCGCGGCAGGGACCGCACCATTCCGCCCAGAAATCGACGAGCGCCACGCCCGGCGTCTCCAGCACCATTTTATCGAACGCCTCCTCGTTGAGAGCCACCGCAAAATGCCTGCCGATTGTGTCCGCCTTGCCGGAATCGCCGGAGTCACCCAGCGAACTCTCCGGAGCCGTGGGCCGCGGCCCGCAGCCGGTCACAAAAACAAAGGCAGCGAGGATAAGCACGAGAGTGGCAAAAATGTGAAAGGATTGGTTTTTCATTGGAGTTATCTGGGTTCGAAACAGTAAACCCGCAAATCAATCCCGGCGCAAGAAAGTAGCGGCGGCATTATCCGGCTTCGCCGGCTCTGCGGGATGACTCCGTATATTGCGTCGCGCTTCGCGCGTGGCAGTCTGCCGCCGGACCAAACCGAAACGGCGGCAAGATGCCGCCGCTACTTTCCGTTCGCGTCCATTCGCGGTTTTGCTTCTCCCCCTCCCCTCACTTCACCCGAAGCCACTGCACCGCGTCCACCACCACGTACCCCTCCGTGCCCTCGTTAGACACCGTCACCGAGGCTTTGCCCCGGGCGAACTCGAATTTCCCCAGCGAGACGAACCCGTGCCCGTCGCCTTTGTTTTCGCGCTGGTCGATTTTCAGCAGTTTCTCCCCTCCCGCATGCGCCACCGTCACCGGGACATTCGCCGCGCGATTGCCGTTGGGAGGATAACTGATTTTCACTTCGTATCTTCCCGCTTTCTCCAGCGTCACTGTAAACGTCGCCGATTTTGAGCCTTTATTCTCTTTGCCGTCGTGCCGGTATCCCCTCTCGATAAACATCTTGTGCGACGTGCTGCCCTGCCAACCGCCTCCCTGGAATATCGCCGCTTCGTCGTCGACGACGATCCCCTGCAACGAAGCGATCGCCACCCCCTTCGGCGACATCAAGAGCCCCTCGGGCGCCTCCAAAACCTGTCCGTCCGCCAGCAACCGCGCCCTGAGTTTTCCATACTCGACCTCCTGGACCGCCACGCCGTCTTCGATGGCGTGCACGGCCGCGGTGGCGGCGCTCTGCCCCAGAATCATGAAGACCGGCTCCATGCGAATCGATCCATAGGCGATATGCGAACTCGAAACCGCCGCCGGCACCAGCAGGTTGCGGCACTCATCGTCCTTGGGCACGATCGCGCCGTAGGCGATTTCGTATGGCCCCTGCGTGCCAACACCGATGTCGCCTTCGTTCTGCACGGTGCCCTCGGGCGTCACGTACCGTTGCACGTTGTGCGAGTCCATCGTGTAAGAACCCATGCCCACCGAGTCCGGAGTCGGTTTCTTCTTCAATAGCTCGTGCTCGGTCATCACGAACTTGCCGATCATGCGGCGCGCCTCGCGAATATACAACTGGTGCGGCCAATGACCGTTGTCGGTGAACTCGTCCTTCGGCAAGCCCCACTCCGCCATCACGCTCCGCACGTCCTCCGGCACCCTAGGATCGTTGGCGATAAAATACATGTAACCTTTCTGATACGTCTCGTGCTCGGCGATGATCTCGCGTCGGCGCGCGTAGGAAGCCTCGGGATAATCGTAATTCATCCCGATGTTGTCCGTGCTGAAGGGACCGTGATTGTTGGTGTCCGTCTTGCGATTGGGGACGGAATCGAACTTCTTGAAAGCGTCTCGCCACCCCGTGTCGAATACGCGAAGCAGCAATTCGTATTGTTTGGGGTCGTACCCCGCCGGCTTGGGAAATTGTATTCGATTCTCCGGAGCGTCTGTCAGGCACATGCGAAAGCAGTAAGCCTGGATGCGGTGATCCCCTTCGCCCCTGATCCCGGGCGGTTCCGCACTGATCCGCGGCAGCAGACCGCTCGAGGGATCGCCGGGCACCACGTAGGGATCCACGGGTGCTTTGAACCAGTGGCTGTGATGCAGCGTCCCGACCTGGATCCCGTTCCATTCCTCGCCGTAGACCGAGTTTGCCTCGCGGCCGACATGATAGGATACCCCCGCCGCCGCGAGGAGATCGCCTTCATAAGTGGCATCGATGAAGATCCGGCCTTTGTAGACCCGGCCGTCGAGGGTGGCCATCGATTCGATGCGCCCGCCATCCATGACGACGCCCTTCTCGCGGTCGAGCCAGGCGTCCCGCACCACGGGGATTTTCCATTCCTTGATCCAGCCGTCGAAAATCGCTTCCGCCACGCGCGGTTCGAAGACCCAGAGCGCGTCCGCTTGCGGATCATACCGGCCCCCGCTGCGCTTCGCGTTGAGTTCGTCCGGTCGCTCCCATTTCCATGCTTCGGCATTGTCGTAGTGCTTTTTGACCCGCCGATAAAACTCGCGCGAGAGACCGCCGATCACTTCCTTGCGCCCGGAGTCCGTCCATCCCAATCCCCCGCTGGATAATCCGCCGAGATGTCGGTCGGGGCTGACCACGATAACGCTGCGCCCCATCCTGGCGGTCTGGACCGCTGCGGTGATCGCCGCGCTGGTGCCCCCGTAAATGACGACGTCGCAGGTTTTGGAATCCTCTCCACGCGCCGCCGATGGGTGGCTTATGCCAAACCCGATCACCGCACCGGCGAATAAGAAAAGAGATTTCGGCACGATCCGAAATTAGGCAGGCGTATCTTATCTGTCTAGGAATACTCGTCCATCTAAGGCTTTGGAGCGCGGTGGCTCGACACCGCTTTGGATCACGTAGAGTCAGGCCACGGTGACCGATTTTCATCCAAAGCGCCGTCCAGCCGGCGCACTCCAAAGTATCCGCGTCCAGTAATTATCTTGACATCAAGCTAAATCGGATGTTCTTCTCGGCAGGTGGCTGCACGCTCTCAATCGACCCCAAGGACTTCCGCGGCCCACCTCCGCACCATCCTGGCGCGCGCCAACAAGGCCATGGATGAGATCGATCGCAAGAGCATCGCCCAGACCGGACTCTGCATATCGGATTTTGCGGTCCTCGAGGTCCTTCTCCACAAGGGTCCGCTGCCCGTCAACACCATCGGCGCCAAGGTCCTTCTCACCAGTGGGTCCATCAGCACCGCCGTGGACCGGCTCGAGGAACGCAAGCTGGTGCGCCGCGCAGTCGATAAAACCGATCGCAGGGTGTGCCAGGTGCATCTCACCGCCCCCGGCGGGCGTTTGATTAAAAAGGCCTTCGCACAGCACCGGCGCAATTTGGAACGCGCCATGTCCTCCCTGACACCCGCCGAAAAAGATAAAGCGGCCGCGCTCCTCGTCCGACTGGGACGTCAGGCCGCGGAAGATTTCGAATCCGAGACACCCTGACCCACGCGCACACAATGACGATTGATCCCGCCAAACTGCAAAAGGAACTCGCCGGGGGCCGGCTCGCGGTCGATGTCTTGCCGGACGAAGCATTCAACCAGCGCCGTATACCCGGCGCCTGTAATTCCTGCATTTACGAAGTCGCATTCCTGGAAAAAATCGAAGAAGTCACCGGGGGCGACAAGGCGAAGCCTCTCGCCGTCTACGATGAGACCGGGACCCGCGAAAGTGCGCGGCTGGCCGCGGCACGGCTCGCGGAGGCCGGGTATTCCGATATAAAGATTCTCGAGGGCGGCATGCAGGCGTGGACCCGGGCCGGCCTTCCCGTCGAATCCCCCGACCAAGCCGGCCCGCACCGCGTCGCCGATGGTGATTATCCACTGGATTGCGAACGCAGTCTCATCGAGTGGACGGGGCGCAATATCGGCAATAAGCATTGGGGCAGTTTGAAAATCCGCACGGGTGAGATTTCAGTGGCATCCGGCGGGCTCGCCGGCGGGCGCATCGTCATCGACATGCAATCGATGGCGTGTGACGACATCACCGATCCCAAGACGAATGGCTTTCTCATTGAGCACCTCAAGTCCGCGGACTTTTTTGAGGTCGATACCTGGCCGGAAGCCATCCTGGAAATCACCGCCGCGCAACCCTTGGACGCGGAATCGGAAGGCCTTCCCAACACACGCATTATCGCAAGTCTCGCCCTCCACGGAGAAACTCACCCGGTGGAATTCGACTGCCTGTTGGGACACAGCATGGACGGGGATCTCGTCGCGCAGGGCAGCTTCGACATCGACCGCACCCACTGGAATATACGCTACGGATCGGGCCGGTTTTTCGAATGGCTCGCGAACCACCTCGTGAACGATCTTATCGGCCTGCAGATCAAAATGGTTGTCTCCAAGCAATCCTTGGCATAAGTCTGAATCAATAGTAGCGGCGGCATCCTGCCGCCGTTCTAATGTGACCCGGCGGCAGACTGCCGCCGCTACTTATCCACCCATCAAACCAATGAAACGAACTCTCCCCATCTACCTCTTCGCCCTGACCCTTGCAAGCTGCGCTCTCCTGTCCAGCTGCGCAAAAAATCCCGCCGACGATGTCGCCGCGGCGGAGGTCACTGAACCCGCGGCCGGGGAAACCGCGGCCACCCAGGCGCCCTCGCCCGTGGAAGGAAAAAAATACCGGTTTACCGAAGATTCCACCGTCGGGTTTGTCGGCTCCAAGGTCACCGGCAGCCATGAAGGCGGCTTCAGGAAATTCGACGGTTACTTCACGGTGGCAGGAGACAGGCTCGTGGGGAACGATCACAAGGTCGTCATCGACATGGGTTCCACCTGGGCGGATCATCCCAAGCTGGAGGGACACCTGAAAGCGCCCGATTTCTTCGATGTGGAGAAATTTCCGGAATCCGCCTTCGACTTGAATTCGATAAAGAAAGGCGAAGGCGACAACTACACGCTCAGCGGAGATCTCACCCTGCACGGCGTCACCAAGAGCATTTCCTTTCCCGCGACAATCAGCGGCGACGCCAATCAGTTTCACTTGGCTGCCGAATTCGCCATCAATCGCTTCGACTTCGAGATCGTGTATCCCGGCAAAACGGATGACCTGATCCGCAAAGAGGTGGTGATCAAGCTCGATCTCAAAGCCGTGCCGGACTGAGCCTCGCCGGCGCGAATCATGCGCTGCCCACGGCGGCGAAATCCGGGAGGCCCCCGCGAGGAGTCGCCCGCCGCCTTGGCCCGCCAAAGCTGCCAGCGGTGGCGGATCCGCCGCGGATCCATCGAGCCCGCCAGGGAATGGCGGACTGCGGCAAAAACCACTGAAAAACCGGAGCTTTGCTGTATTTAAAATTAGAACACAAAAATATCGACATAACTTGATAATTTGGATATTTAAATCATTCGGCAGCGATTAACCCCCGTTGCCGCAATCTCTGCAACACCTTCAACAAGACCCTACACGCCCACAACACCGTCAGTGAACACACCGCGCCTTTTTGGAGTAGCGGTCCTCAGCATCCTCTTGGCATTCGCGCTCGAAGCCCGCGCCCAGGTCAACCTCCTGGTGAACGGAAGCTTCGAGGATGATGGGAACCTGCATGGAGCCACCAGCCTTACCGGTTGGGGAGTCGACACCCGGGGAGTCGGTTATTACGCCGACCTGACAACCCTCGGTAGCGGACCGGACAACCTCGCCGGCAGCGTTGATGTCGCAAACTTCAACGGCATGGACCTGGACTTGGGCGGATTACCCACCACTTCGGCGGCTTACGACGGCACACGTTTCGTCGATATGATAGGATCCGCGCTAGGGGAACCCAACCACAGCCAGCAAAACCTCAACGGCGTGCTTTACCAAGCCGTTACCGGCCTGAATGTGGGCGGAAGCTATACCTTGCAATTTCGCTACACCATCACCGATTACGCCGCCTTTTCCCCTCGTCGCCTCGGAGTGCGCATCGATCTGGTCGATGGCGCCGGCGACAAGGTAACCGAAATCTACAATGAATTTGAAACCTCAACCCTGGACGTCAAGTTTTTGCCTTCCGATCCCGGTGGCGTCATCACGACCGCCACGGATACGGAGATTTTCGGGTTAGGCCCCAACCCGGCCGATTACTCCACTCTGCCGGGAGCTTCGTTGGGGTTTCCCGATGCCCGCACCGTCGCTCCCAATGCGATCAGCCCGTCCGTCAGCAGCTCCAACATTTACGATCACGTAACCGCCAGCAGCGAATCGTCCGCCACCACTCGTTGGCTGACCTTTTCGCATACCTTCGTCGTGCCGGCCGGACCCGACGACAGCGTTCGCATCAGTCTTTGGAATAATACCTTCCCCGCCAGTTCCCCGATCGAGGCGGACTATCACTGGAGCGATACCGCCAAGACGGTCTGGTTCGGCAACCAGGTCGGCACGCTAGTGGACGCTGTCTCGCTGTCGCTGGTGCCTGAGCCGACCGGTCCCATTTTACTTTTTATAGGAGGGGCTGCTTTTCTCCTGAGGAGAGGCAGGAGAATGGCACGCCCCTGAACGCCGATTTCTCGCTCCCGCCACGCCCACGAAAGCGCCACCTAAAGCCCTGCTGAGCGCATTCCTGGAACGGCACCGTCCCGGGACCGGCTGGCTGCGCGGCTTTTCAAAGGCGGGGGATCTCTGTTTCCATTGCCCTTCCTGCAAACGCGATATCCGCTTTCGCAAAGGCGACTCCGGTGCAGATCTCGTTTGCCCGCATTGCACGGCAAGAATCGTCGCCCCCAATCCCGAGACCGGCCATCCCGCGCGGATCAGCGATCCCGCCCTTCTCGCCGTCAAACGTTTTCAACAAGACCACGCACGTAGTCTTGTGGAACTGAAGAGAGGCCGCCTCAAGGAATCCGTGACTCGAAAACAACAGCGTGTCGAGGCCTCACCAAGCCCCGAAACGAACCGGCCCGCCTCGCCGAGCCACATTCCTGTGAAGGGCGCCAATTCGCCACCCGCCGGCACCGTCTCCGGAGAAATGGCTGGCCTCGTGCTCCCAGCGCCCGCGGCTCCAACCTCCCCGCCGCAGCCACCCGTGAATCAGCAAGCCCTCCATCCTCCCGCGTCTCCACCCCTCCCCCCGAGTGCGCGCATGCGCGGGCTCCGGCATAAACCGGAGGAAGCCCACAAGAATTTTCAAGCCCGAGACGACCAACCCATCCATGTGAAAGAACAGGATGTCCCTCTTCCCTGGGAGCTGGACCGGCCCGATGATCTCCGCCATGCCCGCAGCAAGATTTCGCCCATAATGGCTGCAGGCGTTGTCATCTCGGGAATTCTCGCGGTCGTCATCATTATTCTCCTGGTGCGCCGCGACATGGTCCAAAGCGCCGACAAGCAGGAAAACAGCCGGGTCCAGCAGGAAGTGCGAAGAGGACAAGCCGCCCTGGATGCGCAAAAGCGCGAGCTGGATCGCATCAAGGCGAACGCCGCCACCCTCATCGCGCGCCACGCCCTTTCCAGCCCGGATTGGAGGGGCGTCATCCCCTTCGTGCGCCACCCACACCGCGTCACTCCCCTCATGGAAGACTACTACGCCCGCTTCAATTGGGAGCCGATGCAGATCGAAAAAACTTCCACAGGACAATTTCACAAACTGCTCGGCCACGAATTTCTGGCTTTCGAAGCGACTGATACCCTCTCAGGAAAGGATGTCCTCATCGGCTTGGAGAATACTCCCGCGGGCTGGAAACTGGATTGGGAGGTTTTCGTTCCCCTGGCGCGCATCCAATGGAACGACTTTCATGAAGCACGGCCGGTCACCCCGCGCAAGATTCGCGTCGCCGCGATCCGGCGCACGCCGACCCGTGAGATTCTGGAGCTCAGTGGAATACCGGAGGAGCGCGCTCTGGGAGTCATGCTCTGGTGCACCGATATCACGGATCGCGCTCTTTACGCGGTCCTCCACGAGGATTCCGCAGAAGCGCAGGAACTGGACGGATACTTGAGCTTCGAGGGCGCGCGCAAATTTATCCTCGAACTGGCCTTCCCTCCGCCGTCACCGGGCCGGCAGAAGGACTTCGTCAAAGTCCGCGGTGTGGTCACGCGCGGATGGAGTTACATGGAGGACCATCGCGAGGAGCTTTCCGGAAGCCCGCAATCTGCGCCGGCGATGGCGACCGGGATCACGCTCGAAAAATAGTCGGGCGCCGCGTCGATCATCCGCTACTCTCCGCCGTGATGCGCGGCGTAATGTCCGGCGAGCATATCTGCGCCGAAGTCTCCCTTGAAATCGCGCCAGCAAGCGTGCACGTGATTGGCGTCGTTCTGCGTGTTGGCGTATTCCAGGAGAAAGACGGGTCCCTGGATGCGATAATAATGTCCCTGCCCACGCTCGGTCCCTCCCGCCCAGGCGAAGAAAATCTTTTCTTCGCTCAGTTTGCGAATCGATTCCAATTCCACGCGCGCCAGCACAGGCCGGTGCCGGAACAGGTATTCACGCACCAGGGCATACAAGGTGGCTTTCTGATCCCCGGTCATTTTCGCCACCGGTAGACCCACTTTTTCCAAAGGCTTCACGCGCGGCTCTTCACGGGTGAGGATGTCGCGGGGCGGCGCAGCGTCAAAGATCGCCTGCTTCGCCTGCGCTTCGTCCAGGGATTGCACGAGCTTGCGTCCCAGGTCTTCTTCGCGGGCCAGGACCCTTAAACCCTTGCGTGGGCCTTGCTTCACATGCGCCGGATTGGTCGCGTAAAAACACGGTGTCCCCGAAGCCACCTTCCCGTCTACCAGGGTGAAATTTACCGAGAGATGATGTCCTTCAACGCGCCAGCCCCAGGTCTTGCCCGGCCCGGGAGTTCCGAAGATGGATACAAAGTACTTTTCAGGATCGCGCTTGGGCGACTGGTTCTCCAGTTCCCAGAGGATCTGCTCCAGGGTCATGATGGTTACCGCCTGGGTGAATCCCCGGCCGCTCAACCCGGAACTCAAGAGAGCAAAAGCCAACTGCTTCTGCACCGTTGTCATCTCTTTCAAGGGTAAGCCCTTTCGCTCGATGGGCACGTAATGCCAATTGATGCGTTCCTCGTCCTTCCACTCAAACCTCGCGGCGGCTTTCTGCTCGGCTTTCAGTGCCGCCAAGAACTGATTCGCCGCCTGCGCCATGGCATTTCCAGACGAGTCGGCCCGTGCTTCTCCGAGCACCGTCATTCCGCCCGCTATCGCAAGGATTGCGAAAACCATGCGGGCAAACCCGCAGTAATTAGAAGCTATCCCAATATAAATTCTCTCGATGATTCGTTTGCGTTCCTCATTTCGAAAAGCCTGTTTTTCCAATCCCCTCTCCCAAGGGGAGAGGGTTAGGGTGAGGGGAATTTGTTTCTTGAGATAGCCTCTACTGAGACACAATGTCATTTTCATCTTCTCAGACTGAGCGGTATCGGCATCCGGTGGCAATCAAAATGGGCGCTTCGGATTGCACTCGCACAGCGAGGATTCGCAGCGCCGTCGCGGGCTCTTCCGCCACCGGCGCGGTTTGAAACCGCCCACCCCGGTCTCAGCCCCCTTCTTCCCACACCTCCGCCGAAAAGCGCCACCACCCGCGTTGGAACCCTCCCCCGCTTCCGGGTAATTCCCGTCTCTCCTCCACCGATCGACGTCCCCTCATAACCCACGCGCCTCTTGAAAAATCGACTACCGGCTCCCCCTCTTTATCATCCCGGCTCCCCCACTTGTCATTCCGAGCAAAGTCGAGGGATCTCTCAACGAAACAACACGCCACCGATCGAGCCCAAATAGAGGAACATGGTGCAGATTTCCGACCCTAAATCTGAACACCACTAACCAATACGTCGGACCACAGTCTTTCACTCCACTGTTAACTGATAACTATTAACCAGTAACGCGTGCCGCAGGCCCGCTCACCTCGCCGCCTCGACCCGGTAATACTCACGTGAGTCCGGTCCCTGCGGGAATTGAAAGCGGAACCTTCCGCCACCCAGATCCGTCAAGACGGCTCCCGCCACCGGGGACCAATTGTTGATGAGGTCGTTCGACGCTTCCAAAGTGAGGGTCGCCGCCGGTCCGTTTTCCACGATAAATTCAAACGCCAGGTTGACACCATTGCCGAACAACTGCGTTACCGGAGTCACTCGCAAATCCGTATCCGATTTCATCAAGCTGAATTGCGATTTCGATTCCCGGGTCGCGTACCCGGTGTAATTGAACTGGGTATACGTCCCGGCCAGCGAGCGGGTCACCGATTCTCCGTCGAAACTCAAAGTCAAGGCGTCGGCCGCGCTGTCATAAGCAATAACGTAATCGGTGGGATCGGATGGCGCCGCACTTAGAGCTACCTGCGATCCGGTCCCGGTCATTCCCTCGACGATACTCATCCGGGGCGGACTCGCGGTAACCCCCAGCCGGATCGCGTCCGCTGTGTCCGTTCCGCCACTCAGAACCACAAATCCTCTTTCTTCGAGGGCCGGATCATCCACCAAGTCCATCGTGAACCGGACACTCCAATCGTGAGTCAGTGGCAACGGAAACCGTTCCTCGTTTAAACCGTACCCAAACCCTGGCCCCGGGTTTTCCAGTTGGTACCCGAGATCAGAGTTCAGGACCGACGCCCCGCCGCTGAGCAAGACTTCGCCGGTCGGATTCTGAGGATTTCCCCACAACGGCTCGATGATACTGCATTCCCACGCCGTCAGATCGGCCAGCAATTCCTCAACCTTGTCCGGGTTGGCCGCGGAGAGATCCGTCGTTTCACCGATATCGGTTGCCAGGTTGTAAAGGCTGGTGAGCCCTCCGCCGACGGCATCCTGGCGAAACAATTTCCAGATTCCCTTGCGCACCGCACTCTGGCCCACGGTCGATCCACGCGTGCGCCAGAATAGAATCGGGTGCGGCGGACCAACGACTTGGCCCGTCACGCGCGGAAGAAGATTGACGCCGTCTGTCTCCTGCCCCGGCGGGAGCGATCCCCCGGCCGCCGCCACGCAGGTGGGCAGCAAGTCCAGCTGGATCACCGGCTCATCGATCACCTGGCCCACGGGAATGCACGCCGGCCATTTGACGAAAAATGGCACGCGAATGCCTCCCTCCCACAAGAATCCTTTGCTGCCCCTCAGAACCCCGTTGTCGGAGGAATTGCTGCCCTCCGCCCCGCCGTTGTCATTGAAGAAAACGACCAGGGTGTTGTTTTCAATCCCATGCAGGGTGAGGCGATCAAGGACCTTTCCCACGTTCTCGTCCATAGCCAGCGTCATCGCCGCCAGCTCCTGTCGCTGAGGATGTGCGGGATCGTTGATCACCGCCTGCACCCGCGGATCCGCCAGTCGCACCGGATCCGCATCCATGGGCGTGTGCACCGAGTTAAAGCTCAAGTACATAAAAAAAGGCGTCCCGGCGTGATTGAGGACATGATCATCGATGTAAGCAGCCGCTTCATCCCCCCAAAGATCCGTGGTGTAAAGCGTCCCAGGTTCGCCCCCGGGGAACTCGGACGCCCCGTTGCGCTCGATCCGCAAAAGCGGTCCGGGCGTGCCCAGCGAAAAATAACTGCGTGCGCCCTCGAGAAATCCCAGGAATTCATCGAACCCGCGCACGTTGGGATGATACTGGGGCGCGCTACCAAGATGCCATTTGCCGATACAGTAGGTGCGGTAACCCAGCGCCTTCATGTTGTCCGCAATCGTCACCTGGTCGACCGCCAGGCCCGTGTCTCCCAACTGCGGATTGGGATTGTTGGAAAATCCAAAGCGGTGCTGGTACTTCCCCGTCATGAATCCCGCACGGGTCGGGGCGCAGACGGCTCCGGAAACATATCCGCTGGAGAATCGCACACCCGCCGCAGCGATCGAATCGATGCGCGGGGTAATCAGGTCGAAATCCGGGGAACCGGGCTGCGAACCGAAATCCGCATAACCCGCGTCATCGGAGAGGATCACGAGGATATTCGGGGCCTGCGGCGGCGGTGCCGCGCGCAGTTCCAATGCGCTCTGCGTCAGCAACAACGTCCCGCAAATGACCGGGCACAGGCAATTACAGAGACCAGGTTTTCGACCGGGTACAAACCGGTCCCTTTGCCGAGAGGGGTGCAGGGCTTTCATAACACGACCAACGTGAATTCAAGAAATGAAACCCCCGCCTACCGCCCCGGTTGCGAACGCGTCGAGCATAACTTTGAATCACACCCAACCCTGAACCCTGAACCCTGAACCCTGAACCCTGAACACCGAACACCGAACACCGAACACCGAACACTAATCACTCTCCA
>JAHEJT010000232.1 GCA_024638765.1 Verrucomicrobiales bacterium
TCTGCGGCACTCATGCCGGGCGGCTCCTTTTTAGCCACTGAACTCCACCTTCTTACGAAGGCGGCTACTTTGTCTCCGCTGAAAATGTAGCCGCGCTCGTAAGAGCGTGGTCTGCGGCACCGCGGGCGATCCCCCTAGATCCCCTCGAAAGCCGATGGCGTTTCCATGCTGGGGACGTGCTCTTTGAGAAATTCGACATCCGCGGGGATGAAGTAATTGAACGGGATCTCGTAGGTCTTATCTTCCGGGGTCCGGAAGACGCCCTTATTCCCCTTCGCCTCCACGAGGGAAGCCTTCAATTTGCGCCCGTTGATTTGCGTCCAGACCCTGACTTCCGTGAGATCTTCCGATCCGACGAGTCCGCCTCCGGCTTCCAGGTCGAACATGCCTTCGGGAGGAATTTTCACCGCGTCGTCGCCGGCGGTCTCTTTCACAAAGGCGGTATATTCCTTTGCTTCGAGGAGACCGGTCTTGGAGGCGAGCGGTTTGCCCCAGGAATCGGCCACCACCACGATGGGGGTCCCGTTGCCGACCACTTTGAAATGTCTTCTGAAGTTGTCGACCCGCCTTTCATCGAGGACGCGATAGGCGTAGACTGCGACGGTTTCTCCGGAGAGGTAGATCGAGTTCAGGCTCAGCAGCTCGTCCAGTTTCTTGCTGTCGGCGTCTCCCCGCAAGATGCAGGCCATGAAGATGCGTTTCCCGGTGTCTTTTGCGTGGGCCACGGCCTCGTCGAGGTCGGCAAAGACCTTCGGCGGGACCGGTTCACCCCGCGCGGTCTCGGCTTTGGCGTGGAAGGCAATCGCCAGGGCGGCGAGCCCGGCGAGAAGCAGGAGGCAAAGGCGCGGGCGGTGTGTGATTGAGCTCATGAAGCTGTGTGCGATGGGCGTGTCCCCTGATCGGACACGGCATCGGATTGTCATCTTACCTGGGGTTAACAAGCATGCTAGTATAAATTGATGGCGAATTTGTAACGGCGATGAGGGCTGACGGACTGCTTCAAGAGCCGCCCTCCTGTTGGCCGGCCTTGAGATGCTCTTCCAGGTATTTGAAATCGTTTCTCCCCAACTGCATCGCCGGAACCGTCAGGTATTCCCCGTCTTCTTTCTCGAAAACCACTTTGCTCCCCGTGGACTCGACGACCGCGGCCACGAACTCTTCCCCGGTGATGAGCGTCCAGGTCCGCATGGGGGTCCGGTATTTCTCGCGCCCGCTCTTGGCGTCCTGGAGAACCGCCGACAATTGCCGTTTCAGCTGAATTCTCTGAGGGAGCACGAGGGCGCTCTTGTCGAGGGTGGTCTCGACGAAGGTATAGTAATCATCTTCCGAAACCGGGCCGGTCTTATGTGCCAGCGGTTTGCCCGATGGATCCGTGAGAATCACGACGGGAAATTCTTCCCCCTCGATTTCGAAATGAGCGCGAAAGGAAGTCGCGCGGCCGGCGTCGGGAATGCGGTATTCGTAAAGCACGGTTTTCTGCGCGTTAAGATAAAGGCCGGTGTCCTGGAGAGCGGAGGCGAGTCGTTCGCTCCCGGCGTCTCCCTCAAGCATTGCGGCGATGAAGATGTGGAGACTGCGGGGTTTGGCGTGGGCGACCGCTTGTTTAAAATCGGTGAAGCGCTTAAGTGAAGCGGTGTCGGCGGTTTCTTCCGCGCGGAGGGCCGGGAGCGTGGGCATGGAAAGCAGGAAGGCACAGGCCAGGCATCGAAACAGCGAAGGCTGCGCCGTGGCCCGCGGATTCATGCGGTGTTTCCCCTTCTCCTCCATGTGGTTGTGTCGATAGCGGCGGGCGCGATGGCGTGCTCTCTCCAGGCTCCCAGGAAAAGACTCGCGGCGCCGGGATATGTTAGACGCGAAACGGGAAAATTTCGTTCAGAAAAAGGGGGGGAAACGAGAAATGGGTCTCGGGCGGAACCGGGGCGGTTTTTCGTAATTGTTAGAATGCCGGGGTCGGCGGTGCTCCCCGCGGACAGTAGCCCCGACGCCCCGCGGCGGGCCGACGGGGCCACATCCCGGCGGAGCCGGAGATTAGACCCTCAAATAGGGCATGAGGCCCTGGACGCCGCCTTCCCGGCCGAAGCCGCTCTCCTTGTACCCGCCGAAGGGGCTGGTGGGATCGAACTTGTTGAACGTGTTGGCCCAGATCACTCCCGCGCGGAGCGCGCCCGCCATTTTGAAGATCTTGCTGCCTTTGTCCGTCCAGATACCGGCGCTGAGTCCGTAACAGGTGTTGTTGGCGCGGTCGATGGCCTCCGCCGGTGTGCGAAAGGTCATCACGGAAAGAACGGGACCAAAAATTTCTTCACGCGCGACCCGATGGGAAGCGGTTACTCCTGTGAAAAAGCTCGGTTTAAACCAGTATCCTTTCGAAGGAAGGCGGCAATTCGATTGGACGAGATCGGCGCCCTCGGCGACGCCGGAATCGACGAGTTCCGCGATGCGTCCGAGTTGTTCCTTCGAATTAATGGCGCCGACGTCGGTATTCTTGTCGAGGGGATCGCCGACTCGGAGCGTTTCTATCCGGTCGGTGAGTTTGCGAAGCACCTTCGGATAGACGCTTTCCTGGACAAGCAGGCGGCTGCCCGCGCAGCAGACGTGGCCTTGATTGAAGTAGATGCCGTTGATGACTCCTTCCACGGCCTGATCCAGCGGAGCGTCTTCCATGATAATGTTGGCGGCTTTCCCTCCGAGCTCGAGCGTGAGAGTCTTGCTGGTTCCGGCCAGCGTTTTGGCGATATGTTTTCCCACTTCTGTCGATCCGGTGAACGCGATCTTATCGATGCCTGGATGATTGACGAGGGCGGCGCCGGTATCGCCCGGCCCGGTGACGATATTGACGACCCCGTCCGGGACGCCGGCCTCGCGGATAATCTCTGCGAGGTGCATCGCGGTGACGGAAGTGGTTTCCGCCGGTTTCAGCACCACGGTATTGCCGCAGGCCAGGGCGGGGGCGAGTTTCCAAGCCGCCATGAGGAGAGGAAAGTTCCAGGGGATGACCTGTCCGGCGACCCCGATTGGGTTGGGTGTTTTTCCTGGAAATGCGTAATCGAGTTTGTCGGCCCAGCCGGCGTAATAGAAGAAATGGGCCGCGACGAGAGGAATATCGATGTCGCGGCTCTCCCGGATCGGCTTACCGCCATCCATGGTTTCGAGGATGGAGAGTTCGCGCGCGCGTTCCTGAATCATGCGCGCAATGCGGAAGAGGTATTTGCCGCGCTCTCGGGGGTGGATCTTCGACCATGTCTTCGCGTAGGCCGCGCGCGCCGCGACGACGGCTTTGTCCACATCCCTGGCGGATCCCCGGGCGATCTCGGTGAGTTTCTTTGCGCTGGCGGGATTGAGGGAGGGAAAGTATTTGCCGGACGAGGGTTTGACGAACTTGCCGCCGATGAAGAGGTCGTAACGGTCTTTGACCGTGACCGGTGTGGTTTCCGGGGCGGGCGCGTACGCCCAGGCGTCGCCGAACTGCAGCGCCAGCGCCTCGGCGTGCGGGGCGCGTTTTGTCAGGGCGGTGGATTTGGGTATACGTGGCATACGGGAAGAGTTTTTGTAATCGCGAATGGACGCGAATGGACGCTAATTTTTTTCTTCCTCAGGCTGGACCGGATACCGCGCTTGGACATCTGTCTCCCGACGATTCCTCGCGCCGAAAATAATATTCGCGTTTATTCGCGTCCATTCGCGGTTTTGATTCTCCCGGATTAAGGCAGGGAGTGGTAATCGGGGTTTTGGTAATTGCCGTCGGTCAGTTTGGCGATCTGGAGGGTGACATCGGTGAGCAGAGAACTCGCGCCAAAACGAAATAGATCGGGCGTCAACCAGGCGTCCCCCAGGGTTTCCGCGAGCATGACGAGGTAGTGGAGTGCTTCCTTGGCGGTGCGGATCCCGCCGGCGGGTTTCATTCCAATGCGCACTCCGGTTTCATAAAAGTAGTCGCGGATGGCTTCCAGCATGACGAGGGTAACCGGCAGGGTCGCGGCGGGAGAAATCTTGCCGGTGGAAGTCTTGATAAAGTCGGCTCCGGCGCGCATGGCGATTTCGGAGGCGAGGCGGACGTTATCATAAGTTTGTAGTTCTCCGGTTTCGAAAATGACCTTGAGGTGGGCGGATCCTCCGCAGGCTTCTTTGACGGCGGCGATTTCATCGAAGACTTTGTGGTAATTGCCGGCCAGAAAGGCGCCGCGGTCGATGACCATGTCGATTTCGTCCGCCCCTTGTTGCATCGCGTAGCGGACGTCCTGGAGTTTGACGCGGAGAGGCACCTGGCCGCTGGGGAAGGAGGTGGCGACCGAGGCCACGTGAATGCGGCTGTCCTCGAGAAAAGCGCGGGCGGCGCCCACGAGGTTCGGGTAAACGCAGACGGCGGCGCAGGGGGGCGCATGAAACCGGGGATCCATGGGTTGGAGTGCTTTGCGGCAAAGAAAGGCCACCTTTCCAGGAGTGTCCGCTCCCTCCAGCGTGGTGAGATCCATCATGGAGACGGCCATCTTGAGTCCCGCGAGTTTGGTGGAAGTCTTGATGGAGCGCCGGGTGAACCTGGCGGCGCGTTCTTCGACGTTTACCTGGTCGACGGGTGGGGCGGAAATTCTCAAAGCGAGGTTGGGGGATATCAGGTATCGGGTATCGGATATCGGCGACCCGGGGATCAGGCGTCATTAGAAGGATAGCCGGTCGCGGAATGCGAAGGCAATACTCAAGGCGGAGCCCTGTTCCCTGCGGCTCTTTCCTAATATCAGGCACCTGATACCCGATACCCAAACTGCGTTGAGCGAAGCTCAACTCAGTTTGACCATGTCCTTTACGAACTGCGTCCAGAGAAAAAAGAGACCGCGCCAGGAATAGCGGAAGGTCCCATTACCGGAAACCGCGATGAGGCCGGTGTTGAGATTGTGGTTAATCTGACTGCGGATCTCCTCCTGAATGGCACCGGAGATTTCCTGGGGTTGTTCTTCGACAACTTCGCGGTCCCCGACTTCGTTGCGGTCCAGGAAGGCCTGGTGCTCTTCCAGAAGATCGGCGAACGAATGCGCGGTGAGGAAACGATTCATGTGCAGCTCGGGGGCAAGCTTCATGGTGTAAGAAAAGGGGTAATTCCACGTGCGCCAAGTGCGTCCGTCGCGGGTGCGCGATGAGATGCTGAGGTAAGAAAAAGCCATGGGACCCTGCTCGCTCAGGCAGATAGCAGCTTCCTCCTTCCTTCCGGGATGATAAAAGAGGCGGAAGAACTGGTCGACGCCGTCCCAGTCCCAGCCGGTGTCCTCCACGTACTCGAAGCCCTGGTTTTCGACTTCTTCGGTGATCTGGGCGAGATCGGGGAAGCGATGATTCGAAGGCGGCGGTTTTCTCTGAAGCTTTTTGTCCAATGGCAAACGCAGGCGGCGGATGCGCGTGAGAATTTCCAGCCAGGGCAAGAGAAACCAGGCGAGGACCGCGAGGGCGCCCGCGGTCAGCTGCCCCGTGAGAAAAAAGGCAATCAGGAAGGTGGTTACGAGGACGCCGAGGCCGCCGAGTCTCCGGACGAAAGGATGTTCAAAGCTCCGGCAGGCGAAAGAAAAGAGGGCGATACCCAGGACAATGAGGATCTCGAACATGGAAGAGAGGAGGTTTCAGCTCAATCAACCACGAATGGAGACGAAGGGACACTAATATAATTGTCAGAATCCGCGATGCTCACGTTCTTTCCGGTGTGATGCCGTGTTCACGGAGGAAGGGAATGAGTTCGTCGACACCGAAGTCGGGGAGGATTTTGAGATTTCCGGGGTCGCCGTCGTGGACCACAAGAGTCGGGGTGAGGGACTGGCCGGAGAGACGCTTCATTTCGTCGTAAGAGGCGGGATCGGAGAGGACGTCGATGGGCTCGTAGTGGAAGCCTTGTTCATTGAGGTATCCGACCGCCTGGGTGCACCATGGGCATCCGGGCTTAATGTAAAGTTTGAGAGGGGGGGTCGCTGTGCTCACCGGTAACAGTTAATTATCCCCGCTTGGCGGGGCGGTTTTTGGCGATCCGTCGCGGGCGCCGGCCACTCAATATGCTTTGGCAAAGACGAGCCGTTTCGTGCTCGGCTGGCCGGTGTAAAAGCAGGTGCCGTTCTCGTTGGCGGCGGGGAGAGATTCCCCCGAGGGTATGCAGCGGATGGTGACCTTAAGTTCCTGGGAAAGTTTTTCTTCGTCCTCGTTGCTGCCGGCCCAGTGCGCCAGCGCAAAGCCGCCCTTGGAGCCCTCGCCGAAGAAGGCTTCAAACTCGTCCAGACTGTCAACCTGCACGAGATGCTCGTCACGAAACGCAGAGGCGCGTTCGAGAAGATTGGATTGGATATCCTGGAGAATCTCCGATATGTCGCGAAGGAATTCTTCCTTGGGGACAAAGTCTTTCTCTTTGGGGCCGCGGTCTCGCCGGCTGACAGCGACGGATCGTTTCTCGATATCGCGCGGACCGAGTTCGATCCGCAAGGGGACCCCTTTCTTGATCCACTCCCAGTTTTTCACGCCTCCCCCGAGATCGCGTCGATCAACTTCCACGCGCAGGGGTAATCCGTGAAAGGTGTGATGTTTCTTGAGCGTCACGGCGAGTGCATCGGCGGCCTCGAACACGGCTTCGCGGGTTTCTTCCTTGGGTGTCACGGGGATGATCACGATTTGGGTGGG
>JAHEJT010000233.1 GCA_024638765.1 Verrucomicrobiales bacterium
AAGTAGTGGCGGCATCCTGCCGCCATTCCATACTAATCCGGCGGCTGGAAGCCGCCGCTACTTTTCCTTGAGCATGCCTTGATACTTGGTCAACTGCTCGCGAATCGTCTTGAGCCCGGCGCGTTCCTGGTTCAGTTCCGCGTAATTCTCAAAGAGCGCATTAAAATCTCTCCGCAGGTCTTTGGTCATGTCCTCGATAAGATCCTCGACCCGCGACATTTGGGTGCGGCCCATGGGTTCGGCATACCCCTGCTTTGAGAGGGTGAGATCCGCGATCTGGCTTCTCCGCGCGGCGATGGTGCCCTCGTTTTTCTCGAGCTCGGTATCGAGCATTTCGCGGTATTGAGGAGTAATTTCTTTCTTGAGAGTCTCCCGGATGTCCCGGTTGCGACTGTCGATCCGATCGATGCTGCCGTTGAGTTCTTCGACCAGTTGGCCCTTGGTTTGCTCGGTGCCCTGCGTCTGCTTGCGATTGTGATAGTACTCGGGATTTCGAGTGCGGGAATAACCGTCGCCGATCCAGGAATCGTCGTAAGTGTATTTCCACTTGTCGATGTCTTCGTGGGTGTGCAGCGAGTTGGCGAGCTCGAGGATCTGCCCGATGCGTTTTTCGATGCGCTCGTCGAACACGCCGATATCGCTGAAGAGATCGTCCCGGGTCATTTTCGGCGCGCGTTTCATGGTTTCGGACTTCAGCCCCCGGCGCTTGGTGTCATAATATTCGATGGATCTTTTCAATCCTTCGATGATATCCGCCTTGGTCCGGGCGACATTGGTCCCCGATTGATCGCTGTCGGTGATTCCTTTGAGAGTTTCGACGATCTTGTCGACCCGGGTCTCGATCCGCCCATCGAGAGTCATGATATCATTCGTCAACTCCGTGATCCGCGTCTCCCGGCTATCGGCGTGGGCCTGCAGATTGGCGATACCGCGTTTGAGGGTTTCCGTGTCCAGGGTCTCGGCCTTTTCGGCTGCGCCGGTTTGCGCCGGGGCCGGAGCGAACAATGCGAGGAGAACCAGGGTGATTCCCAGCAGCGAATACGAATGCGTGTCTTTCATTTTCCCTCCTTTTTTGGGAATTGTTATCTAATCGAACATCGGCGTCAATAAGACCTTGGTCCCACCGGGCAATAAAGTTGACGGATCGAGCGGGTGCACCGCAGCTCGTCCTTCCAGCGTCCTCTCAGCGGTTAAAGTGGGGCAGGTTTTCAACCTGCCAGTCTTGCGAAGGACGACGACCCGCCGCCCGATGGGTTGCTCCTAGACCTGCTCCGGGAAGGGACAGCACGAACCAGCCGCAATCCGGAATCGGGAATCAGAAAATCCCCCCCCGCCTCGCCGATCACTTCGGCGGAAAACCCGCGAACATCCGGTTCACCGCAGCGTCGACGCGTGAACCGTCGCCGGCGGAGGTGTCGTCCTCGAAAATCTTCGCCTCCGCCGAACCGCGCCACACCACTTCATCCCTTGCGATATCCACCAGGTCCACAATCAGCGACCCCAGTTCGTAGACCGTGGCGCGCCGCTCGGGATTCATCGCTGTCCACGACACGTTGGACCCGCCGCCGCGCTCATACCAGCCGGCGTTGTACCCGAAACTTTCGTCGATAGTGGCATGCGTGATCTTGTCCTGCACCACTACCTGGTAACTGACTCCAAGATCCGCCGATTCCGCCGCCGCTTTCTGCAACCCCGCCGCCGCTAGCTTGCTCTCCACTGCCCGCCGGATCTGGGCATCGAGATTCGCCGCCGACCGGATCCGAGGGTCGTTGGAACGGCCCACTCCCGGGAACCAGCTGTAAGTGGAATACTGCGTGAAATCCACGCCGGGTTTGGCGGTGGAACTTCCCGACACGCCCAAGGAGGCGCACCCGGAAATCACAAGGGCAGTCAGCGCGGGAAGACAAAAAGCGGCAAAGATCTTCATTGGTGTCGTAAGCAGGATAATTGCTCGAGAGTTATCTGTTAGGCATACTCCGGAGTCAAGCTCCAACACCGGCACCCCCACCACTCCCATCTCCACGACTATCCGATTCTTGTCACCCTGCATGATTGCCTCCGGCATCGCCGGCTCGTAAAATTTCAACATGTCGCATCGCCTTCATGACACCGCGGCCGGACGCCGGGCCGCCCTTGCGGCCCTCCTCCTGGTCGCCGCGCCGAATTCCCCGGCCCTCTCCCAGGAAATCAGCCCCGGCGCCCTGGAAACCCCTCCGGTCCGCAACGCCGCCGACTTTCTCCCCGCCCGCCTTCTCGAAAGCCCGCACCACCGGGTCCGGAAAGACGTCCGCACCGATACCATGCTCCACCGTTTCCTGGTGGACTCCGATCTCACGGAACCGGACTTGGGTCCCATCGAAGTCCTAGGCGACGATTTCCTCGAGGCGATGGTCCGCGAACTCCATGCCATCGCCGAGCTCCGCAAGATTGAGAATCTCGGCCAACTCAAGGAATCCATCGGCGGGCAGTCTCTCGCCGAAACCACCGGCGTGGGCGGTAAGCTGATAAAGAAGCCCGTGGATACCATCGCCGCCGTGCCCAAGGGCGCTTTCCTCCTCATGAGCCGCGTCGGCAAGGCCATGGGCCAACTCACCGACAAGAGCCAGCCGAAAACCAACATCATCCGCATCTATTTCGGGCAGGATATCGTCCACCAGAAACTGGCAGTCAGCCTCGGCGTCAATCCCTACAGCACCAACGAGACGCTCCAGCACGAACTCAATCGCGTCGCTCGCACCGCCAGCATCGGCCGGACCGGCGCGCGCATTGTCATCCCCTGGAGCCTGATCACCACGCTGGTCGATGAAGAGTTGGTGGAAAAACACGTCGTCGATATTGCCAGTCGCCCTTCGGTGGACCTCTTCGATGAGAACCTCAAACAGCTCAAAACGCTCGAAGTCGATCGCAATCTCGCCCGCAAGCTCCTCCTCGACGAGGCCTTCGATCCCATCCAGGAGACCGTCATGATCCGCGCCCTGGCTTCCCTCGGCGATGTCGAGGGTGTCGACACCTTCATCACCAACGCCTGCGATGCGGGTGACCGCCTCGATGCCCAGACTTTCCAGCGCTCCGCGGAACTGCTGGCGCAATACCACCAAACGCGCAAACCGATCGAAAAACTGACCACCATTCTCGGCTATCCCGTGGGCATCACCGGGGACGGCACTCTCGTCACTCCCGCCTATTGCGATTACGCGACCTGGAACCGGGAAGCGATCGCCGTGGTCACCGGGTTGACCGATTTCGCGACCCGGGAGCTCGGCGCAAAGCGGTTCGTGATTGCCATGACGGGAGTCGCAAGCCCACGCGCGCGGCGGGAACTCAATTCCCGGGGCTGGGAACTCATCGAGCAAGCCCTCACGCAGTGACCAAGGGCCGCCTCGCCAATTCGGCGGGCATTAAGACACCGGGATCAGGGGATGGCCGATCAAGCCTCCGACGGCGTCCACGATCAGCACCAGTCCCAGGAGAACTAGCAGCGCAATCAAGGCCCCTTTGCCCCAGGTGGCGAAGAAATTGCCGATGGCACCAAAAACCCGGTCGCTCCATTTCTTGGAAACGACGCGCAGGAGCACCAGCGCGGAAGGCGGCACCAGGAACACCAGGCAGTAAAAAATCAGCGTCGCGAACATCTGCGCCCGGCTGAGGTCATCCGACTTCAGGATCTGGTCGATGGCCGCAAAATAAGGCAACATCCCCGGGGTGGGCGTGAACGCCGGGATCGCGCCGAGTAGAAAGACGGGCACCAGCGCGCCGGCCGTATTCTTTGCTTTCGCTTCAACCTTGGGCTTCGGCTTGGCGGCGCGATAGGAAAAGACGACGATCAGGATCCCGATCACCAGCTGCAGGAAGTAATCCAGGGAGTCCGGGGGACGATTCCACTCCGCCTCCAGCTTGGGCGCCAATTCATCGAACACCTTGTCCAGGCCGAAGAGGATCAGCGATCCGATCGCGAGATACCCGGTAAACAGCCCGAAAATAAAGGCATAGCCCATCACCACCGGCCGGCTCGATGCCAGCAGGGTCGAGAGAATCGAGAACCGCACCGGGGTCACGCTGTCGATCAGCGCAATCGGGATCAAGGTCAGCCAGAGAGAAGTCATGGATTCTGCATTTCGGGACCGCGACCGGCGCCCCGGGAGACCCCCTCCTGTTTCATTTCTGCGCAACCAACGATAAGAAGCGGCGCCGACCATGTCGTCATCAGGGTGGCGGATTTCACCGCCGCAGTATGACCGGAGATTTTCATAACCTCATGTTGCGACCGGCATCCGCAGCTCTCAAGCCATTAATCCAACTTGATTGGGAAACGGGAAGTTGATCTGAAAAATAGTGCGCGGCACCCGGGCGGTTCCAAAACTTGCTCGGAGAAGATGCGCCCTAACGCCCATTTTGACAGGATGTGGATAGTGGACGGCGCTCCCGTGCTTCAATGTACACCGTTAAACCAAACCGCTTCTCTCTCATGAACACCAATTGGAAACTCACCGTCACCTTCCTCGCCGCCTTGGGGTGCATCATCACAACCTTGGCTCGACTCCACGCCCAAACGCCCGAGGCCGGCTGGTATCGCATTTACAGTGACGACAAGAAAGCCTCCGTCCTCTTCCCCAACAAGGCCGAAACCATCAAGACCACCACCGACAAGACGCCCGCCGGGAAGGTCTCCACGCAGGTCAGCGAACACCAGAGCGAGGGCCTCCTCTTCACAATCAGTGAGTCCAGACTCCCGGGCCTGGCCGTCACCTTCGCCGGCAAGGACACCATTTACAAGAACGCCGCCGGCAACGTCGTCAACCGCGCCTACGGCAAACAAATCTCCACCGAGAAGACCAAGATCGACGGCCACGATGCGCTAATCCTGCGCTACGAATGTGCCGACTTCGACGAAGCAAACCACGCCGGGTACCGCGGCCTGGCCGTCTTCGTGATGGTCGACAAGAACCTCTACCTGGTGAACTCCATGCTCAGTAAGGAGACCGCCGGCAACGTGGCGATGCAGGATAAGCTCCTCAAGTCGCTCCGGATCGGAGGATAAACACTATCTGCGCTTCGGCTCTGCAATGTGACGCAGGGTTTATCCTGCCTCCGGCAGGCTCTGCTTCTGGCTTCGCCCAATTGAATCGCGCTCTGCGCTGAGCAGTCGGCTGCGATCCTTTCAAAATGCAGGCGACTGCTTGGCGCGAAGCGCTCGGATAGATGCGAGGCCTTCCTGCAGATCGCGCAGCGGGGTATCTATGCGTCCAGCAAAGACAACCCACCGCAGGTGGAATAAACGCCTGCAGCACACTAACACCACCAAACCGGCGGGCGATGTGTCATGATTGCTGTGGTCGCTCACATCTCCTCACAGGGAGCGATCCCGGCCAACTCTTTCTCCATGCCCTCCGCTGCGACTTCTCGGTCGTAACGTGCCTGGAGATTGAGCCAGACCTGGGCGGGCCATGTAAAATAGCGCTCCAGCCGCAGCGCGGTGTCGGCGGAGATGCCGCGATTGCCGTGGACGAGTTCGTTGATCCGGCGCGGGGGCACGCCGATGTCTTTCGCCACCCGATATTGGCTCAATCCCAGCGGCTTCATAAAGTCCTCAAGGAGTATTTCACCAGGATGGATTGGCGGTTCCGCTTTCGGTTTTCTTTTCATGGTCGCGTGTCTTCTCTTCTCTATTTTTAGTGATAATCGGTGATCTCGACCTCGTGCGGCTCACTCTCGCGCCAACGGAAACAGATTCTCCATTGATCATTGATTCGAATGCTGTACTGGCCTTTTCGGTTTCCTTTCAGTTTCTCCAGCCGGTTACCCGGGGGCACCGCCAATTGTTGTAATTCGGTGACCGCGTCCAATTGCGCCAGCTTTCGCAACGCCACTCGTCGGATGTCGGGCGGGTACTTGCGGCTACGCCGCTCCATGAACAACCGCTCGGTCTCACGATCGGCAAATCCAGCGATCACCAATAAATAATAACGGATACCGTTAATAACGTCAAGCGCTAATATGCAACCTGATGTCCAGGTCTTCCGCGAGCGTGTCAGCCGGACAGCGCCAGTGTGACGCAGGGTGTATCCTGCCTCCGGCAGGCTCTGCATTCTGGCTTCGCCCAATTGAATCGCGCTCTGCGCTGAGCAGTCGCCTGCGATCCTTTCAAAATGCAGGCGACTGCTTGGCGCGAAGCGCTCGGATAGATGCGAGGCCTTCCTGCAGATCGCGCAGCGAGGTATCTATGCGTCCAGCATAGACAACCCACCGCAGGTGGGATAAACGCCTGCATCACACTCACAGAACTCACTGCTCACTGCTCACTATTAACTAGAAGCTATCCCATTATTAATGCGATCGATGATTCCTTCGTCACCATCATTCCCCAAACCCTTGATTCCACGATCCCCTCTCCCCTGGGGAGAGGGTTAGGGTGAGGGGATTTCTTTTTTGGGATAGCTTCTAATCACTATTAACTGCGGCGCAGCCGCCTCCCCCTACCCCCCCACCGCGTACTTCTCTCCCTGGCTCACCGCCAGGGCCGCCTGCGTCAAAAACCACAGGGTCACCGCGCCGCGGCTGCTGCCGTATTC
>JAHEJT010000067.1 GCA_024638765.1 Verrucomicrobiales bacterium
CGCAAGGCGCGAAGCGGGTGGGGCGACGCGTCCCGCGGAGCCGCCGGAGAACGAACCTCCCGGTTCGTTCAGAACGAGTCTGGAGACTCGTTCTCCAACTCCCCCCACGACGTGCCCTCTCGCAAGGCGCGAAGCGGGTGGGGCGACGCGTCCCGCGGAGCCGCCGGAGAACGAACCTCCCGGTTCGTTCAAAACGAGTCTGGAGACTCGTTCTCCAACTCCCCCCACGACGTGCCCTCTCGCAAGGCGCGAAGCGGGTGGGGCGACGCGTCCCGCGGAGCCGCCGGAGAACGAACCTCCCGGTTCGTTCAGAACGAGTCTGGAGACTCGTTCTCCAACTCCCCCCACGACGTGCCCTCTCACAAGGCACGCAGCGGGATAAACCGTCGCCCTACCTTCGCCCGACTACCGTCGGAACCCCCGCCTGTTCCAATATCTTCGCAATATCGACTGGCGCCCCGCCCAGCCGCTTGCTCTCGTCCGCCGCCTCCATGAAAGCGAAGATTTCCAGAGTTTCCTTGGGCGTGACGGGAGGCACTCCGCTGCGGAAGAAGGCGAGCACTTCGGTGAGCAGTTGCGGATAAGCCCCGCCTGCGGATTCTTCCACAATCTTCTTAGTCCCGAACACTTTGACCCCGTATCCGCGCCTCCCATCTCTGAGCCCGATGACAGTCCCGAGTTTCCCGCCTTCCCAGACTCCCGTCACCACGTCCGTGCCCTCGGTGTAGGCCCGCGTCACCGTGCGGCAGCCTGGGCCCATCACGGTGAAAAGCGCCTCGACCGGATGAATCCCATACCAGAATAAATCCGGATGATGCTCTTCCGTCGGCGCCGGGCCGAAGGATAGCGCGGCGGTGACTTCACCGTAATCTCCGGTCGCCGCCGCCACGACCCCGGGATGGAATCTCAAATTCGAAGCGCTCCAACAGGGAACTTTGTGCGCAGCCGCGAGCCGAAAAATTTCCGCCGCATCACGCAGCGATCCGGCCATCGGCTTGTCGACGAACACCGGTTTCCCCGCCTCGATCGCCGCCCGCGCCTGTGCCAGGTGCGGGCGCCCGTCGAGACTCTCCACCATGACCGCATCCACGTCCCGGCACATCGCCTCCATGGAATCGTGCATTTTGACGCCCCACTTGCTCTTCAGTTCTTCGACATAACCGTCCACGCGCGAGACGCTTTGCTCGATGTCCGGACTGGACGCCACGAACCCCGCGACCACTTTGCCGCCTGGGACGTGGTCTTTGTTCGCCGGGTCGTTGAGAATACGGGTGAACGCGATGGCATGCGAAGTATCGAGCCCGATCATGCCAATCCGGATGGTTTCCTGCCCCCAAACCATGGTGGAAAGCGCCCAGCAAAGGGAGGCAGCCAGAATAAAGACACGTCGTTTCATAACTCCAAGTGTCCGAATAAAGGAGGACGCGCACAAGCCCGGACATGCCCTGGTCACCGCATGGTCTCGAGGTAAGCCAGCAAATCAGCCATGGCTTCGACATCCACCTGGGCTTCGAGCCCCTCCGGCATGTAGCTAATTCCCAGGCTGTTCATTCCCTCAATGTGCACGCGCAAAATTTCGACCTCCGAACCGTCCAGCCGCCGCAGGGTGATGCCATTGGCCGATTCCTCCGCAATCAATCCCGCATGCGTCAGGCCTTCGTCGGTCGTTACGGTGTAGACGACGAACTCCGGTTTCACGTCGCGGTTGGGATCGAGAATGTGCAACAAGATCGTTTCCGCCCCTTGCGCGCCAATCGCCGACAGGTCCGCCCCGAGATGGACCCCGACCTTTTCAAGCCGATGACACGCGGCGCAAACCCGGGAGAACACTTCCCTTCCTCGTGTCACGTTGCCGGACAATTTCAATGACTCCCGGTAAGAATCCGAGACGCGGGTCCGCTCCTGGAAACGCGCCTCCGAAAAGAGCGCACGCGCACGGCGGCGCACCTTTTCATCCGGGTATTCACGGAACGACGTGATCAGGGCGCTGCCGAACTCCCCGCGGTTGACGGTGCCGTCCTCGAGGGCCGCGAGACAAAGGTGGGCCCACTCGGCGCGCGTGGAGAGAATTTCGAGCGCGCGCGCCCGGAGGGCCGGACTTAATCCCGGCCAGGCATCGAGAAGAATCCGGGCCGGGGCATCTCCGGAAAAGCGCCCCAGGGTCGTCAACGCGGCCGACTGGACGGCGCGCGGCTGCCGGGATTTCAGGAGGCCCCCGTATGGGGACGCGATAGTCTTGAAATCCGAGAGCCCCAGGACGCGGATCGCCGCCGCCCGGCTGGAATCGCTTTTCTTTTCGTCGAAAGCCGTGGCACGCGCCCGCTCCAGCGTCTGCGTGAGCACTTGATCGACGGTTGCATGCCCGGATCCAGCCAACCAGCGCCGGGTCGCCTGCCCGCAGTTTTCCAGCAGGGCGCGCACGATTTTATTCACGAGATCGGCATCGGTGGATACCAGGGCCTCCAGTGCGTTGAGGGCGGCTTGAAGATCTTCGCGGTCATCTGCCTGTGCCAGCTGGCTTGCCAGCTTCACGAGGATCGCGTCTCCGTGGCCGGCCTTGCGAAAAGATTCCTCCTTTAATAACTCGAGGAACAACGTCCCGATCTCCGCGCCGGCCGCGCTGAGGGCCGCCAATTGCATCCATGGATTCTCGCCTTCTGCTTGGAGCACCGCGCGCACGGAGCGCACTTTTCCGGGTCCCGATAATGCGCCCAGGGAAAATGCAGCCTGGTAACGCACCGTGAGATCATGGTCCCGTGTGAGGGCATGGATCGCATCCGCGACGGCCTCGGAAGCCGGCGCGAGGTCTTCGGCCAGCCGCAAGGCATGCACTCGCGCCCGAGGGTCCGAATCGTGCAACGCCTCCAGCACCACTTCCTCGTCCGGCTTCACCAAGCCCTGCAAGGTGTAACGCGCATGCATTCTCCCGAGCGCCGATTCAGATGCGCCCGCCAGGGCCCGCAACGATTCGACCACGCTGAGATCCTGGCGCGTGTAAAGCAGCCGGGCCGACGTCTCCCGGTGCCAGGCATTCGGATGCTCCAACAAGTTCACCAGCTGTGAAGACGGCATCGACTCCAGGTCGGGCGGCGGCCCCGGCGATTTGTCGCCGAAGACGATGCGGTAAATGCGCCCTCGATCCACTCCCCCGGTGACCTCGATATGGCGGAGCACCTCCGGCGGAAGAAAGGCCGCCCCTTCGATGAGGAAACGGTAGATGTCGAGGACGTAGAGCGCGCCGTCGGGACCATTCGCCAGTTGCACCGGCCGGAACCAGTTGTCCGTGGAAGCGAGAAACTCCCGGCCCGCATCCGCTCGCCGCGCCACCAGTCCCACCCCGTCCGGCTCCAGCTCGGCCCGGTAAAGGATGTTGCTCGCCACTTCACCGACGAAGGCGTCCCCGCGGAATTCTTCGGGCCATTGGTCTCCCCGGTAGACCGTGACCCCGGTCGCGGCCGTGAAATATCCGGAAGGCGCCGCCGTGCCCTCCGGTCCTTCGACGGGACCCGCGAAGAGTCCTTGCGCGCGCATGCGCGTGCGCAGGACACGCCAGGGCTCGTCCCCGCTAATCCGGAACAGCTTGGTGTATTTGCGCGCCTCGGTGATTTCGACCGCGGGCGCCGGCGCTTTCAGGTAAGGATTATTCTGCAGATAGCGCTCCTCGTAATGAATCAACCGGAACGGTTCGCTGTTCTTGCTCGTGAACTTGCGCCCCCAGTCGTCGAAGGACATCCCGTGTTGCCCGCCGCCGCTGGTGGCTTCAAATTCCAGGGTGCGGGGATCGAAGCGGATGTCCCGGTTGCGGACGTTGACAGGGACCGCTTCCCGGTCGCCGGCCCGCCGCACATTCCCTCCCGAAAGGTTGGTGCAGACGTGAAAGCGATTATCGAGGCCCCAGCGAAACGAGTTTAACTGCGCCTGTCCGGCCCGGCCGGGGGCATGGGCAAAGCCCGTCAGCGCCACGCGATGGATGTCGGCCACGCCGTCCCCATCCGTGTCTTTGCAGTAAAGAATATCCGGCGTGACACCTACGAAAACGCCGCCGTCATGACAGGCGACCGCAGTGGCGTAACTCAGGTTGTCGACGTAAATCGTGCTCCGGTCCATGCGCCCGTCCCCGTCTGTATCCTCGAGCATACGGACCCGGCCGCGATCGGTTACCTCGTCGCGCACGTACTTTTGATTGTATTCGGGAAACTCGACCACAAAGATCCGGCCGCGGGCATCGAAATCGATGGCGACAGGATCCCGGATCAACGGTTCCGCCGCTACCAGTTCGACGCGAAACCCGGGAAGCGTCCGGAACGACCCAAGCGCTTCACTCGGTTCGAGGGGCCGGATCGCGGGTAACTTCTCCGCGAGCCCGGCCGGATCTTTGGCGTCCCGCTCCGGCTGATCGGCCCCGGGCGCCGGGCAGGTCCCGGCAAGGAGCAAGACTCCGAGGCAGCGCGCCGGCACGACGCGCCGCAGGGGGATGAGACCGCGAAATTGACGATGCTGGCACATGAGGATTCCCGGAGTCCGGGCCGGCAAAGGAGCATGCCACGGATCCCCCAGAGGAGGAAAGGCGTCAGATGACCGCCTCGGCGAAGGGAAAAAGGGGGTCTCTTATTTTCTATAATTTTCAAAATTTTCCCCTCATTACCCCCCATTTCGCCCCGAAACATGCAAATCTGACTCTTGGAAACTTCGCGTGATCTTCCCTTCCCGCCGAGCAACTGGGTTGACAAAGAAAGACTTTTGAAGCATTCTCCCGCCATTCCCGGGTTATTAGAAAAACGAGAACCGCAACAAACTTTTAAACCACAATACCAGACGAGAAAGATTCTACCGCCGCTAACAAGCTATAGAAAACCAATCCGATGAAAACTATGATCAACACCCGTGGTGCAAAACCCTACCTTTCATTCCTCGCAGTCCTCGGTATCGCGCCGTCGCTTGCGCTTACCGCCGCTTTCGCCGGTGACGCCGGCATGGGCGAAGCCGTCTCCAAGGCTCCGGTCGCCGGTGCGGTCGCAGAGGAGGACGTCAGCCTCTGGGATGCGCGGGCCGGATTGGGATTCTCCCTG
The DNA here is from genome assembly GCA_024638765.1 of Verrucomicrobiales bacterium. Classification (GTDB taxonomy): domain Bacteria; phylum Verrucomicrobiota; class Verrucomicrobiia; order Verrucomicrobiales; family DEV007; genus JAHEJT01. Next base: position 5,070 of record JAHEJT010000067.1, read on the forward strand.
ACCCGGGGCAACTCCGATACCCTCCTGCTCAACGCGGATTTCCTGGCCGAAAGAGCCTGGGACATGAATGAGCTTCGGCTCGGCGGCGACCTGACTTACGGCGAGACCGAAGGCGAAAAGACGGCTTCCCGGTACCACGGCTTCGCCCAGTACAATCGACTTATCAGCGACCGGATGTATCTCGGCCTGGTCGGGGATTTCCTCAATGACGATCTCGCCGATCTCGATTACCGGGTCGCGGTGATCCCCACGCTGGGGTATTACCTCATCAAGAACGACCGCACCACCCTGGCTCTCGAAGCCGGCGCGGGATACAGCTGGGAGGATCAGGCCGGTCTCAGCAGGGATTACTGGAGCCTCCGCCTCGCAGAACGCTTCACCCACCAGCTCAACGACCGGACCTCGATCTGGCAGATGGTGGAGTATCTCCCGGAACTGGAAGAGTTCGGAAATTACATCCTCAACGCCGAGGTCGGGATATCGACCCGGCTGACCGATCGCCTCAGCATCAATCTCGTGGGCCGCAACCGCTACGACAGCGACGTGCCCGCAGGGATTGATAAGAACGATCTCAGTGTGATCTCTTCGCTTTCCTATGCCCTCGGCGAAGTCGCGGAATTGGCCCCGGTCACCAAGGGCGGCAGTGCCAAGGCTGCCGACGACTGGAATACGACGGCGCAAGTCGGATTCAGTCTGAACAAGGGCAACAGCGATAACCTTACCCTGAGCGGCGATGTCGCCACTTTCCGCGAGACCGCGAAACATATTCTCACTCTGGCCGTCGGCGGCGCTTACGGTGAAGTCGAAGACGCCACCACCCTGGAAAACGTTTACGCCAGTGCGGACCTGAAGCACAAATTCGCCAACGACCGGACCTACGGAAGTCTCTTCACCGGGTTCCTTTACGACGACGTCGCGGCAATCGATCACCGTGTCACCGTCGCGGCCAGCCTCGGCCACTTCTTCATCAAGAACGATACCACGACCTTTAACGTGGAAGCCGGCCCGGGCTACATTTTTGAAAAGGTGGGCGGCGTTAAGGATGATTACCTCACGGTGCGGGTCGCCCAGGGTTTCAGCCACCAGCTCAACGATACGATGCGCGTCTGGGAATCGGTCGAATACCTCCCGGAATTGGAGGACTTCGACAATTACATCATCAACGCCGCAGTCGGGCTGGAAACGCAGCTCGCCGGCAACCTCAGTCTGAATACCTACCTCCGGAACAGCTACGACAACCGGCCCGCTCCGGGGGTTGATTCCAACGACCTCAGCCTGATCACGGCGATCGCCGTCACGTTCTGATCGGGCGGCGAATCTGAGCTTTTTTTCCCGAGGGCCCCACCGGAAAGGGTGGGGCTTTTTTGTGTCCACAGCGCAGCATCGCCCCGCCCGCAGGCGTCCCTATCCTCTTTCTTACAAAGCCGCTTGATTTCGGTGGGTATAAAAATTATACTCACCTCTAAGATTATGCAGCGGCTCGACAGTCTCCACGAACTCAAGACCCTTATTCTCTCGTATCACCCCGCTATCGCCGCCGAAACTGCCGAGGAACCCAGGCTCCAATCCCTCCTCAAGACCGCCGCCGCCGAACTCGAGCTTCCCCTCTTTACCTGGTCCATTGCCGATGGCCTGGCGCGCACCCCCTCCAAACACGCTCTCCTCGCCAGCACCAACGCCCCCCTCCTCGCCCTCCGCCACATCGAGGACCTCACCGTCGACGGCATCTTCCTCCTCTACGACTTCGCCCATTACCTGGAGGACCCCGCCGTCTCCCGTCAGTTCCGCAACGTCCTCCACAAATTCACCCGCTCGCGCTCCTGCTTCGTCCTCGCCGGCCCGCGCATCAAGCTGCCCCCTGAAATCAATCAGTCAGTCGTCCACTTCGATCTTCCCCTGCCCGGCAAAGAAGAAATCGACGGTGTATTCACCGCCGCCCTTGAATCCCTGCGCCGAGATCATCGTTTCAGCATTGAAGTTAACGATGAGCGAAAAGCGCCGCTGCTCGACGCTCTCAGTGGACTCACTCTCAATCAAGCACGCCAGCGTATTGTCAGCGCCATCCTCGAGGACGGCCGCCTCGATGCATCGGACATCACCAGGATCCACGAAGAAAAAGCCAGGCTCATTCGCGACAGCGGTCTTCTGGAATATTTTCCCGCCGCCGACAACCATCATGAACTCGGCGGTTTTGATAATCTCAAGGCCTGGCTCGAGCGCGCCGCCATCGGATTCAGCGAAGAAGCCAAAGCGGTGAATCTCTCGCCACCCAAAGGCATCCTGCTCGTCGGTGTGCAGGGCTGTGGCAAATCCCTCGCCGCCAAAGCCATCGCCCGGCAGTGGAGCCTCCCCCTCCTCAAGCTGGATGCCGGCAGTCTCTACAACAAATTCATCGGCGAATCCGAAAACAATTTCCGCAAAGCCCTCAAGCTCGCGGAATCCCTCGCGCCCACCGTCCTCTGGATCGACGAACTGGAGAAAGCTTTCGCCACCGGTTCTGCACAAGGCAGTGAAGCCGACGGCGGCACCAGCATGCGTATCTTCGGCAGCTTCCTAACCTGGCTCCAGGAAAAGAAAGACGGCGTCTTCGTCGTTGGCACCGCCAACAATCTCCAGGCCCTCCCCCCCGAATTGCTGCGCAAAGGCCGTTTCGATGAAGTCTTCTTCGTGGATCTCCCTGACACCGCAGAGCGGGAAATCATTGTTCGAATCCATCTCTCCCTCCGCAAACAGGATACTGCGCAGTTCGACCTGCCGGGGCTCGCCGCGGCTTCGGACGGTTTCAGCGGTGCGGAGATCGAGCAAGTCGTGGTCTCCGGACTCTATACCGCCCTGCACCTCAAACAGCCCCTCACCACTGATCTCATCCTCCGGGAAATCGCGGCCACGGTTCCCCTCTCCATTTCCAGACGCGAGGAGATCCGGCAGCTCCGGGAATACGCCCGGGACCGATTCGTCCCCGTGCGCAGCCCGGAAGCGCCTCCCTTCCCGCCACAGCTCCCCGTTGCCAAAGCGGTCTAGGACGCGCGCTTGGCTTCTCAGGCAGGGCGAGGGCGGTTAGTCTGGTGTCCAGTGCCGGAAAAAATGACGCATTGAGCCCTGAGAGCACGAGGTTTCCCTCTGCTCGCCATCCACTCTTCCATTTTAACTTTGAACCCTGAACCCTGAACCCCGAATCTGCTGAGCGTAGCGAAGCCCTATGAGCGAAACACCCGAGCCATCGGAAAAAACCGATTTCATCCGCGAAATCATCGCCAAAGATATCGCCGAGAAGACCCACGATGGCGCGGTCATCACCCGGTTTCCCCCGGAACCCAACGGCTATCTCCACATCGGTCACGCCAAGTCTATCTGCCTCAACTTCGGGATCGCCCAGGAAGGATCCAACCGCCGCTGCCATCTCCGCTTCGACGACACCAACCCGACCAAGGAGGAACAGGAATACGTCGATTCCATCGTGGAGGATATCCGTTGGCTGGGATTCGACTGGGGTGAACACCTCTATTTCGCTTCGGATTATTTCGACCAGCTTTACGCATGGGCCGTTCATCTTATTGAGGCGGGAAAAGCATACGTCGAAGATCTCAGCGCCGATGAAATCCGCGCGCATCGCGGCAGCTTGACGGATCCGGGGAAAGACAGCCCTTACCGGGATCGCGCCATCCCGGAGAATCTCGACCTCTTTGCGCGGATGCGAAACGGTGAGTTCAAGGACGGCGAAAAAGTGCTGCGCGCAAAAATCGACATGGCGCACCCCAACCTCAACATGCGCGACCCGGTCCTCTACCGCATTCTCCACCAATCGCACCATCGCACCGGAGACAAGTGGTGCATCTACCCGATCTACGATTTCGCGCATGGGCAGTCCGATGCCATCGAACACATCACCCACTCCATTTGCACCCTCGAGTTCGAAAACCATCGTCCCCTTTACGATTGGTTCATTGAAAACCTCCCCGTCCCGAGCCGGCCACGCCAGTACGAATTCGCCCGGCTCAATCTCACTTACACCATCATGAGCAAGCGCAAGCTGCTCCAGCTGGTCCAGGAGGGCCACGTTCATGGCTGGAATGATCCCCGCATGCCCACGCTCTCCGGTCTCCGCCGGCGCGGATTCACTCCGAAAGCCATCCGCGACTTCTGCACTCGTGTCGGCGTCACCAAATTCAACAGCGTCTCCGACATCGCGCTCCTGGAACACAGCGTCAAAGAAGATCTTAACAAATGCGCCCCGCGGGTCATGGCCGTGCTTCGACCCTTGAAAGTCGTCATCGAAAACTATCCCGAGGACAAATCCGAAGAACTGGAAGCCGTCAACAATCCGGAAGACCCGGAAGCCGGGAACCGAAAGATCCCGTTTTCACGCGTGCTTTACCTGGAGCAGGACGACTTCATGGAGGATCCGCCGAAGAAATTTTTCCGTCTCGCCCCCGGGCGCGAAGTCCGCCTCCGATACGCTTACTTCATCACCTGCACGGAAGTGGTGAAAGACGACGACGGCAACGTCGTCGAACTCCGATGCACTTACGATCCAGCCACCAAGGGCGGTGACGCGCCCGACGGACGCAAAGTCAAAGCGACCTTGCACTGGGTCTCCGCCGGGCACGCCCTCGATACCGAGGTCCGCCTTTACGACCGACTTTTCACCGCGGAAAACCCGGATGCCGCCGAAGAAGGCAAGACCTTCCTCGATTACCTGAACCCGGACTCCCTCGAAGTGCTCTCCGGCTGCAAACTGGAACCGTCCCTCAAAGCCGCCCAGCCGGGCGACCGCGTCCAGTTCGAACGCCTCGGCTATTTCTGCGTCGACGAGCAGGATTTCGTCCCGGAAAGACCGGTCTTCAACCGCACCGTCACCCTGCGCGACGCCTGGGCCAAGATCAGCGGGAAGAAACGGTGATCGCGCGCCCTGCGGGAGCAGAGCCCTCCGGCAAATCTGAGACGGAGGGGCGACCTCCGTGTCGTCCGCCGCGCTCCGTGTCGTCCGCCGCCTGCAAGCCAAGGCGCCCTCACCCGCCCTTCACGTTCAACTCCACACTGTAAAAGCCTTTGCGCGCCGTGATATAGAGCGTCTTCCCGTCCGGTCCCCCAAATGTCACGTTGGACGGTTTCTCCGGAGGAGTGATGCGTCCCACTTCCTCGCCCTGCGGAGAAAAAATCCAGACGTCCCCCTCAAAAGTGCAGTAGACGTTCCCCCGCGCATCGACTGTCATCCCATCGCTGCCCACACCCGCGAACTTGCGCTTGTTCGTCAAGCCGCCCGGGTCAACCACATCGTAAGCCCAGATCGTTTCCGCTCCGGGGTCGGCAATGTAGAGAATCGTTTCGTCAGGCGAGAAAATCAACCCGTTGGGCTTCGCCAGGTCCTCGACAACGCGCGCCAGCTCGCCACGGCGCGGCAAATAATAGACGCCCATCACTTCCATCTCCCTCCCTTCTTCCGAACCGTAGCGGGGATCGGTGAAGTAAACTCCTCCCGTGCCGTCCAACACAAGGTCATTGGGACTGTTGAGTTTCTTCCCTTTATAGGAATCCGCGAGCGTCACCACCTCATTCCCGGCCTGGCGACTCAAGCGGCGATTCCCTCCTTCGCAGGCAATCAGAGCTCCCGGCGGGGTCCACATCAATCCATTGGCGCGCCCGGTGTTCTCCCGGAACACCTCTGTCATCCCGCTCGCGGGATCATGCACGTGTATCCGTTCATTCGGGATATCGGAAAAATATATCCGGCCATCAATACCCCGTGCCGGACCCTCGGTGAATTTGAATCCGTCGGCCAGCTTGATCACTTCCGCCCCGTCCGGCACCACCGGCGGCAGCGCAGCCGCAGCCTTGCCCGCGCTTCCTTCCTGCATCGGTCGCTTGGCGGACGTCTTTAACAATTCCACGGACTTGAATTCGACATCCATGACCTGTCCCCCATGAAGCTGCAATCCCAGTAACCCCTGACGCCTCCCCGCCGCATCACGAATGTCCGCCATCCTCTTCCCGTTCAAATGCACCGCCAGGCGCTCACCGTGGGCAGACACCGTCATCTCGTTCCAATCCGCCATTCCAAACACCTCTCGCGTAAGCTCCGGCGCAGGCTGCGTCAGCCACTTGCGGCCCCCGGTTTCGTATATCCCGGCGACGTTCTTCCCGGTTGCGTCGATCTCGGCCTGATAACCAAAAACCATCGTGTTTTCCTCGCGAGGCTCGACACGAAAATAGAAACCACTGTTTCCGGCCAGGCAGCGGTAGACCAATCGAACCGTGAAATCGCGGTATTCCCGGTCGCTCAGAAGAATACTATGCCGCTTCTGGTCTCTCGAACTGACTCCATGCAAGACGCCTTCCTCGATCTTCCATGCCCCAGTCTCCGGCACGACCCAGCCGTCGAAATCCCGCCCGTTGTATAGAGGCGCCCAATGGCTCACCCCATAGTCCTGGATCCTGATGTTACGCCAGCGCACTTGCAAAGCTTCCTCCCGTTTGCCGACTCCATGCACCTGCAACGCGATGAACCCGCGCGAGGTCATGGAGTCCACCAGGTCGGCCGCCGGCGTCCCGTTGATCCACGTCTTGATGGAATCCCCGATCGCAACAACACGGTATTGATTCCAATCGTTCGGACGGAAGGCTGAGCGGGCGGCTTTATTACCCCTGAGATCGTTGAGCCAGCCTCGACGGCCTTCGTCATAGATCCCACCCGACCAGGCGCGATCGCTGGGATCGATCTCCACCTGGTATCCATGGACCCGTCCGTCTTTGTATCCCGGGAGACTGTTGCTGCGGATCTGAACTCCGGAGTTCAAAGCAGAATCGACCTTGAATTCCAGTTCGAGGACGAAATCCCCGTACATTTTTTCCGTGCAGAGGAAACTGTTGGGAGTGCGGGGGACCGTGCTTCCCACGATGACGCCGTCCTCGACGGCGTACTTGGCTTCGCCTCCGCGTTGCACCCAACCCGTGAGACTCGTTCCGTCGAAGAGCTCGATCCAATCTCCTCCCCCCTTCGCGACCGCAGCGCCGCAAAGCCAGCCGGTTGAGAAGATTATCGTGATTATAAAGCTAATTCGAGGCCTCATGGGAATTCTTGATCAATTCTCACGATTGACCCAAGATCCGCCCCGTGGCAACTCTAAAGCATCTTCTCGAGAGGCCACGCACCCCTGTTCAGCACGCACCAGCATCTATTCCTACTCCCAGGACCGCCCCCTGTTTTCGCCATGTCACAATCCATTCTCGAGTGCCTTCAGTGGCGTTATGCCGTCAAAGATTTCGATCCCTCAAAGAAACTGAGCGATGCCCAGGTCGATACCCTGCTGGAATCACTCCGCCTCAGCCCCTCCTCGTGGGGACTGCAACCGTGGGGGTTTGTCGTCGTCAATAGCACCGCCCTCAGAGCACAACTTCTCGAACACTCCTGGGGGCAGCGCCAGGTGGTCGATGCCTCTCACCTCATCGTCCTCTGCCGAAAAGCGAATGTCACCGCGGCCGATGTCGAAGCACTCGCCAAAGAAACCACAAACGCACGCCATCAGGAACCCGATAGCCTGGAGGGCTTTGTCAAAATGGTGGTCGGATTTCTCGAGCGCCTTGACGAGGCGGGACTCGCGGCGTGGATGAAAGATCAGGTGTATCTCGCCCTCGGCACCCTGCTCACGGTGTGTGCCGTGGAAGGAATCGACGCCTGCCCCATGGAGGGTTTCGTCCCGCAGGAATATGACCGTATCCTCGGGCTTGAAGAAAAGGGCTTGCGCAGCATTGTCCTCTGCCCGGTGGGACATCGCGCGGAAACCGACAAGTACGCGACTCTCTGCAAAGTCCGCTATCCGGCCGAACAAGTGATCAGCTTCATCGACTGATCTCGTGTGGAGGGTTGCGCTTGGTCGCAACCGCCGTACTCAGGGAAAGACGCGGCAATGACCTGCCTTCGCTGAAGCTGCGGCACGGCAGGCAACGCATTGCCCTCCATATCGCGGCTGGAGGGTTGCGCTGGTCGCAACCGCCGTACTCAGGGAAAACCCTAAATCTTCTGTCCGGATACCGGGTCCACCCATTTCTCGACCCGGCCGTCCCGGATCAGAGCTTTTATCTCGGAAGCGAAAACCCCGAAAATCGTTTCCACTTCGATCGAGACGATTCCGGTTTCGTAATTTTGTCCGTTGACTTTCTCGCGCCCGATCCAGCGCCACTTCCTGGCGTCTTCCAGGAGCCGGTCCGTGGCCTCGCCCCGGGCGAGGCTCTCCCGCATCACGGAGAACACGGGGGCTGATCCATCCGTCCATCCCGCCGGCCGATAGGCGGCTTCGGCAATCTGTCTCTCGATACGGCGGCGCTCGGCTTGACGGGAAGCCAGCACTCGCTTCCGGGTGCGCTCGATATAAGCCCGGTATCCCTCTTCTATCGTTTCCTTGAAGTCGGTGTCATCGACCGGAATCAAACCCGTCAATAGTTCGGATCCGACCGGGCTCACGGTGAGGACACCGTCACGGAGGCCGCTTGCGATCACTTTGTTCCCCTCGCTCAGGGGACGCTGCCCGATCACCTGCCCGTTGCGCCGCAGATCGAATTCCATTTCCTTGTGGATGACGAGTTCCCGGGGAAAGGCCCGCTCGGGAATGTCGCGCCAGTCCCCCACCAGTGCGGCAAGGGGCGGAAATTCCGGCATGGGATACAGCTCCAGGACGGTCTTCTCCACCTCCGAGAGAGGCGGTTGAGCGGGTTCGGGTTTCGCAGCCGGCTCCGGCACGGTCGCAATCGAGGGTGGTGGAGCGGGCTTGGAATCGGTGCCACCAAGAGAGCTATCGGCGGGGATCGTTTCGCCCGCTGTCCTCTCGGCCGGCGGAGCATTGGTGGCGGGCCCGTAGAGCGCCTTTCTCACGTGGGGGGCCCCGAAGTAATACGCTGCGCCCAATACTGCCAAGAACACGATAAATTTGATAATTCCCTGCATGCTCGGTAAGTGAAGATAATGGTGGGATCAATTGCGGGGCCAATCTAAACGCCCCCGGTCCCGCTTGGAAGAGTCATTTCCACCGTCTTCGCCCCCCGCCTGGCCCTCGCGCCCGGGGGAGTTCCCCTTCGCGTGACCAGACGACCGAAGAAGATAGTTCTTGCCTGGTCCAAGGCAAACCTGACTAAATATCGGGGTCGCAGCCTCACCGGCGACGACGCATGGAATACACATTCTGGTACAACCTCCAAGAGGCTGTTAACTACCCCTTAGATGCGCGCGATCATCCCCTGACGCGCTCCTTCGGAAAAGGTTAATCCTTCCTGAGAAACAGCAGAAATGGGCGGGGTTCATGCCCCGCCCTTTTTTGTGCCCGGAACCAAGTGCTTCCGTATACCCGGAGAGAATCACGGTCCGGCCTTGCGAACTCCTCATTTTGAGCGAGAATAAACTGTCGTCATCGCCGCCCCCTCGGAAATGATTCAACCAATGAGGACATGAATAAACGCCGTTCCCAGGGGCCCGTCATCGGCCTCATCATCTGTTTGCTCGCCATCGCCGGACTCCTTGCCGGGGGTGCCGCACTCTGGAATCAGAAAAAGGACGCTCTTTCCCAGGTGGAAACCGCACGGGCCGAAGCGAGGTCTCTCGCGGAATCCCACGAGAAAGAACTCGCGGTCAGGGAAGAGAATTTCCAAACGGAAATTCAAAGAATCAACGAGGACTGGAGCCAGCAGATGGCGGAGCTCAAAGAAAAGCAACAACGCCGAATCGCGGGAGTTCACGATCAGATCAACCGAATCGTCTACAATTCTGACGACACCTTGGAATACATCAACGGTCTCGAAAATAAACTGAGGCGCGGCAACAATCTTGCGGCGGAGGAGATTGAATCGCTCGAGATGCTCTCCGCCGGACTCACTTACCTGCACCGGCAATACAGCAAGCCTCTCGACGAATTCAAAGAGTTGGAGCAATACTTCGCGTCGCAGATGGATCTTGATGCCATCAAACCCGATATGCGCTTTGCCTTCCTCAAGCGAATCCTCAGTAAAAACTTTCGCGCGACGGAAAAAGATTATTTCAAAGACGTCGGAAAGTCGGAGGCATTTGAAGAGGCCCGCAACAAAGTTCTGGTGACATACGACAACGCCCAGAGGCAGATGGACGCGCTCTCTTTAAGCTACGACAATTACCTCCAGAGCCTCCAGGACGTCATCAGCAACAAGGAGGACAACATGGAACAACTGGACGAGTTTTTCGACAGCTCCCGGCAAATTCTTTCGATTCACAGGGAAATCATGAAGCTTCAAGAGGAACCACCGCCCGTGGAGCCCGCGGAACCCGTCACCGTGAAGCCCTGAGCGAATCCCGATCCTTCCACTTCGGGAGCCGCTTCTTCCAAACTGCAGATTTCGCGTTTCCGGAATTGTCTACCCTCCGGGTCGCTGTTACCTTTTCGAGGCTTTCGCCCCGGACAACCCCCGGGCACAGCGCCCAAAATCAGCCCCCGCATTTCCGGGCGGACGGGACATGTCGGACCGATACGAACTCAAAGGTAAGATTGGCCAAGGCGGAATCGGCGCCGTTTACAGGGCTTTCGATACCAAGCTGCAACGGCACGTCGCCATCAAGCGCGTCCTTCCGCTGCCGGAGGAAGACCGCAACAAGGCCGCCGCCGAAGCTCTCAAGAAAGAGGCCTCGATCATTTCCGGCCTCCAGAATCCCAACATCGTCATCATCTTCGATGCCGGCAGCGATGAAGACGGGCCTTTCGTGGTCATGGAACTGATCGAGGGGCAAACCCTCGACCGCATCGTCCGGCATGCCGCCCTGGAAGAGCAGGACTTTGTCGAACTCGTAAACCAGAGCCTCGGCGGGCTCATCTCTGCCCATCACGCCGGACTGCTCCACCGCGACCTCAAGCCGAAGAACATCATGATCACCTGGCTGCCGAGCGGAAATTTTCAGCTCAAGATTCTCGACTTCGGCCTCGCGAAGTTCAGCGTCTCGCCGACCCTCCAGACCGTCGATCAAAGCCAGAACATCATGGGCTCGGTCAGTTTCATGGCGCCGGAACAGTTCGAAAGAAGACCCCTTGACCCCCGCACCGATCTCTACGCCATGGGATGTATCTACTACTTCTCGCTTTCCCAGAAATACCCTTTTCCGGGGGAAACTCCCGGCCAGACCATGAGCGCCCATCTCAAAGGAGAGGTGAAACCGCTGGAGGGAATCCGGAAAGAACTCAATCCAGCCTACTCCAACTGGGTAATGCGCATGATGAGCCGGGAACCCGATGACCGTCCCGCGGACGCCCGCACCGCCTTGGAAGAATTCAACGCCATCGAAACTGCCCCGGTCGCGCCTTTGGCAAAACCGATACTGACAAGCGCGCCCATCGCAAAGACTATCCCCATCATCGCTGGATCTGCTTCCACCGGTCTCGTCGCCGCCACCGGCCCCGTCACGGCCAAATATCAAACCAGGATGGACGCCACTTCCCTTTCCTCCTCCGTTCCGGTGCCGGTCAACCCTTCCAAGGACTGGAAGAAAGTGGCGCTCTTTACCACCTTGGCCCTCGTCCCGCTCATCGGCCTGCTCGCGGTCAGCGCCCTTAAGGAAAAGAAGCCCTCGCCACCCAAAAAGCGCATCACCGCGTCTCCGACCGCTTCGGGCGCCCCAAAATCGGCTTCCACCCCGAAAACGCGGCCCGCTACCCCGCCCGGATCCGCCCTCCCCTCGGCGGCCAATCTTGCCGCGCACTATATCGCATCGGAAAATGTCTTTCAGGACCTGGGAAAGACAAAGACCCGCCGCGGGGGACGCGTCCAGACATGGCACGACCTCGCCGTCGATGTCGCCGGCAACTCGATCTTCAAGGCCGATACCAAGGACGCAAAACTGAAGCCAATTTCCGATTTCGCCACCGCCCGCAAGGAACTCAATGGATCTCATCCCGTCGTCCGTTTCCGCCGCGGCGAATCCCTCGTCGCCGGCGGGGGCAAGAGCAGCCAGGACAAGCCTCCGCACACAGGGCTCACTGCCAACGAACTGACGTACTTCCTGGTTTTCAAATCGAACGCAAACGCCGGCAAACACAGGGTTCTCAGCATCGAACGGCAAGACTCGCCACCCCACGTCCTCCTCTATCGGGGCAAGGGCTATCGGGCGGGGTTTGCCCCCTCGAAAGATGATCCCGACCAAAGGGGGATCCACTCTTCCACCGAATGCAAACTCGGACAGTTCATCCTGCTCACCTTCGTCTGGGACGGGGATGAGGGCCTGCAATTCAGTGATATCACCCTGCCCGACGGAAATCGCGTCGAGGGCACGCGCGAATCCGTGAAGGTGAAAGAATCCCAGACCCTGCGTTATCGAATCGGCCAGCCCGCCGGACCCAAGGCAAGACCGGAACAGCAGTTTGCCGGCGAAATCGCCGAGCTCATTCTTTACAACCGGGCCCTCCCCGACACCGACCGCAAAACCGTGGAAACCTACCTCTTTAAAAAATACTTCGGACTGCGGAAGGGGTGAGAGGGAGGGGGCAGTAAGTAGTAAGTTGTCGGATACAGATGCTGCTGCACCACCTAGAGGGCACAAACTAGCGGATCACTGCTAACTGCTCACTGCTAACTGCTCACTGCTCACTATTCACTACTTACTACTTACTATTTACTTCTCACTTCCGAATCACCACATCCCCAGCTTGCTCCCGAAGAGGTAAATCCCAACCACCAGGAATCCCGCGAAGGAAACCCAAAGCGCCGCGTCCCACAGCGGGCCTCCCAGCAGTCTCCGGTCGGTCTTCTTATAGCGAAAGTAGAGCGCCGCGAACCCCAGCATCGGCAACAACAGCGATTGCATGACTCCCGCGATGAGCACCCAGAAGACCGGCTTCGGCCAGAGCAGGTAAACCGTCACGCATAACGCGGGAAAGATCACGCTGAGAAGGCGAACGCCGCGTTTCCGCTTGCGATCCGTCAGCGGAATGATCCCGAAAGCATCCACCACATCGGTTGCCAGCCGCGCTTTCTGGGCATTGGCCACAAAGAAGGTCGAAAATAACACTGCGAATGCGCCTACCAGGAAGATCATTTCCGCGGATCGTCCGAACACCGGCTCGTACATGACCGACAGCGTCCGCACCATTTCGGTCCCGGCGGGTAACAGCTGCGTCCGGTGCAGGATCGCCGCCCCCAGGAGATAGAAGGCCACCGTGCTGAAGGTATAGATCAGCATCGACACCCAGGCATCTACTTTTAATACCCGCAGCCAGCCCTGCGCGCGCTGCGCCCAGCTCTCAGAATCCTCGCGCGGGCCGATCCACCGGCCGTAGCCCTTCTCCAGGCACCAGTAGGGATAACCAACCAGTTCCGCGGCGCCGACCCCGATGATCCCAAAGGTCGCCAGCGCCGTTGCCAGCGGCGATACGCCTGCGTCCCGCTGCTCGGGGCTCAACTCCGGAAAACCAAAACTGAGTCCCGCTTTCAACTCGTGCACCGTTACGGCCCAGGCATCGTAACTCTGCAATGCAAACAGGTTCACAATCGTCAGCAGGGTAAAGGCCGACACCAGGAACGTGCAAAACGCCTCAATGAAATGGAACCCTCCTCGAATCAGCATTACGATTGTGATCACGCCGATAATTATCGCCCACCACTTGTCGTCTCTTCCCGCCGCGAGCTCGCCCTGCGCCTCAACCGCCTCTTCGAGTGCCACAACTTGACGGGTCAGCACTTCCAAATCATCGGCAAACTCGGCGCCTCCTCTTTCTTCCAATAGCGCCACCTGGGCGCGCAATGCCTCCAACTGCACCTTGTCACCCACGGACTGGTTGTAGGCCTTCCCCTCCTGCGTAAGAGGCAAGGTGATCGCCATCGCCTGCCCCACTCCGCCCACGATACCGCCGAGCTGCGCCAACCCCGTCAGAAACATCGCCAGCCAGAAGAGCACGATCCAATTGGCGGAGACGTCGCGCCCACCCGATCGGAACCTCAGCCGTGGCCCCGGCAATTCGTTCAAAGCCGTCAGGGTGGTCTCACTGGAACTGATGGCGTAACGCGCCAACTCAATCTGGGTGAAAACCTTGATCACGCAGCCGATAATGATCAGCCAAAGGAAAGCAAAGCCGGCTTCCGCGCCGGTCCGCGTCGTCGCGATCAATTCGCCTGAACCGACGATCGATCCCGCGAGGATCAATCCCGGTCCCAGCTTTCGCAACATCCCCCACCAAGTCGACGGTGGCGCCTGGATCTCGCTGACCTGCCGATCAGCCTGTGGGGAGTTGTCTGCCATCACACCTGTGTGCGCGGGAAGCCGGCGCAAGGAATACGAAAGGCAACAGCCTAAGCGAGTTCCTCTGTCTTCTGCAACCTTCGATCGATCGCATTCCCGAGAACCTCTTTACCTCTTGCCTATCACGAGGTGTCACCTCAATATATCCACCCGGATCGCAATGAACCCCGCGAGATCCGCGTTCCCCTGTGAAACTGGATCCCATCGACATCTATTCTTCCACCATGACCTCGATGGTGGGAAGACTCATCGCTTTTCCGATCGCGATCCTTCTGGGCGTCTTCGCCGCGGCGCCCCTGGTGTCCCTATTCGAATTACTTCCCTTTAACGTCCCTAATCCTTTTCGCCTGCTCGACTTGCTTCCCTCAGTGGTCAGCGGGGCCTTCAGCTTTTTCTTCCTCCTGGGATTTGCCGGCTTCCTTCTCTGGATGTTTTGCCGTTTGTTTACCTCTACGGAAACCCTCCGCACTCTCTTCATCGTTTTCTCAGCGGTGCTCCTCGTCTTTATCCTCCCTGGGACCTGGATACCCACCGCGATCGCTTACTATTTCGTTTTCTATCTGGCTTACCGGTTTATCCCTTTCCTCCGCGCCATCCGCGAAGGCGAGGAGGATGTCCTCTGAAGCAGCTGCGGCATCCTGCCGCAGTTTTAACGCTGTCCTGCGGCAGGATGCCGCAGCTACTCGCCTCGCAGAGGTTCGTCCTACTTTTTGTCTCCTGTCGCTCCTGGGCGAATCATCGGGTTACAAAATAATTCCCGGCATCGTATGAAACCGTCCTCCGCCGCACAGCCTCACGCGAATCGCATCGGCATGCCGGCGGTCCGCACCCCGCTCTCCAGCCGCCACTCCAGGAGCACGTCGAGAAGATCCCGCTTCTTTTCGGCATGCGCCGGGTCCGACCAGTAATTGACCCGCTCCTCCGGATCTTTTGCCAAATCAAAAAGCTGACCGGCAGGACGATCGGGTCCAGCGTCACGTTGTTCTCCCAGGAGATGCACCAGCTTCCAGCGCCGGTCGCGGACCATCGTCATAAAAGCGGCATCCGGAAAATTGCCGTCCCGCGCTTGCTCCGCGAACACGTAATCCCGGCCTTCCCACTCCTTGCCCTCCAGCACGGGCAACACCGAGCGCGCTTCCATCGACGGATCGGGCGCAACTCCCGCGAGCTCCAATACGGCCGGACCGATATCCATCAACTGGACGAGGTCGTCCACCGCCCGCCCGCCCGAGAACCGTCCCGGCGACCACACGATCATCGGCACCCTTGTGACCTGCTCGTACATGGTCCACTTCTGGCTGTGACCGTGATCGGTAAGGCAGTCGCCGTGGTCGGAAGTGAAAATCACCACGGAGTTTTCGAGGTATCCCTGCGATTCCAAGCACTTCATGATCTCTCCGACCATATCGTCGATCATCGTCACGTTCGCGAGATAATGCCGGCGCTGGTCCAGTCGCTGCGCTTCGGCCGGTTCCAGCAAGTGGACCACGGAATCGTGATCCACTTCCGCATTATGCGCGCGCATGGACTGAAAACAGGCCGGCTGTCGCGCTAAATCTTCCTGAGTCACTTCCTGGAGCGGCAAGTCCTTGTCCGCGTAGCGCTCCAGGTAACCGGGCGTCGGATCGTAAGGAGGATGCGGGCCGGGAAAGCCAATCTGCAAAAAGAGCGGTTCGGTCCGCGGATAATTTTCCAGCCACCACCGGGCCGTATTTCCCACGAACACGTCGGAATGCAAGTCCTCGGGAAGATCCCAGGTGAACGCGCCGAGGCGCTCTTTGTAATCCGGTCGTTTGCGATAGAGTTCGCGCTGTTGCTTGACCAGGCCGCGCGAAGCCAGGGCTTTATCCCATTCATCAAAAAACCAGCGTCCCTCGAGATAGCGATCCTTGTTCTCCACCACGTATCGCTCGTGAAACCCGCAGGGCGCCGAGAATGGCGAAGTGTGCATCTTCCCCACGTTGACACAATGATACCCGCTCCGATTCAAATCCTCCACCCAGCTGTGCGTCCAAGGGTCGGCATTCTTAAGGACCCCCGTCGCGTGCGGGTAATACCCGGTAAACAGGCTCGCCCGGGAAGGCGCGCAAGAGGGCGCCGTGACATGACAGTTGGTGAATGCCACCCCTTCCCGCACGAGCCGGTCGAGATGCGGCGTCTCCATGTGATCGTAGCCCAGCGCCGCGATGGTGTCGAAGCGCTGCTGATCGGTAACGATGAAGACGATATTGGGGCGTTCTTCCGCCATGGAGCCTTATTGATAGAGCCCGCGAGGCCGTCCGCCAATCGCAAAAGCCGCCGCGGAGCACCCCCCCGTGAATCCACTTGCCCCCCGCGCGGGGAATCCGTGTAATCGGGGACCATCTTATGCGCACGTCACTCTTACCAGTTCTCTTGGCCCTGCTGCTCGCTTTTCTCTTCCTCAATCCCGCCGGCCCGGCTCCCGCCGCCGAGGACGGCGGACCCGTCACCGCCCGCGTCACCCACGGCCCCATCCTCGGACGGCCCGCACCCGACTCCATGAGTCTCTGGGTACGCACCCAGCGCGAAGGCGATGTCCGCGTCTTTTACGGGACCTCCCCGGAGGGCCTCGACCGCGTGTCCACACCGGTCCGCACCGAGGTCGGCCGCGACAATACCGGCGTCATCACCCTCGAGGGGCTGGAGCCGGACACCCGCTACCATTACCGCGTCGCCGACCACCAGCTGAGCGGCTCCTTCCGTACTCTCCCCCGCAGCGAGGAGTTCAAGGATCCGGATATCAATCCGAAAGGGCTCTTCAACTTCCGCTTCGAGTTCGCCTGCGGCAACAATCAGCGCGGCGGCGGCGACAGTGTGGGCCCTCACCTCCCCGTCTTCGACACATTAAATGCGCAGGTCCGCGACTCCATCCACTTCGCGATCCTCAACGGGGACTGGCTCTACGAGGACCGGAGGGAATACCCCGCCGCGGACTGGCACCACCAGGTCGGCCTCGGGCCGGATCAGACGCCGCGCATCGTGCAGATGGCACCCACGATCGCCGGTGTCTGGGAGAATTACAAAACCTACCTCACGCGCGGCCGCAACCTCAGCGAATGGCACCGCCACATCCCCACCTTCTACACCGCCGACGACCACGAACTGCTCAACGACATTTACGGCACCGCGGAAACCGGGTATGTCAACCGCCGCGCCGTCTTCCGCGACATCGCCATGCAAGCCTGGTTCGATTACCTCGCCTGGGCCAACCCGCTCGCCCACGACCAGCCGGCTTGGTTCGGCCAGGCCACCCTCAAAGCCGGAAGCGATATCCTCGAAGATCCCGAAGCGGACTTCACCGCTCTCGACCGCAAGGCCATGGCCAATCTCCACGTCCATTGGGGCACCCCGACCGCCGGCGTCAGGGATGTCGCCCTCGATCTCCAGCCCGGCGATCCGAATTCAGCCGTCTACGACATCATTGAAATTCTCGGCCCCCACCAACTTCGCATCGCCCCCGTCGCGAAAGCCGACGGCACGACCCCTTACTCCATTGGCCGGCGCGCCTACGGAAAGTTCTCCGTGTCCAACTGCGATTTCTTTCTCCTCGACACCCGCTCCCACCGTGACATGCACGACGTCGATCGGCCGGACAAACCCGGTGCTTCCATGATCGGCAAGCAACAGCTGAAATGGCTCAAAGACGGCATCGCCGCCAGCGAAGCCGACTTCATCTTCGTCGTCTCGTCCGTCAATTTCATGGTCCCCCACGTTGGCAGCGGCGGCGGCGACGACGCGCAGGCCGGCATCAAGAAGGACGATGCCTGGACCGTCTTCCTCGAAGAACGCGAGGAGCTCATCGAATTCTGGGACCGGCTCGCCCAACCAGTCTTCGTCCTCACCGGTGACCTCCACAACAGCTTCGCCATCAGGATCACCGACAACGTCTACGAATTCGCCAGCGGCCCCCACAATTCCATCAACCATACGCCCATGAGCGACGAGGGCGGCCGCCCGCCAAACGGCATTTTCAAGTACGGCCCCCGCGAATGCAAGATTCGCTGGTCAAGCTACGCCATGGAAGACATCCCCCGCGCCAACCGCACCTTTCCTCATTACTGCGTGGTCCAGGTGAACAACGTATTCAACAATCCCGTCGAACGTGGGGGAAGTCGCTGGTATGCTTACCCGCATCCCCAGGTGA
>JAHEJT010000234.1 GCA_024638765.1 Verrucomicrobiales bacterium
CAGCACCTCTCGGTCCAGGACGGCCTTTCCGATCCCCACGTCTATTGCATTCACCAGGACCGGACCGGCTACATGTGGTTCGGCACCGAGGACGGCTTGAACCGCTTTGATGGCCATGAAGTCCTTGTCTTTCGTCCGTTGGATTGGGATTCCGCCGCGACATACGTGGTCAGTTCGATTTACGAAGATCCCGAGGGCTTTCTCTGGGTGGGCGAGACCGATGCGGCATTTTCCAAGTTCGATCCGGCCACGCAAAGGTTCGTCGAGCACCATCGCTACGATCCCGGCAATCCCGAGGGTGTCCCCTACAGAATGCACCTGAGCATCCGCGGAGGCCCCAACGGAACGCTCTGGATCGGCACCGGTTGGACGGGTCTGCTGCGGTTTGATCCCCGTAGCGGACAGTTCACCCCGTTCCCGCATCGGAAACCCACGGGCGGGAACGCGAAGCGGGATGGAGCGCGCGCGATCTATTCGAGTGAACTGGACTCCGACATCGTCTGGCTGGGGACGGAGTTGAGCGGGCTGATCCGCTTGAACTCGAAAACAGGCGCGCTGCATATGTTTCGCGAGGATCCCCCGGGGACCCATGCCGTGACGCCGCCGAACTCGGTCACCACCATCGGGGAAGAATCACCGGGCATTCTCTGGGTGGCCGGTGACGAAGCGGAACTGTATCGATTCGACGTGAAGGCCGGGCGGTTTCTCGGCGCCCATCGCTTTGACAACGGCGTGGACACCGCTCCACCCGGCCCCGGGGGAATCGTCGGCGCGGTTCGGGATCGAGAGGGAAGAATCTGGGTCGCCAGCGGGAACGCCGGCCTGGCGGAATTTCGGTCTGGCGAAGGGTTCTTCAATCGGCATCGATATGATCCCGGAGACCCGCAATCCCTGGGCCACAATAATCTCATGCAGGTTTACCGGGATCGGGGCGGCGTGATTTGGGTGGCAACGAAGAGGAACGGCGTCAGTTTCTCCGATCCCCGGGAAAGCTGGATCCGGCACCACCACCTGGTGGACGCGAACGGCCGGTATTCCAATCCCACCATCGTCCAGTGCTTCCACCAGGAGGACGGGAATCCGGAGACCGTGTGGCTCGGTTCCGGCGATGGACTCACCCGGTGGAATCGGAATTCCAACGAGCACAAATACTACCGGCACCTCCCCGGCTCCGGCGCGGTGCCAGGTTCCAACGCCATTACCTGCTTCAGCGACCGCCGGAAGGGGGGCTTCTGGATCGGATCCCAGGGCGGCCTGAGCCGATACGACCCGGCCACCGACCGGTTGATCCGGGTGGAATCGCCCCCGAGTCTCGCGGGCGGAATCGACGACCTCTCGCGCGGCCGCATCCGGGCCGTGCACGAAGACCGGCAAGGCGAGGTCTGGGTCGGCCTCCTTTCTCGCGGCGACCGCACCCCTGGCCTTCTCCGCTTTAATCCCGATTCGGGAGACGTCCTGGTCTACCGCTATGATCCAGGGGACCCGCAATCCATCGGTCCGGGAAAGGTCACCCGCATCCACGAGGACCGCCAGGGCCGCTTGTGGTTCGCCTCCCACATGGGCGGTGTGGGCATCTCGCGATTCGATCGCCCGACCGGCCGTTTCGTACGGTATCGGCACGACCCCGCCGATCCGCATTCGCTTCGCGACGATGCCGTGAGGGCGTTTCATGAAGACGAGGAGGAGGATATTCTCTGGATTGGAACGAGGAGCGGGCTCGACCGGATTGCGATCGGCCCGCAAGCCGCCCTGCGTGAGTTCGAACACATCAGCCTTGGCGCCTCGACCGACGCCATCCTCGGGATCGAGCAGGACGATTCCGGCAACCTCTGGCTCGCCTCCAAGACCGGCCTGCGGCTCATGGCGAATCGGTATGATGCCGTCCCGGACGTTGCGGTCGTCGCGCCGGATACGGCGCACCGGTTCCAGTCGTTGAACGATTCCTATCGCAAGTTGTACTCCGGAGAGATCCTCATCGGCTCCCTGACCGGCTTCTTTGAGATTCAGCCGGACCGGTATCGTCCCGGGGAGCCACCCCCCGTGGTCATCACGGATGTCCGTTCGCGGGCCGGCGCGGAGACCACGCCGATCCGAGAGAACCCGGATTCTGAAACCATCCTCGTCTCCCACGAACAGAACAAGGTCCTGAGTTTCCAGTTCGCGGCCCTGGATTTCACCAATCCGGAGCGGCGTCGCTACGCCTACCGGCTCGAAGGACTGGAGGAGGACTGGCACTACGACCCGAAAGGACACACCGCCACCTACACGACTTTGCCCGCGGGAGACTACGTGCTCCACGTCGTGGCGTCCAACGGTAAGGGCGTCTGGAACGAGGAGGGCGCCACGCTCGCGATCACGGTCCTCCCGCCCTGGTGGGCGACCTGGTGGTTCCGCGCGGGAGCCGTTGCGTTGCTTGCCGGCGCCGTCTTCGGGCTCTTCCGGGTCCGCGAGCGAATCCACCGGGCGCAGACCCGCATTCTCGAGGAGGAAGCCGGACGGCGTCAGACGCTGAACCGGAAACTCGCATCGAGCGAGACGCGTTTCCAGAGCTTCATTGCCAACAGCACCGAGCAAATCTGGTGCCTCGAGTTCGACCCTCCGATTTCCCTCGATCTTCCCGAAGAAGAGCAGGCCGAGTGCCTTTTGGAGCGCGGCGTTTTCGTCGAGGGCAACGAGGCATTTGCAGAAGTCTACGGCGCGACCCCCAACGAAGTGATCGGTTGGCCTCTTGAAAAAACCCTGCCTCGATCACTGCCCACCACGATGCCCCTCCTGCGGGCCGTCGTTGGGTCCAAATTCCGCATGACCGATGCCGAGAGCGTCGAGATGACCAAAGATGGCCAGAAAAAGACGATTTTGAACAACTTCGTCCCGACCATCGTCGACGGGAAGTTGGAGCGCCTCTGGGGCACCGCGCGAGACATCACGGAGCAAAAGCGCGCCGAAAAGAACCAGCAGGAACTCGCCGCGCGCCTCATCCATGCCCAGGAAAACGAACGCCGCCGTCTCGCCCGCGAGCTGCACGACGACCTCACGCAACGGCTCGCGGTCATGGCGATGGATACCGCGACGGCGACGGACGCCCTCACCGAATCGCCGCACAGTGCGCGCGAGGACTTGCGCCAGGTGGGACAGGAACTGACCGACTTGGCCGGCGCCACGCAGGAACTCAGCCGGCAGCTGCACCCGAAGATCATCGAGGAACTTGGGCTCGCCAAGGCCGTCGGCGCCGAGTGCCGCCGCTTTGCGAAACGCCGTGACCTCGAGCTCGACCTCTCACTCGACGATTGCGACGGCGGTCTGTCGCGCGAAACATCGCTCTGCCTCTACCGCATCCTCCAGGAAAGCCTGTCCAACGTCGCCCGCCACGCGCAGGCCGCAAACGTCGCCGTCGAGTTGTCCAGGAATGGGACCACCGTTTCCCTCAGCATCAAAGACGACGGCGTCGGGTTCGATCGGCAGGCCAACGGTTCCGGCCCGTCCCTCGGTCTCGTCAGCATGGGCGAGCGAGCGCGTCTCTGCGGCGGAACCCTCGCCATCGCCTCCGGTCCGGACGAAGGCACCACCATCACCGCCACCATCCCGATTTCAAAGGACACCGAATCATGAAGCCAACCGTTCTCCTTGCCGACGATCACCAGATCTTTCTCGACGGCCTTCGCGGCCTGCTCGATCCGCATTACGAAGTCGTGGGTGAAGCCAACGACGGCGAAGCTCTCGTCCGCCTTGCCCTCGAGAAGCGGCCCGACCTCATCGTGTCCGATATTTCCATGCCGGGCATGAGCGGATTGAAAGCCCTGCGCGAACTGGCGGGCAAGGGGCTTCGTTCGCGAGTCATTATCGTCACCATGCACACCGAACCGGAATTCGCCGCGGAAGCCATCGACGCGGGCGCCGCGGGTTACGTCCTCAAGAACTCGGCCACCGCGGAACTGCTCACCGCCATGAGCGAAGCCCTCGGCGGCGGCGTCTACATCACCCCGCGCCTCGCGCGCGAAGTCCTCGAGCTTTCGAGGTCCCCCGTCAAGGGCACCGAACTCACCGAGCGCCATCGCGACATCCTCAACCTCCTCGCCCAGGGCCTTGTCGCCAAGGAGATCGGCGACCGTCTCGACATCTCTCCCCGCACCGTCGAGTACCACAAGTACCAGCTCATGAAAAAGCTCGGCTTCAAGACGACCGCCGAGTTGATCCAGTTCGCCGTGAAAGAACATATCGTCGAGGAGGCATAGTACCCCCACGCTGTCCTCGACAGGCTCGGAGCCTGAGCTGGTCGAAGGCCGCTGGGGGATAAGTCTGGGAATCCCCTCATCCCTCGCCCCTCGCTACCGACCATTAACTATCCGCTGATCTCGATGAGCGGCTCCCCATTCTCGATGAGAGCAAGGGCCGATGGGAGGTAATCAGCGAAAATTTCCTTCAATCGCCTCTCGGACGTGTTGCCGCAGGTGAGCCAGATCACGTGAGGTGGTGGGCCGAGGCGGTTCATGAGGTCGACAGAATCGCTGTCCTTCGTGATCAGGACGGCATTCTGCTTGCGGGCCTCCTCGAATATTTCATTGTCCTCGGCGTCCCTCAGGCTCAAGTCACGAATCGGTCGCGCAGGATGCCCCAACTCGGTCTCGTTAAAGCGGGCAATGCGAGGCGATAGATGCGCATCGAGCCAACTCATCAGGCGGGAATCACGGGATGATCCAGGCGACTCTTCGCATACTCCAGACACGCCTTGACGTCTTCCGGCTCGAGGTTGGGTAGCTCATCGATGATTTGTGGCGTTGTCAGCCCGGCAGCCAACAAGTCGAGGACATCTATGACGCGAATGCGCATTCCCCGGACACAAGGGCGACCCCCGCATTGCTTGGGATTGACGGTGATTCGGTCCATCAGATTCTCGGCCATGGATGAACCATGCCAGCTTCCAGCACGTTTCGCAAGAGAGGGGAAGCGTGAACCTTCGGGGTGGATCGCGCGCTCCGCCGCGCGATAGGAGCCATCGGCTCCGCGTTTCTGGTGCGGCCTTGGTCTTGATCGAAATACGTTCCTCCTTGAGGCGTGTCCACGGGCAACCGGCAGATTGCCCCTCCATCCTCAACTCCTGTCCGACATACCTGGAAGGCCCCTGCCCAATACGCTGAAATAAGGGCGTGAAACACTTGCTCAAGGCACTCCGTATAACGTTGATTACCAAGCGAGCGTGAGGTAAGTTTTCAACGTGAGCACGATTGAGGAAATTCAAAAAGTTCTTCCGTCACTTTCGACCAAGGATCTGCGGGAAGTGGAAACTCTCATTCGACAACTTTACCGCGAGCGCAAGGTCGATTTGATTTACGACGACTCCTACGGCACATGGACCGACGAAGACCAGGTATCGATGGTGGCGGAATCCTTTTCAGCTCACGACACGGACGAAGGGGCCCCGCAGAGGGATGGCGAATCCTAAGCGCGGTGAAGTCTGGCTTGCGGACCTAGGTATCGCCGCAAAGGTGCGCCCAGTGCTGGTGGTAAGCGTCGAATACTCCGATGGCGACTACGCGTTGATCAGCGTGGTTCCCCATACGACATCAACAAGGGGCGCCGCCTTCGAGGTAGCCGTACCGGTCCCGCGTCTCAAGGCGGGCGCGTTCAATGTGCAGGGACTTCTCGCGGTGCCCCCACGGGTCTTCCTGCGCAAGATTGTCGATTTACAGGCCGATCAAATGGAATTGATCGACGCAGGATTGCGTCAGTGGCTCGGACTCTGAGTTCCACTCGAAGCCGAAGAAGTTCAGTTGAAGCTGTTCCGCGAGGCCCCCCCCTGGCGAAAGCTCGAGATGGCCTTCGCGCTCAACCGTTCTCTGAAAAACCTCATCATCGCCAATGCAGGCGGTGCATCGCCAGCCGACAATCACCGCCGATTCGCCGAGCGCTGCCTCGGTCGTGACCTCGCGGAAAAAGCTTACGGTCCGAAGGAATCCGCGCTCAAATAGTCGCGTGGACGATTCCCTCAAGGCTGCGCTCGCCGTCATCGAGATCGCCGAAAAACTCGGCGCTCCTTGTTTTCTCGGCGGATCGAAATACTCTTGAGAGACAGTCTAAACCCACTAAAGCGGCAATTGTTCGACATGCCCTTCCCACTCTTCAGGGTCGGTTGCCTTCGCGATGAGTTCGAGGACGTACTGGCCGATCGTTCCCCGAAGCTGGTGCCCGAAAATGAGCCCGCCAAATGGTCTGGCGCTCCGCTGCCAATCTTCCGCCAGGGCGCGAAAGCGGATGTCCTGAGTAAAGAGCACGCGTCCCAGCTCTGAAGACCGCTTCAGCAATTCGTCATCGGGAGATTCAGCCTGGCCGTCTTCCTGGGCGGTGATGACATCAACAGACTGCCTTCGCAACTGCTCGGTGAGAGCCTTCGGCACATGAACATCCATGTAGAGCTGAACCAAAACCTAGTATTCTGTCAATTTTGATATGATTGGTAAAGTAGCAGGCACACTCCGTGCGCCGTCCGCTCGAAGGGTTGCGGCACAGGGACTGTGCCTACTACTTTGATCCACCACGTTCTATCAA
>JAHEJT010000068.1 GCA_024638765.1 Verrucomicrobiales bacterium
TCTCTGCGGCGGGTTCCAACTCGGAAGTTGCGTGAAGTAAAACGGGAAATCCTCCGCCACGTTGCCGTCCGAAAGCTCGTGCCACGAGGCGCGGTAATATTCGATCAGCTTCGCCAGCTGTTTGCGGTAATGCGCCGCCTGGGGAACATTCTTTGAGTTCCGCTCCCCCTGGTACCAGATCATCCCCCGGATGCCGTAGGGACGAATCGGGTAGATCATGGCATTGAACATGTGGGCGGGATACTGATGCCCGAGGTTGGCCGGCTTGGTGATGATGGGAGGAGCCAACGGCTTGACCGCATTTTTCATCGTCTCGCCCGCGTCGATCATGGCGTTGTATTCCGCGAGTTCATTCTCGAAGTTCGCCAGGGCTTTTTCGACCGTCTCACCCGCATTCTGAATACGACGCGCGGCCGCTGCGTCCAGCTCTCTCTTGTGCTCCTGGGTGCGTGGGTCGTCCTGCTGAATTTTCCACGGCATCCAGCCTTCGATCGGCGTGCCCGCATACGCCCGCTGAATGATGCCGACAGGAATGCTCAGCTCCTCGTGCAGCTTTTTCCCGAAGTAGTACGAAACCGCGGAGGTTTCCGCTGCCGATTCCGGGGTACAGATCTTCCACTGGCTGAGGCGGTCGCGGTTTTCGTCCAGCGGTGCGTGCCAGTGTTCGCGGGCCGATTTAAAAATGCGGAAATTCGGGAGATCGACGTCCGCTTCTTTCTCCGCTTCGAACGAATTGCCCACCGACCAGCCCATGTTGGACTGACCGGCACAGAGCCAGACTTCCCCGATCGCGACGTCTTCGATCTTGATCGTGTTATTGCCGCTCACCACCAGGGAGCGCCCCGTTCCGTGGCCGGGCGTCTTCAAGAACACTTTCCAGTAACCCTTGTCATTGGCGACGGCAGCGGCTTTTGCTCCCCAGCTTGCCCGCACCATGACCTTCTCGCCGGGATCGGCAAATCCCCAGAGCGCGTTGGAGGTCTGCTGCTGCAGAATCATGTGGTCGCCGAAGATCCGCGGCACGCGGACTTCGGCCGATGCCATGTGGCAAACAAATAGAAAAGCGAACAGGGTGGTCAGTTTTCTCATGATTGTTGCGCGTTCTGCCAGATCGACCCGCGGCAATCGATCTTCAGCGATATTCCGCGGGCATCACCCTCTTATCTTCCAACAGTGCTTTCAACTCCATTACCCTTTCGGGGCGCTGACCGGCGAGATTGGTCGTCTCCCCGATGTCGGCATCGAGATCATAGAGTTCGTAGTCATTCGATCCGAAATCCATGAGAAACCGATGCGGCTTTTCCGGGGCTCTGCCGGGAAGGAGCAGCTTCCATTTTCCCTTTCGAATGCCGACGCCTTGTGCAATTACATGGTCGTAGATGAAGGTCTCGCGGGCTCCTTTTTCTGATTTGCCGAAGAGAAGGTCGGACTGATCATGCCCATCAATGGGACGGTCGTTGGGGATTTGGAAGCCGGCCAGATGGGCGAAGGTGGGCAGGAAATCGAGCGTGGAAAAAATCGCATCCGACACGCGGCCGGCGGGCACTTTGCCGGGCCAGCGCACAATGCAGGGCACCCTCGAACCGGCTTCGTAAGCGGATCCTTTACCGCCGCGCAGCTCGCCGGGGCTGCCCCAGAAGATCGAGCCCGCGGGGTGGCCTTTTTTCTTTTCGGTGTAGGCCGGTTGATTCCAGGGACCGTTGTCGGAAGTGTAGATGACGAGGGTGTCGTCGGCCAGACTGAGCTGGTCGAGCGTGTCGAGCAGGCGGCCGGTCTCGTGATCGAATTCTTCGACCACGTCGCCGTAGAGATCGCCTTCCGATTTTCCGCGGAACGCCGGGGAAGCGTCGATGATGGTGTGCATCATGGTGTGCGCGACGTAGAGCACGAAGGGCTTGTCGCCGTCTTTCCGCTTCTCAAGGAAGTGAATCGCCTTGTCGGTATAGAGACGGGTCAGGCTTCCCATGTCTTTGGTGGATCCGGCGGGCTCGTTATTCTCGTGAAATTTCACCACGCCGTTGTCGTTGGCGCCGAGCGGTCCGAAGTAGTAATCGAATCCCTGCGCATTCGGCATCCGCTCGATGATGGGTTTGCGGTTGGAGACATCCCATTTGCCGATGCAGATCGTTTCATATCCGGCCGGCTTCATGAGTTCCGCCCAGGTGATTTCATCGGCGGGCATGCTCCAGCCTTTGCTGCGACTCGGGTAACGCCCGGTGAGGAGGGCCGAGCGGGCAGGTCCGCATACATTTTGAGAATAAAAACTGGTGAAACGGGTGCCGCCGGCGGCCAGTTGATCCAGGTTAGGCGTCTTGATTTTTTCGTTGCCGTAGCATCCGACATCGCCGTATCCCTGGTCATCGGTAAAGATGATGAGGATGTTGGGTCGTGCGGAGCCCGCCGATCTTTGCTCTTGAATTCTGGATGCTGGATTGGCTTTGCCGGCAGGTTTTGCCTTTCTTGGTCTTGCTGGTTTTCCGGCCATCGCCAAGTCGGACTGGAAGACGTGATCCACCATGATGTGGCCCCAGCCGCCGGAAGCCTTATCGACGATGACGAGTTGAGCCTCTTTGCCCTTCCATTTGGTGAGATCCCAGGAGACCCACTCCATGATCTTGCGCCCTTGGGCGTCTTTAGTGGCGGATCCAACCGCCGTCTGCACGGTCTTGCCGTCGATGAGGAGGTTGACGCAGGTCTTGGCGGAATGTTTGCCGCCGCCGATGAGGAAGTTGAGGTGGCTGCGCGCGATCGTGAAGGGCGGGGACGTCAGGGTGCCGGTGGGCTTGTCGCTGCGGTTCAGGAGAAAAGTGTCGATGAGTTGCTTTCCGCGATGGCCGCTCACCCGTTGCTTGGCGCTGTAGGGTGATTCTCCGAAGGCGTCGCCGGTGGTTTTCCAGTCGCCGTGGGTCTCGCCCTCGAAATCGGCGATGAGGAGGGCGTCTCTCGGGATTTTCTGGTTGTTCGCTTTTTCGCGCGCGGACGCCCGCGGGTTGGGCGCCGAAGCCGGGGGTTGGTAAGTCCGGGGAACGCCGTCGACGGATACATACTCGATGACCGGCAGTGGCTCGGCATCCGGCTCGACTTTCTGCACGAAGGTGTAAAACGCGCCGCTGAGAACCTTACCATCCTTGTCGAGGAACCGGCCTTCCAGCTTCACCTGTTCTCCTTTCTTTAATGAGATATCAAAGGTGACGTGTGTGTCTTCAGGTTCGACCGGCACCGTGGTGGTGCCTTCGCCGGTGACCAGGAGGCGGGCTTGCGTCACGGGGCGGGGTCGGACCTGCTTTAACCCACCGTTGAGTGGCGCATTCGTCTCCGGGTGGAACATGTACATCGAGACCCGGTAATTGCCTCCCTTCTCGACTTGCAGACTCCAGTATCCCGGGACCTTCTGCGATGCCAGGTTTCCCCAGTTGTCTGCGTAAGAGCCGGTCCAGTTGCACGACGACAGCCAGGTGATCTTTTCCTGTGGGACGCCCACACTCACGAAGTTGGTCTGGTTCATGATGGGCTCGGTATCCTCGACCCACTGTTCGTAATGCGCGCGGATGGTTTGGACGACTTCGGGATGCTGGTCGTAGAGGTTTCGAGTCTGGCCCGGATCGGCGGTGACATCGTGGAGTTCGCTCCCGTTGACGAGTCGCCACTTTTTCCAGAGGACGGCCCCACGCCACTTGTTGAACTCGGCCTTGTATTGGATGACCACCTTGCGATCGTCGAGCGCGTCTTCATCGCCCTCGAGAAGCGGGCGCAGGCTGTGGCCGGTAAAGGCCTCGCCTTTCGGCGCCGTCTCCAGGCCGCAAAGGTCGATCAAGGTCGGAAGCAAATCGGTGCTGTGGGCGAGCGCATCGATGTCGCGGCCCTCGTCATAGCCGCCCGCGGGCCAGCGGAGGAAGAAAGGCACGCGGTGACCGCCGTCGTACTCGGAGGTTTTCTTTCCCCGCATCCCGGCATTGAAAACGGTGTCTCCCTTGACGGTGCCGTTGTCGGTCATGAAGATGAAGATGGTGTTCTCTTTGAGTCCTTTCTCTTCGAGGAAGCGATCCAGTCCGGCGACGTTCTCGTCGATGTTGGCGATCATCCCGAAAAAGCTGGCGACAGCCCCTGGCTGGTCCTGGTAGGGCGCCGCGTATTGTTCCGGGACCACGAAAGGCGAGTGGGCTGCGGTGGTGGGCAGGTAAAGAAAGAAGGGCTGATCCTTCTGCTTCTCGATCCATGCCATAGCTTCGGCGAAGAAGACGTCCGTGTTGTAGCCCTCGAAGCGTTTCAACTCGTTGTTGTGCCAGTAGCAGTCGTCGAAGGCGTCGTTCTCCCAGTATTCGGCGAGCGAACCGATCCCCCAGGCGCAGTTGTGAATCGATTCATCGAACCCGCGGTCCCGGGGCCGGTAGGGATAGTTGTCGCCGAGGTGCCATTTCCCGAAGTGGCCGGTGGCATACCCGTTCTTCTTGAAGAACTGCGGCATCATGGGGAGTTCGCGCCGCGGCAGGGAGCGCCCTTCGCAGACGGCGGTGGCCCCGTTCCGGAAAGCGTCGATCCCGGTCATGAGTTCGCCCCGGGTGGGGGTGCACATGGGTGCGACATGAAAATCGGTGAAGCGAATGCTCTCGGCGTGGAGGGCGTCGAGCTTCGGCGTTTTCAGCACCGGGTTGCCGTGGACCGAGAGGTCGCCGTATCCCTGATCGTCGGTCACGATGAGGATCACGTTCGGTTTCGCCGCAGATGCTTTTTTCTGACCGCCCTCCTTCGCCAAGGCTATGGAGGACAGGCAAAGGACGCAGAGGACGCAGATGAATACGAGGGGGATTCTTTTTATGAGAAGGTGCATGGGAGGACGTCCTTTTCGGGGGAATCCTTGGGTTCTAACGTACCCCGAGAAAGTTTTCAGCAAAAAGTGGAGTAAGTCCACGGATCCGCCGCGGCTTCTGCCCAGGGCGAGACACCCAGGGTGCTCTGCATGGGGACCCGGTTGCCAAGCGATCCACTCCCTCCGGGTCACCTGAGAGAAGAAGCGACTTATAGTGGGGCAGGTTTGCAACCTGCCTCTTGCCGTAATGGCAGGTTGCAAACCTGCCCCACTCTCCAGCTACGCCAACTCCGGCACCGTGAACGGCGCGCGGTAATCGCGCTTGATGAGACGCGGATCGGCGCCCGGAGTCTGCACGGTCGCGGTGGCGGGATCGATTGACAGTTTCTTGCCCAGGGTGTAACCCGGCGATTCGATGCCCCAGTCCTTCAACTGCGTCGCCTGTTCCTCGACGATGGTCTGCAGCATCTCGTTGTCGCCGATGGCCGCGTCCACGGCTTTCCGGCCGGCCTCGCCGCCGGAGAGGTAGGAGATGTTCGCGAGATGGGCGACCGCCGAGGAGCGTTCCGCGGCCTCGATTTTTGAGCGGAGATTATCGCCATTGTGCGCGCGCACGGCCTCCAGGAAGTTTTCCTGGTGATCGATCCCTCCGTTCCCGGGAAACTTCTGCAGCTTGGTTTTGCCGTCCTCGCCCACCACGTACATGCCGTTGCGACCTCCGCGCAGTTCGCCGCCTTCACATTTGACGATGATACCGACCCGGATGCCGTTGCGGACGGGGGAAGTGTTGCGCTCGGGCGCGAGCCACATGTCGTTGACCTCGATGATGCAGGGTATGCCGGCCTGCTTATACCAGTTCGCCATCATGTTCGGGGTGTCGCCGGCGTCGTCCCAGCCGAAGCGGCCGCCGAAGCTGTGAAACTCCGTGGGCAGCGGGCTGTCGCCGAGGACCCAGCATGCCATGTCGATTTCGTGCGGCGCCTGGTTGCCGACGTCGCCGTTGCCGGTGTTAAAGACCCAGTGCCAGTCGTAATGGAATTGCGGGCGGAACATCGGCGTGTCCTGGCAGGGTCCGAGCCAGAGATCGTAATCGATCGTGGCTGGCGGCTTCAGTGCGGCGGCCTGCTTGCCGATGCTCTGGCGGTTCCGCATGCAGACGGCGTGGACCGAAAGAATTTTCCCGAGGTTGCCGTCCTGGACATACTGAATCCCTTCCCGCGGCCCGGGATCGGAGCGATTCTGGAAGCCCGCTGCGATGATTCGGCCGTATTTCTTTTTGGCGGCAATGAGCTGTTGTCCTTCCCAGATGTTGTGGCTCACCGGTTTCTCGACGTAGACATCTTTGCCCGCTTCCATGGCCTGGATGGCTTGCAAGGTGTGCCAGTAATTAGGCGAGCAAATCACGACCGCATCGATGTCGTCGCGCTCCAGCACTTTGCGGTAATCTTTTTCGCGATCCGCTTTGCTTAGATCGACTTCTTTTTTCTGCAGCTTTGCCACCAGCGCATCCATCTGGGCGGTGTCCGGGTCGCAAAGGACCGCCACGACCGAGTCCGCGGCTTTACTGAACTGCGATGCCAGGGTTGCAGCCCGGCCGCCGCATCCGAAGACGGCGACGCGCACCCTGTTATTGGCTCCGAGGACGTTGTGCCCGCCGAGCGGCAGCGCCAGCGCGGAGGCGCCGGAGACCTGGAGGAATTTGCGTCGGCTGAGGGGGAGGGGCGGTCGTTTGCTGGTGTCGGCGTGGGTTTTCATAAGAACCCATCCTATGCGGGTGGGCCGGTGTCAATCAAGCGTGGAAGCGGGATGTTTCTAACCGCAGAGGGCGCAGATGAGAAAGGGAACGCTGATAAACGCTAATGGGAGGAAGCCGAAGCTGGGCGGGGAGACGGAGGATAGAAAAGGGAAGACTTATCCGTCGTCGTCCCGGCGCAGACGGATGGAATCCAGGGAGGGGAATCCGATTCTGAAAATCCTTTGCGTCCTCTACCTGCTACTCCTCCTCGAAAGCGATTGATGGGAAGGGGTGCCGATGTGAGAGGCAGAAAGGAGTAGAGCTGAGGTTCGCATTTCCTGGGCCCGAAGGTAGGGCCACGCTGCCTGCCCGTTCCGAGGCCTTGGCGTAGGCGGGTCCCGCCGTGCCGCGAGCAGGAGCGGGAGCAGGAAGGAATCATCCGTCTCTCGGTTCCGGACCGTGGACACCGAGCTCCAAAAATCCTTTCCAAGGCGCGGTAATGGGACTAAAGTGCCGCATCCCGATCCCCCCGGAAATCTCTCCCCGCGAAGGATTGAGCTGTGCTTCGAGAGTCCTTCCTGCGATGCTTCTAGCGGCAGCACTTGTGTGTGTGCATGTCCCACGGGCATCGGCATGGGAAAGTGTGCTTTACGATTCTTCGTGGACGTCCCCGCCAACCGCGTCTTTTGAGACCGGCAAGCTGATCCAGGACTTCTCGTATGCGGGGTATCGCCGCGGAGAACAACCTCTCCCTTCGATTGCGGGACCGGTATTCAATGCAGTGTCGGGGTACGGCGCAGATCCCACCGGCACCGCCGACAGCACCGTGGAGATTCAGAATGCCATCGATGCGGCGGCGGCGGCCGGCGGGGGAGTAGTCTATCTGCCCGCCGGCACTTACGTAGTCCAACCACAGGGGTCCAACAACTTTTCTCTGCAGATCACCTCGAGTCATATCGTGATTCGGGGCGACGGACCGGGACAGACGTTTATCTGCAACGATTCCTTTGACATGCGCGCCAAAGTCGTCGTCGACGTCATGGGACCCTCTTCCGCAAACTGGAGGACGCCGACCGCTACTTCCACCTTGATCACCAGCGACCTGATGAGTCCGACCCGGACCATTCCCGTCGCCGACGCCTCGGGATTTACAGTGGGCGATTGGGTGGTCGTGCGCGGAGACGTTACCACCGCCTGGGTCAACGAACACAATGAACCCGACTGGCTCGGGTTCGAGAGCCAGGTCGGAAATTTTCTTTATTACCGGAAACTCCTCGGCGTCGACACGGTAAACGACATTCTGACCATCGACGTGCCGACCCGGTATTACCTGAAGACGCGCGACAATGCGCGCGTCTATCTCAAGCCGGGTATCCTTGAAGAAATCGGTCTCGAAGAATTCTCCATTGGCAACCGCCAGCATCCCGGCGCGACCGGTTGGGACACGAACGACTGGGATGACCCGCTGAAAAGCGCGTATCAAGTGCATGCCTCCCGGCTGCTGCAGTTTCGCCGCGTCCGGGACTCGTGGGTGCGCAACGTGGATACTTACCAACCCGCGGGAAACACCAGTACCTGCCACTTGCTCTCCAACGGCGTGCGCCTTTTTCAATGCCACGGTCTGACGCTTGAGGATTGTCATTTTCAGCGTCCCCAGTACGGAGGGGCCGGCGGGAACGGCGGCATGTTTGCGATCACGAATTCGAGCGAGTGCCTCCTCGACGATTGCATCAGTGAGTTCTCGCGCCACGGAATTACGATCACGAACATGGCTTCCAGCGGCAACGTCCTTTACCGCTGCCGCGATAAGGACACGGGAATGGCTACCGGCGCTGCCGGAAGCATGGCCACCACCGGCCGGAGCAGCGATCACCATCAAAAGTTCAGCCACTCGAATCTCATCGATACCTGCATCGCGGACAACAGTTTCTGGGAGGCGAAGTATCGGCCCTTCGGCGCTCCGCCGCTCCACAATCTCACGGCGGCGCACAGTGTTTTCTGGAATACAGAGGGTCTTTCCAGCCCGGCCGCCCACGTGGTGCATTCTCAGCAGAGCCGGTACGGGTACGTCATCGGCACCCGCGGCGCGGTGACTCTCGTGGAGACAGGCGGACTTTCCACTGCAAAAACCGATCCCGTCGATCATGTCGAAGGCGCCGGCATCGGCGATACGCTGACGCCGTTCTCGCTCTTCGAGGATCAGAGGCTGGTGCGGCTGGAACTTCCCGCAGTCGATGCCGGCAATGACA
Source organism: Verrucomicrobiales bacterium (assembly GCA_024638765.1). Taxonomy (GTDB): domain Bacteria; phylum Verrucomicrobiota; class Verrucomicrobiia; order Verrucomicrobiales; family DEV007; genus JAHEJT01. Next base: position 8,792 of record JAHEJT010000068.1, read on the forward strand.
TTCATCTCTTGGCCCCGGAAAACAGCGCGTCGCTGGCCGCAGCTGTCACCTTCGGCGGTGTGCCTAATCCCGCAATCCCGGCCACCATCGCCTGGTCGGTGGATGCGGGTCCGGGCGCGGTATCTTTCAGCGCCCCCGCTCAGAGCGCCACGTTCGCGACGTTCAGTCAGCCAGGGGTCTATGTGCTGCGCATCGAAGTGACGAAAGATTTCACGGTTGCCTTTGATACCATCGCGGTGCATGTCCACCCGTTCTCCGAGGGACTGGTCTCGTTGCTTCCCGAGGCAGACAGTTACGCGTGGAACGGCGCCGCCACCGCCGGCACGAATTACGGCATCTCGGCCAATCTCTCCATGAAAAATGTGGGCAATACCAGTGTCGAGCGAGAGATCTACATGCGCTACGACCTGGCGGCGATCCAGAACAGCACGATGCTTTCCGCGATCCTGGAACTGCATGCCCAGCAACCGGATATCGAATGCAATGCGCGCACTCGCTTTGTCTCCGATGACTCCTGGGGAGAACTCACCATCAACTGGAACAACAAGCCGAACGCGACGACGGTAATCGCCGATTGGAGTCCCGATTCTTCGCTCACCACCTGGATCGATCTGACGGCCAGGGTGCAGACTGAGTCCGATGGCGACGGCAAACTGTCGCTTCGTCACCAGGTCCTTTCCCAGGTCAGCACCGGGACAGTATTCAGTTTTGGATCAAAGGAACGGGCGGACGACACGCAGCGGCCGTATCTCACCGTCCATTACCAGGAAAATGTCGATTCTTTCGCCGCATGGATCGCCGGGTATCCATCGGTGCCGACCGGAGAGCGCGGCGCGGCGGACGATCCCGATAACGATGGAAGCACCAACATCGAAGAGATGGTCCACGCCACGGATCCCGGGGCCGACTCGTCTACCCCGGGAATCGCACTCGAGGAAGATGGGACCGGCTTTTTCCTGTCGTTTGTGCAGCGCAACACGCTGCCGCCGGAAATCTTTTACTTTATCGAGACATCCAGCGACTTGCAAAGCGGCACATGGGAACCGGTTCCCGGCGTCGTATTCGAGACCGCGCAAGACCTGGGAAGCGCCCTGCTCCTCCGCGCCCGCGTCCCGGACCCCACCGGCAACGCGCGGATATTCTACCGATTGCGATACGTGCTCCTGCCGTAATCGGCGATCCGCATTATGTAGGAGCAGGAACGAATTATCCGCCTCTCGGCGGCGGACCGTGGGCGGCGAAGCCTCACTCCCTGGGAATGGTATATGCCTCCCAGAGATGCGCCGTCATGATGCCCTCGCGGGACCCGGTGTCGTCCGCTGAGAGGACAAGAACGCCTGCGATGTTGTCGTCCTTCATCCGGTAGGTGATGCTCAGGCTGCCACTGTCTTCTCGCATCAAGATGCCGCCTACGTTGTATTTCTGGATGCTCATCTGCACCTGCGGATCTCGAAACGATTTCGCGAGGGCGCAGCCCGATCATACGGATTCCACGCCACGACAAGAGCGGAATCGGCCGGCGTTTTCCACGCAAACGAGAGGCCGCTGCATGACCGGTTTTCGTAAGTGCTGCTACTCCAGAAATTCCTTCACGGCGTCAATTACTTTGTCGATGGCGTTTATGTCGACATCGAGGTGAGTTACGAACCGGACCGGTTTCCCCGGCTCGATCAGGATGCCCCCGGTTTCGAGATGCGCCGCGAGACCGGCAAGGCGATCAGCTGGAAATTCCGCGAACACCATGTTCGTCCGCACGGCATCCACATCCAGATCGACGCCGTCGACCGCAGCAAGACCATGTGCGAGGCGCAGGGCGTGCGCGTGATCTTCGGCGAGCCTGTCGACGTGATTTTCCAGGGCGTAGATGCCGGCCGCCGCGAGGATGCCCGATTGCCGCATGCCTCCGCCGACGACTTTGCGCCAGCGACGCGCTTCTCTGACAAAATCGGAGTCGCCGAGGAGCACCGAGCCAACCGGCGCTCCCAGTCCTTTCGAAAGACAGACGGAAATACTGTCGAAGGGCGCGGCGATTTCCGAGGCCGGGCGGCCAGACTTCACGGCGGCGTTGAAAATGCGCGCGCCGTCAAGGTGCAGACGAAGGCCGTGCCGGTCGACGCGCGCCCGCGCCTCTTCGAGGTAAGCGTGCGGGAGGACGCGTCCGTAAGAGGTGTTCTCCAGGCAGAGGAGCCTGGTCCTTGCATAGTGATAGTCGTCCGGCTTGATTGCTTTCTCGACTTTACCGAGGTCGAGGGTGCCGTCCGCTTCCAGCTCGAGCGGTTGTGGTTGGATGCCGCCTAATGCCGCGCCACCGCCACCTTCGTAGAGATAGGTGTGGGCGTCCTGGCCGACGATATATTCGTCGCCGCGTCCACAATGCGTGAGCAGCGCGAGGAGGTTTGTCTGCGTCCCGCTCGGCGCGAACAGTGCGGCCTCTTTGTTTAGCATTTCCGCCGCCAACATCTCCAGCTGTTGCACCGTCGGGTCGTCCCCGAAAACATCGTCTCCGACCTCGGCCTCCGCCATGACCCGACGCATCGCCTTGCCCGGCCGGGTGACAGTATCGCTGCGCAGATCGATGATTTTTCTCATGCGTCCTCTTTACCTCAACTTGTGCGCGGACACCAGAACGAGTCGGCCGAGGGATGGCCTGGGAGGATGGGCCGGATGAAAGTCAAAAGGCGGAGACATCCGCAGAGGGCCGCAGGTCATTGATGCTAATCGGAGAAAGCCAAGGCAGGGCAGGGCAAGCGGAAGATGGAAGATGGAAGATTTACCAATGGGAGCCGGGGAGCAGGCATCCTTTCTGTAACTCCTCCTCGAAAGCGATTGAGGGAAAGCGGCGCCGATTTCAGGGGAGATGAGGTAGGGCGAGGCGTCCCGCGGAGCCGCGAATAGGAGTAGGCGCAGGAGCCAAGCTGCGGGGTTGCGGCTCCCAACTACCTCCCTGCCAGCTGGAAGAAGCCGACTCCAATGACGGCGATGCCGGTCCAAATGTAAAAGGACGGACTGCCGGGGCGATAGCCTATCTCGAGCAATCTGTTGTGCGGATTGTCAGGGTCGAAATAGAGACGACCGGGCTGCCGGGGCTGTATTTTTCCTCGACGTGGAGTGCTGCGGACAGGTGGGGAGGGGAACCGGAAGGGTGGGATCGTTTCCCCAGGAAATTAATGTGGTGGTAGTTCCCTGCGTAGCGCTGTCCATCGACCTCGTATGTATGGGTCACGTGGGCGACGTAATTCGGCGAGCGCCCACCACCGGGGGAAGCCGCCGCGTCTGAGGCCCCAACCGAGCCAGTCTTTCTTGATATCGAGGGTGACGACGGCGCCGTCGATCGAAGGCCAATCATTCGTGGGATTAGCGCGGAGGTAACCGAAGGCGGCGCTGCCAGCCCAGAGAATGGCAAAGGCGATGAGGATCCACGGGGGAGATTTCTTGAGCTGCTTCATTTTTGGCTATCCAGCACCTTCCCGCGGTCAAAAGAGAAATCCGGATCGATCAAGAGCCGGCGCAGGCCGCGATCGGAGTGTGCTTCGAACCATCCCGGTTCTTGGAGTGCCCGCCATTCCGGTTGGTCTTCGCTTTGGCTCAGCGGGCGATGAGTGGTCGGCGAGTTGAACGAACGATTCCTGTTCTTCAGGGGATAACTCCAGACAAATGCCGGTGCCTGAGTATCGGCAGGAAGAAAAATTCCTCCGACGGCATACCCACGATTGCGCGTGGATTGTTGTGAATAGAGCCCGAGCGAGGGTGACAGGTAAAAGACGCCGGCCTCGCCGGTCAGCACCGGCCTGTACTCGCCGGGTTTCAAAACGTAGCGATAGGTCTCCTTGGTCAGGCCGCGCGTCACGTGGACATCGATTTCCTCGGCCACGCGGACCGCGGGAATTGATTCGGTGGGGAAATGGACATCGCGGGTGGCTGCCACGGAGCCCCGGAAAAACCAGACCAGCAGAAGGATTCCCGCCAGGACGATCGTGTAGACGATCAGCCCGTGTTTGCCCGGAAGCAGCCAGTCCAGCACCGTCGCTTCGGGAGTCTTTTTTTGTGGGTTCCCTTTCGAAGACATGTCTGTGTCCAGTCAAACGCTGGCCGGGCCGGGCGCAAGCGAATTCGGCGCAGGCTTTAGTCGCGGTCGAAAATCCTCCTCTTAAATGAACGCTTACTCGAAAAGGATCGGGGAATAGCATGCCGACTTGAGAGAGAAGATGGAGGAGTAGGAGGAAAACCGGACTTATCTCTCTGAAACCTTTTCCCTTTCACATTCGCACCTTTTACCCCGGTGCTACCGGAGTCTCTCCCGACTTATATTGCATCTCCCGAAGATTTGCCGCAGGATCGCGGCATGTGCCTTCGGTTTTCGCCTGTGCTCGGAGTTTTGATTTGCGCCCTGACGGCCTCCGGGATCGTCCTGGCCGCGAATCAGCCTAACGTCCTCCTAATTTACACCGACGACCACGGCACCCTGGATGCGCATTGTTTCGGGGCCGCGGATCTGCACACGCCGCACATCGACCGCCTCGCGACGGAGGGGATCCGCTTCACCCAGGCTTATGCTCACACGTTTTGTTGTCCTTCCCGGGCCGCGCTCCTGACGGGACGGCACCCGCAGCGCGGATCGGTGAACCAGTGGACCCAGGGGGATCTCAAAGAACCCGATAAAGGCGTCAACATGGATCTCGACGAAGTCACTCTCGCCGAGGTACTACAAATGTTCGGATACCGGACCGCGTTGTTTGGCAAGTGGCATCTCGGCGCACACCGGGATCACGGTCCGACCGAGCAGGGGTTCGACGAGTTCTTCGGCATCCGCGGAGGGTTCATCGACAATCACATTCATTACTTCCTGCAAGGCGACGGCTACCACGATCTCTACGAGGGGACCGAGGAAGTGTGGGCCAAGGGAGAGTACTTTCCGGAGATGATCACTGAGCGCGCCACGGCGTTCATCGAGGAGAATGCGAAAGAAAATCGCCCGTTTTTCTTGTATTTGGCCTTCAACACCCCCCATTACCCGGAGCAACCGCTGCCCGAGCACCTCGAGATGTACCCGGATCTCCAGGAGCCACGCCGGACGTATGCGGCCTTTGTGACGACGACCGATGCTTACATCGGCCAAGTGCTCGACCAATTGGACGCGCTCGGTATCCGGGATGACACGATCATCGTGTTCATGGGCGACAACGGTCATCAGTCGTATGAGAGCTACGACTTCTTCCAGATCCTGGTCGACGACCATGCCAGCGGTTTACCGAAAGGACATCGCTTCAGTTCGGGCGACGGCCCGAACCCCGGTGGTGGGTACACGGGAAAATGGATCGGGCACAAGGGGCTTTATTTAGAGGGCGGCATCCGCGTGCCGGCGATCTTAAGTTACCCGGCACGCCTGCCGAAAGGAATCGTGCGCGACCAGGCGGTGACCGCGATGGATTGGTTCCCGACGATTCTGGATCTCTGCGGGATCGGTTTTCCCGGGAAATCCGTCCCGATCGTCATCGATGGCCGGAGCCTGGTCGATGTCGCCCGGTCTGCCGAGGCCTCCTCACCGCACCCGGTATTGTATTTCCAGTGGCAGAACAAGTGGGCCGTCCGCGAGGGCGATTGGAAACTGATCCGCCTCAAGGGAAACCGGGAAACGGCAAAAGAGACGTTTTCCCTGCACAACCTCGCCGACCTGGAGCCCGAAGCGACCGATTACATCGACGCCAAACCCGCCATCGTGGCGCGCTTGAAATCGCTGCACGGCGAGTGGGAGAGGGATGTGTTTGACCGCAGATGACGGGGATGGGGGACATTGTGCCGAGAGGATGGTAGTATTGCGGCCCCGAGGGCCTTGGAAACAAGAGATTTCCGCGCGCCCATTCCTGTTGTAGGATTCGCTGTCATGAAAATGAGTGTCGCAAGTGTTGCAATACGCCGTCGTGGAATCCGGAGCGCGGGCGTGCTAGTGGCGGTCGCGTGGGTGGCCGTGGCCGGATTCGGATCCGGGGGGAGCACCGTGCAAGCGGCGGACTGGCCGAATTATCGCGGGGTGAACCACGATGGGATTTCCGTGGAGACGGATTGGAAGTCGGACTGGGGCGATGCGGGGTCAAAAGTGCTGTGGCGGGGCGCGGTCGGCACGGGCTATTCCTCCATCGTGATCAGCGAGGGGCGCGCCTACACGATGGGCAACCGCGGCGGCCCGGATGACAAAGACGGCGGCAACGATCAGGAAGAAACGGATACGGTTTACTGCTTCGATGCCGTGACAGGAAAAGTGATCTGGAAGCATTCCTATTCCTGTGCCCTGCAGCCGCTGTATTACGAGGGAGGGACGCTGTCGACGCCTTCGGTCGATGGGGCGGTGGTGTATACCCTCAGTAAGATGGGCGATTTGTTCTGCCTGGATGCGGTCGCGGGAGAGGTGGTGTGGCAGGTGAACGTGCACAAAGACCTGGGCTACGAGTTGCCAACCTGGAGTTTTTCGAGTTCGCCGCTGGTGATGGGTGACCGGTTGCTATTGAACCTGGGTGCGGCGGGGGTTGCCCTGGACAAAAAGACCGGGACGGTGATCTGGGATAACGGCAAAGAGGTGTGCGGGTATGCGACGCCGGTGCCTTGCGAAATCGAGGGACAGGAGTCCGTGGTGATCGGCGGTGCAACGGAGGTGATTGGCGTTAGGATTGAGGATGGCGCGATATTGTGGTCGTATCCGTTCACGAACAAACACAAGGCAACGGCCGCGGATCCTCTGGTGCGGGAGGATGAGGTTTTTGCGTCGTCCGCGTACGGCCGGGGCTGCGTGAAAGTCCGGATCGCCGGCGGTAAAGCTTCGCTGATCTACGATAACAAGGTCATGCGCAACTTGATGAGTTGCTCGATGCTTTGGGGGGATCAGATATACGGGTTCGACGAGTATGAACTAAAGTGCATCGACTTTGCGGACAGCTGGGAGCGCTGGGCGGAGAAGGGATTCGGCAAGGGGTCGCTGATGATGAGTGCCGATGGCCGGATGATCGTCATGGGTGAGCAGGGCGAAATGGCGATCGCCCGGGCGAACCCTGAGAAATTCGAGGTGCTGGCCCGCGCCCAGGTCTTGCCGGAGGGGATGTGCCGCACCGTCCCGGTCCTGGCGAACGGTCTGATTTACGCGCGCAACGCCAGGGGCGATGTGGTTTGCTTGGATGTGCGGTAGGCTGAGGCCTTTCCCTGCTTGGGGACGCTGACGGGCAATTTTCGGCCCCCAAAAAACCCTCTAAGGCCTCCTGAGGAGGCTAAAAACCACTGAAGCGAAAGCGGCCTACTTTCCCCGCGCCCCGCCCCGCGCTTTCTCCACCAGGAAATCCACCAGTTCCTGGCAGTGGAAGAAGCCTTCCCAGAAGCTATGGCCCTGGCCTTCGGCCACGATGACTTCGATGAGGTCGCCTGCGCCCTTGGTCTCGTAAATTTTCTCCAAGGCCCGTGAGTTCGCTTCGATGGGGACGACGGTGTCTTCGTCACCGTGAATAATGCACACGGGGATTTTGGCTTTCGCCAGTTTGGCCATGCGTTTGATGGGATTTAGTTTGTCCTCTTGCGCGAGGAGTTGTCCGGCAGTCAGACCGTATGCGGGGGCGGCGCGATTCACGTTCGGGTAAGTGGTGTAATCGTAGACCGGGTAAATGCCGCCGATGCCGGCGACGCGATCGGGATGTTTCAGCGCCCAGCTGCTGACCCAGAGACCGCCGCGGCTGCGGCCGAGGAGGGCCGGTTTCTTGGAGTACCCGTTGCGGACCATGTGCTGGTAAAGCGCTTCGAAATGGGGGAAGGCGTGGGGACTGCCGTAGGCTTCGCCGACATCGATGCCTGCGATGGCAATGCCGGCGTCGAGAAATTGTTGGTGCATCCAGCTCTCGGCTTTGTCCGGATACCGTTTCAAAGTGGGGCCGTAGAAGATCCAGGGTTTATTTATGGCTGCGGTTTTCTTTGAAGCAGGGGCGGGACCCGCTTTCTCCGGATGGGCAGGCTGGAAGCCCGCCCTACTTTGAGTCATGAGAAAGGCGTGGCGGCCGTTGAGGAGAAATGATTCGCCGCCGAGGAGGACCTGGGTGCGCTTGGGGACCGCGGCGGCCTGGGCTTCGCGCATGACGGGAGTGCGATCGTGGGTGCCCTGGGCTTTCTTCAGCACTTCTTCGGGAAGATCGGCGGTGGCGAGTGCGGTGAATTCTTCCAGGTGCCGGTCCCAGGCGGCGACGAGGGTTTCGAGTTTCTCAGGATTGGCGACGGCGAGATCGGTCGATTCGACGCGGTCGTTTTTCAAGTTGTAGAGTTCCCAGGGTTCGCCGATGGGGGCCACCGCTTTCCAGTCGCCCATGCGGACGGCTTTGTGGCCGTCGTGAAACCACCAGAGGGCATCGCGGTCGACCGTGTGGTCGTCGGTGAAAACGGGGACCAGGCTTTTGCCGGGGAAAGGGGGTGCTTTTGTTGATGGGTGCGTTTGGTTGGCAGGTTGCAAACCTGCCCCACTTTTTTCCCCTCTGACCAGTTCCAGCAGCGTCGGGACGATGTCGATGACGTGGCCCGGGTTGCGGCGGAATTCTCCGCGCGCGTCGATGCCGCGTGGCCACGACACCACCAGAGGGGTTCCGGTGCCGCCTTCATGGGTCCACGTCTTGTGACGGCGAAAGGGGGTGTTGCAGGTGGTCGACCAGCCGGGGCCGAGGCAGAGATAGGTGCCGGCCGAACCCGGCGGCAGCGTCGGGTCGTGCCCGTCGTCGCGCACCATGATCTCGGCGCTGGCGCCGTTATCCGACAGAAAAAGAATGAGGGTGTTGTCCCACTGACCCATCTTTTTAATCTGAGAAAAGACGCGGCCGATCTCGATGTCCATGCGATGAATCATGGCCGCGTGGATCGCCATCTTGGCGGCCTGAAATTTCTTCTGTGCCTCCGTGAGGTCCTTCCAGGGGAGTGGTTTGTTGAGCTCACCCTCGCCGAGGATCTCGAAGGCCTCGGGAAAATGGTAGGGCGGCCCCAGGTCGCGCTCGACGCGGGAGAGCGCTTTTACCGCGGTCTCATCGAGCAATCTCATCTGGCGCATGCGCCGGAATCGCTTTTGCCGGACCACGTCCCAGCCTTCGGTGTAGGTGTCCTCGTAAATGGCGATGTCCTCGGGCAAGGCATGGAGCGGGAAGTGCGGCGCGGCGAAGGCGAGGTAATGGAAGAACGGTTTTTCCGCGTGATGGGTGGCGTGATCCCGCAGCACTTCGATGACGTGATCCGCCAGCGCGGTGGTGGCGTAGAAACCGGAGCCCTTTTCCACCGGTGGGAGTGCGACGTCGTCCTTCGAGTGTCTTTGGGGATTAAAGAAGCGTCCCTGATCTTTCAAGTAATAGGAATGATCGAAGCCGTTTGCCATGGGCATACCGTCGATATGCCATTTGCCGGTGTGATAGGAGCGATAGCCGGCGGGCGCGAGCATCTTCGGGAGCAAGACCGCCCAGTCCTGCCGCTTGCCGCGGTTGCCGCCGCCCGATGGGACGCCCGGAAGCGCGTCGCGTCGGATCTGCTGGGCATAGTAACCCGTGAGGAGGGCGCCGCGCGTCGGCCAGCAGCGGGCGGTGTTATAGAACTGCGTGAAGCGGAGGCCATTGGCGGCGATGGAGTCGAGGTGCGGGGTGGCAATTTCGCTGCCGTAACATCCCAAGTCCGAGAATCCGAGGTCGTCGGCGAGGATTAAGAGGACATTCGGTTGCTCTTTGGCGGGCGCAAGATTTGCGGCGAGGAGGAAACCAAGGGCCAGAGAATGCCAAATGACGAAATACCCAAATACCCGAAGAAATCCGAAATTGGAATGACTAAAACCAGCCGGGCGGTTAGCTTCGACTCCATGATGGAGGCTGGCGAGGACCGATCCTACGATCTCGAAGAGCGGACAGCGCTCTTTGGGGAGGAACTCATTGCATTTGCCCGCAAGATTCCTGATGACGCGGTGACGAAGCGTCTTATCAGCCAACTCGTCGGAGCCGGCACAAGCGTTGGCGCAAACTACTGCGAGGCGGATGACGCGGTTTCGAGAAAAGAATTTAAACAGAAGATCGGCTACTGCAAAAAAGAGGCCCGTGAAGCCAAGTTTTTCCTCCGGATGATTGTCAAAGCGGTGCCGAATCTCCGCGAAGAAGCCGAACCACTTCGGCAGGAGGCGAAGGAACTTCACCTCATTTTCGCCAAAATTTACCGCACGTGACAGAATGCCTTCCGGCTTCGTGCTTCGGATTTCCTTCGTCATTGGGTATTTGGGTAATTCGTCATTCGAGCCGTCAGGCGATTCTCCACGGTTTCCGGTAGCGCACAGTCTTCAGCAACTTCTCAGCCTCGGGGTCCTTGAGGATGGTTTCTCTTTTGGGGTTCCACTTGAGTTTGCGGCCGAGTTGCCGGCTGATGAGACCCAGGTGGCCGGGGGTGATGGAGCGGTGGGCGGTTTCGGCGGGGGCGATGCAGGGTTTTCGCGTGCGCATGCACTCGAGAAAATTATCCCGGTGATCGAGCGAGACGTAAGCTTTGACCGGGCCGCGGTCGAATTTCTCCTGGAGCCACTCGCGGCTGGAGGCGTCGATCTCTCCGCGATTCACGTAGACCCAGCCGTTTTCGCCGATCCACTTGGTGCCCGTGGTGTTCTTGTTGGAGATCGAGGTGGTAACACCGCCTGCATATTTACAACGCACCTCGTAATCGACGGCGGCGTTGTAGATATCGGTTTCGGGATACGTGAAGCCGACGGCCTCGACTTCCTCCGGACCGCTCTCGTCCATCCCGAGACCCCAATGGGCGATGTCGTTGTGGTGCCCGATCCAATCCATGAGCTGGCCGCCGCCGTAAGAATAATGCCAGCGCCAGTTGCGGTGGTGCCGGGCAAAGATGTAGGGGAGTTTTTCGCTCGGGCCGCACCAGAATTCGTAGTCGAGCCCCTCGGGCGGGTCGACGGGTGCGGCGCCGGGCGTTTGAGGAGTGTGATGACCGCCGGGGAGGCCGACCTCCACCGTGTGCACTTTTCCGATGAGATCGTTGCGCACGGCCTCGGCGGCGATGCGGAACCGGATTTCGGAGCGCTGCTGGGAACCGGTCTGAAAGACTGCCTTTTGTTTTGCGACCTCGCGGTAGACCGCCTGGCCCTCGGCGAAGAGGTGGGTCAGCGGCTTTTCGCAGTAGACATCTTTCCCGTGCCGGAGCGCCTCGAGAGTGCAGAGGGCGTGCCAATGATCGGGCGTGGCCACGACCACGGCGTCGATATCGTCGCGGGCGCAGAGTTCGCGGAAATCGGTGTAAGTGTCGCAGCCCTGGAAAATCCCGCTGCGGTTCTTCTTGCCGTAACGTGCTGCGACCAGTTGTTTGGCCGGGTCGAGTCCGACGGCGGGGCCTTGACCCCATTCCTTGTCGCGGTAATGAAGGTCGTGGACATCGCAGAGCGCGACGACCTGGGCGAGGTCCTTAACAAGAAAATTCTTGAGGTTGCCGGTTCCCATGCCGCCGAGCCCGATGACGCCGATGGTGACGCGGTTGGAGGGGGCGGTGCGGCTCCGGCCAAGGACCGAGGAAGGGACGATCGCCGGGGCAGCGAGCGCGGCGGAGGATTGGAGGAAGCGGCGGCGGGTGATGGGGGTTTGGGAGTGCATTGGATCGGGAACGAAAATTTTCTAACCACAGAGGGCGCAGATTTTTTTAACGGCAGATTACGCAGATGGTTCACGGGTAAAGGGTATGCGTTTTGTGTAAACGGGGGGATGAGGGAGGTTCTTGCAGGCGTTTCGGGAGATGAGCAATAAGTAGGACAGGCATCCTGCCTGTCACTATTGAAAGAGACAGGCAGGATGCCTGTCCTACTTTAGCACCCTGGTATACGGGCTGGAGATGTAGGTGGGGTAGGCCTTGCCTCCGTAGCGAATCGTTTTCCGGTGGTTGCTGAAGAAGTCGATATGCGAAGTGCCGGCGTCGAGCGCGATCTCCGCGGTCCAGGCGTTGCGTTTTTTGTCGTATTTCATGTCGGCCCAGTTTTCGTCGGGGATCATCTCACTGAGATAACCCGGGCTGCCGTCGGGAGGACGATCGGCGATCCACCAGATGCGGCCGCTCTCTGCACCGGAACCGTTTACGAAACGGACGGCGACGCGCAGGGTGTCGCCTTTGATCCTGCAGGTGACGCCGGGTGATTCGAGGAGAGGGTCCACTTTGTCGGGGAAGAAATGCCGGAGCAGGAAGGCGTTCTTATTCTGTTGGTCGCGCTCGATCTTCGGATGGGCTTTCTTTCCGTGGCCGGTGTTCGCTCCGAGATAGATTGGGATGTCGGGATGGTGGGCGCCGCCCCAGGCGAGGTCGTAGGCGACGAAATCGTGAGTGCCGGGGTGGAAGAGGAGGTCGACCCCGCGGGCGCGAAGTTTACCGATGTTCCGCGTGATGAAGACGCTGTCGGAAATTTCGCGGGCGAGTTTCTCGAGATCCTCCCAGGAATGACCGGCCTCCAGAGCGGCGCGATTGTAGATGGGGCCGTAATGACCGCCGAGAAAAGTATGATTTAGCGGGCCGGTGACAGCTTCGAGTTCTTTCCAGGCATTGCGGTCGCAGAGACGGAGCGGCGAATCCCAGATGGGCGACACGCCGGCGTGGACCGCGGTCATACGGTCGTCGTGAATGATGGCCATGGAGGGGGTGGCACCGTTCTTGGAGCCGCCCGACATCGCGACCTTTCCGGGGGTGAAGTGACCGGATTCGGCGTGGGCGGCTGTGACCGCGCGCATCATGGTGGCGGGCCAGGCCCAATACTGGATCTTGTCGCGGGGATTGAGGGTCTTGAGGAAGCGGGCTTCCGACTCTTCACCCAGCTCGCCGAGCCCGGATTGTGCGAGGACCTGGACGATGGTGTAGACGAGACCGACGCCCCCTTTGATGAGTTCCTGGTCCAGCGGAGAGAGCCTCGTATCTTTCTTTAATTGCTGCGGCTGATTGCCTCCGGTGAGGTGGAAGCCCTTCGCTTTGCGATCGGCGGGAACGACCAGGCGGACGGGCATCCGGTATTCCTGCCCGGGCCAGATTTCGCCGATATTGATCGTGATGAGTTTTTGGCGCGTCAGAACTTTTCCATCGACGCGGTGCCAGTCCTGGATGATCTCGACGTCGAGGGTGGAAGCGTCGCGGATGGACTCCATGTCGAAGAGAGGGGGTGCAGCGGTGGAATCAGAGATAAACGCAGAGCACGCAGAGGAGGCGCAGAGGCCCGCAGAGAGGAAGGAAAGGAGAGGGTTCATTTGGGTTCCTTTATTTAGACGCAATGGGATCTAGACGATGTAGCGGAACTTGCCAAAAGTTCCGAGCTTTGGCGATAATTCGCCGGAACTACGGTGTCAGCCGATCGGGAACCACTATCCCAAAGCGGCGGAAACGACAAAGCGTTTCCCTCCAGGAATCAAAAAAATCTGCGTCCTCTGCGGTTAAGAATATCTGTGAAAATCCGTGTAAATCTGTGGTCAATTTTCTGGAGGTCGCTAGACTTTCGCCATGAAGAAAACCACTCGCCGCCAGTTTCTGGGGACCGCTTCGGCTGCTGCTGCCGCTGTGAGCACGTCTGCGTTGCCGCGCTTTGCGATTGCGGAGCCAGGTAAAACAAGAAAGATCAACGTCGCCGTGGTGGGCGCCGCCGGCATGGGGAAATACGCGTTGGGAGAGGCTGCGGGCGAAAACCTGGTGGCGATGTGCGACGTCGACGAGGAACGCGCCGCCCAATCCTATGCCAAGCATCCAGACGTGCCGCGCTTCAAAGATTTCCGGGTCATGCTCGATAAGATGCACAAGGACATCGATGCGGTGGCGATTTCGACTCCGGATCACACGCATTTCGCCGCGGCCATGGCGGCGATGGAGCGTGGCAAGCACGTCTTCGTCCAGAAGCCGCTGGCCCACAATATCTGGCAGATCCGCACCCTGCGCAAAGCGGCGAAGCATTACGGCGTGATTACCCAGATGGGAAACCAGGGCCACACCTTCGACGGTATGCTGCGCATCAAGGAATGGGTCGACGCCGGGGTGGTGGGCGATGTCAAGGAAGTGATCACCTGGACCAATCGGCCGAACCCGCCGTGGTTCATTCCTCCGGAGACATTTCCGCCGGCGGGGCAGCCGGTGCCGGACACGCTCGACTGGGATCTTTGGCACGGGCCGGTCGACGTCAAACCGTACAGCGAGCATTACGCGCCGACACGGTGGCGCGGCTGGTGGGATTACGGGTGCGGCGCGCTCGGCGACATCGGCTGTCATACTTTTGACGCGCCGTTCTGGGTGCTGGACCTGGGATTGCCGACGAAGGTCGAAGTGGAACGCGTGGATCCTCCCGGCGACGGTTTTATCCCGATGGGATCGCTCGTGACGTATCATTTCCCGGCGCGGGGTGAAGGTAAGCCGCCGGTGGTAATGAAATGGTACGAGAAAGGATACGAAGTGCCAAAGCCGAAGCGCTGGGACCAGGCCAAGGCGCTGCCGGAGGGCGGGGGCATCTACATGGAAGGCACGAAGGAGACGCTCTTTCACGAGGGCATGCGTCCCACATCGCCGAAGCTCACGCCGGATGACCGGTTTAACGAGCAAAAATCCGTGCTCAAGGAAATCGATCGCCTGCCGAGTGTCGGCAAAGGCGGTCCCATCAAGGAAT
>JAHEJT010000235.1 GCA_024638765.1 Verrucomicrobiales bacterium
TCAGTGTTCAGTAAAGAAAGGTCGGGGGTCAATTGGTGAGAGTCGAGATTTCCGGTTGTCAAATTTTTCCGTTCTTGCCTTGTGTCGCAAATCTCATGTCCCATGTCTGAACACCGAACACTCTCGAAGAAGAATCTTTGTTTTTCGTAGAAGCGAAAGAATAGTAGAATGAAAACTTACCGTATCGCGGTCCTCGGTCTGCATCACGATCATATCTGGTCGAACTTGGAAGAGCTTGGAGCGCTTGAGCACGGAGAGCTCGTCGCGGCGGCCGATCCCAACGGGCCCTTGCTCGAGAAGGTGAAGGGGCTGTATCCCGGGTGTGAGACTTACGAAGAGTACGCGCCGATGCTCGACGCGATAAACCCGGGCGCAGTCTACGTGTTCGGGAGCAACCGGGTGAGCGCGGAACTCTCGGCAATGGCCTTGCGACGCGGAATTCACGTGATGGTGGAGAAGCCGATGGCGGCGGACCTCGCCGGGGCGGAAGATATGCTCGCGGCCGCGGGTGAAAGCCGTGCCCGGCTCATGATCAATTGGCCGTTCGCTTGGTGGCCGCAATTGCAGAAGGCCATCGCGATGGCGCAGGATGGGGCCATCGGAAGGCTCTGGCAGGTGAAATATCGCGCGGCCCACGAGGGGCCGAGGGAACTGGGATGTTCCGAGTTTTTCTGTGACTGGCTTTATGACGCACATCTCAATGGGGCGGGGGCCTTGATGGATTACTGCTGCTACGGCTCGGCGCTGGCCTGTGTGTTGCTTGGGAAGCCGGAGAAGGTTTCCGGGGTGACAGGTTTGCTTTGCAAGAAGGACATCGAGGTCGAGGACAACGCTATTTTCACGATGACCTATCCGAATGCGTTCGCGACGACGGAAGCGTCCTGGACACAGGTGGGAAAGCTGACGGCTTACAACGTGACCATCTTGGGAGAGAGGGGGACGATGACGGTGGCGCCGCGTGGCGGCGGGTTGCTGACGATGGCGACGGCGGAGGATCCGGAGGGTTCTGTGGTGGAGGTTCCCGGGCCCGAGCCGCACCTGCGTTCGGCGAGCGCGCACTTTTTGTGGGGAATCGAGAGCGGTGAACCCTTCATGGAGCTCTGTTCCGCGTCGATCGGACGGGACGGACAAGCCATTCTGGAGGCCGGACTGGCTTCCTCGCGCCACGAAGCGCGGGCGACGCCGGTAAATTAGCGGTCCGCAGCGAGGCGGTGGGGCCGTGGTGAGCTGGGGTTGGGTCGAATTGACGTAATTTTCTTTGGAGTGCGGTGGCTGGACACCGCTTTGGATCGCGTCTCTAAGTAAAACGTCGCCGGATTCATCCAAAGCGCCGTCATGCCGGCGCACTCCAAGGTGTCTTTAATGATGCGGGAAATCCTGTGGCATCTCATGGCTGATTCGGCTTAAGATCGAGGTCCTATTAGCACCAACCATTCTTATGAAACTCAAAATTCTCTTCCTGATTTACCTCCTGACCCTGTGCGGCGCATCGACATCTCCCGCCGCCGATTTCGATCTCGTCGACGACTTCGATCGCCCCGACATGTGGTATCACGGCGACGGCTGGGAGACGCTGACGCCGGGGCACTGGAAACTGGAAGGCAAGGCGTTGCGCCGGCGCCTGGAGAACACCGGCGACGGCAATCCGATCACGCACTTCCCCTGGCACTGGTCGACGGGAGGGAAAGAGATTGAGCCCTTGAGCAAGGGAAGAAAGGAAGGGCTTCTGCCGATGGGAATGATCTGGCGGCGGGATTGGGAGTTGCAAGGGAATTACACGATCCGCGCGGAATTCACGGTGCGCGCCCTGAGTCCGGACGATCCCCAGGGATTCATGGGAGTCTGTTTTGGCGGCGAGAGCTGGTATGAGAGTCGCAGTTTCGGCGGCGCCAGACCGGGGGCCTCCTCATGGATGGCGCTGTGGAGAGAGGACGGCACTTTCGCTGTCGCCGACCACGGGCGTATCGGCAGTGGCGGCAAGAGAGGCGGAGGAGGGAAAAAGCAGGGGCAATCCGGGTGGCGAGATCTGCCCGAGGCCGAAGCGCCTCCATTGAAGGCGGGCGACAAAGTCGCCATCGAAGTCGAAGTCACGGGATCGGCCCTCAACAAGGCGGACGTCTTCGCGCGCCTGGTGCGGCAGGGAGAAACCGTGCGACTGGAAGTGCGCGACGTCGATCGCAGTAAATTCACGAACGGGAATTTTGGTTTGGCGTGTTTCGGGGACCTTGATTTCGAAGTCAATCGCGTCGAAATTCTTCCCGGAGAGAACACCGCCGGTGCGAATCCGATCAACGAACTGCACGTGTGTTACCCGCTCGGGGGGACGTTGAAAGAAGTCGACGGAAAATGGGGTTGCCGGATGATCGGCCTCTTTCGCAACCCGGGGAAAAAGGTCGAGATCCGCGTTGCCGATTCGCCGGACCCGCAGGGGGGATGGAAACAGGTGCCGGTGGCGGGGTCGGCATCGATTGTCGACAACGATTTCCGCCGGTACACCGCCGCCATCGACGTGGCGCTTCCGGCGAGCCCGGGACTGAAGACGCTGTATTACACCGTCTGGAAAGACGGCGTGGATGTGACCAAGGATCCACGCCCGGCCAAGCCCTCGAAAGGTTATCTCGGGAAGAAAGATTACGTCGGCCGGTTACCGCGGCTCTCGACGCCCTATCGCGTCTGCACGCTGGGCGGGCATGCCTTGGTGGGCGGAGGGACGACTCTGGATCGTTCCGCCACTTACCAGCACAATTGGGTCCACGGCCAGCCGACGGAGAACTCTTACAAGTACTTTGAGGATTACAACTTCCAGATCGTGAATTGGGATGACGACGTCTGGTATCTGGAGTTGATGTTCCCGCCGCCGAGCACGGACGACGCGTACAAGATCATCAACATCACCATCGCTAATCCCACGACGCGCTGGCAGATGATGCGGCACTGGAACATTATCAACCCGGGCGATCACGATTACGGGATGGATGACATCAAGGGACCGGAGCAGATCCTGGTGCGGCAGCGGGACGACCTCGGGCAGGATCCTGAATACATGCGGCGCAATTACAACCTGGTGCAGCATTTGACGGAAGGAATCGAGACGCGGACCGAGGATCGGAATCCAAAAGACTGGTTCCAGTGGAAAATGCCGAACCGCGATTTCAGCCTGGTGCTCTGCGAATCGCGATTATGGCGGGACAGCCAGGACACCAACGTCTGGGTGCGCGGCGGATGGGGCCACACGGCGGGTTTGAACGACCGCACCCTGGAAACGCGCAACCTGTTGGGAGAAGAACAATTCGCATGGTTGACGGAAGTGATCCGGACGGATACCGCGCCGCTGATTCTGGTCACCGGGATCAACTGCATGCACCCGGTGTTCACGGGGCAGCTAATGGACGAGAAACTCGGCGACAAATGGCACCAGGACGATCGTGTGGCGGCGGATTACGCGGGCTGGGCCAAGGCGGGCACTGACCGGGTGCTGGAATTGTTCGGGAGCCGGCCGGGGATCATATCCGTCTACGGTGATATTCACCTGGCCTGCATCGTCGAGAACAGAAAGCAGCGCGTGATTGAGTCGTCCTGCGGACCGATCGGGCGCGGGGGATCCCGCGGCTTGAAAAAGGATTTCGGGCCGGAGATGACCGATTTCGACGGCCGGCCGGTGAAAGTGCACGCGTTGTATCACGCACAGTACCAGGCGCCGGACTTGCGCAAACGCGAGGGACCGCCGCACTGGAATTTCCTGGAGACGGTTTTTTATCCCCACAGGAAAGATCCTGTCACGGAGATGCGGATCCGGAACATCATCGATCCGCCCAGCGCGGAGCCGCGGGGAGGCGGGTTCGTGAATCGGCCTGCGTCCAAGACCGGTCGCGTGCCGGCTTGCGCGTTGCCGGAATTGAAAACGCTCCCGGACGCGGACGTGCATTTTACGACACTGGACGGCAAGCCGATCATCGGGACGCGCAGTCTTCAGAATGGGACGGTTCAGTTGCAATCCCTGGTCGACGTGGCGCCGGGGACCAAGGTGGTGATGACGGCGCGCAGGGGGGATGAGGTGGAGGCGAAGGTGGTGGTGACGGAAAAGTAGGACAGGCTTCCAGCCTGTCCCCTGATCGACCGACGGCTCTGCCGTCGCAACCATAATCAAGACAGGCAAGATGCCTGTCCTACTTTGCCACCGGGGTAATTACCAAGATCTGTGATCATCCGTGTTCCATCCTTTTTAATCCGTGCAAAAAAGAAACCGTCTTTGGGAGTGAATGAATTCAGCACGGATGAAACACGGATGCGCTTCGCTTTCGCGGATGGACACGGATTTAACCGGCGTCCCGAGCGTAGTGTAGACAAAGTAGGACAGGCATCCTGCCTGTCCTACTTTGCATTCTCGAAGAATTGCCTCGTCGATTCGTCTAATCTGGTAACAATTAGAATATGAAACTCCTCTTCCATTTTCTCTGCTTCCTGCCGCTGTCTTCGCTCGCATTCGCCGCCGATAAACCCCACCTCGCGTTCGTGGTAGGCACGCACCATTATTCTCCCCAAGTCTCCATGCCGCTGCTGGCGAAAGAAATGGAGAAATTCGGGTTCCGCACCACCGTGGTGATGCCGGAGGGCGATCCGGAGAAGAAAGAGACCGTGCCGTGGACACCGGGGATCGAAGTCTTGGACGACGCGGATGTCGCGGTGTTCTTCATGCGGTTTCTCACGATCGGCGATGCGCAGTGGGCGCCGATCGAGCGTTACATTGAGTCGGGCAAGCCCGTGGTGGCATTCCGCACCAGCACGCATGCGTTCATTTATCCCAAGGATCACCCCCGGTTTTCGTGGAACGACGATTTCGGCGAAAAGCTGCAGGGGACGGCGTACCGGGTGCACATGTCCGGAGAGACCGAGTGTGCGCTGGTGGAGAAGCATTCAAAACATCCGATTTTGACGGGGGTGGCGGAAGGGCCGTTCATTTCCCCGGGCACACTTTACCTGACGGACCTGGAGGCGGGCTGTGTCCCCCTGGTCTTCGGGACCGGGAGCACGGGAAAGGCCGGGATCCGGGAAGGCGGGTTCGGGACCATGTATCTGCAGAAAGACGAAGCCGATATTCTGGCCTGGGCCTGGGAGAAGAATGCGTTCGGCGCGCGGGCTTTCGCGACGTCGTTCGGGCACGTCGGCGATTTCGCGGTCCCGCAGATCACGCGGATTATCGTGAACGGCATCCACTGGGCGGCCGGGAAAGACGTGCCCGCGGCGGATGCGGAGGTCAGCACCTGGGTGATCGCGGATCCGAGGAAGAAGAAGAGAAAGTAGTCCCCACACTCCGTGTGGGGATAGTGAGACCGGCGTCCCGCCGGTGCCTTAAAAGAAACACCGGCGGGACGCCGGTCTCACAATGATAGTAGAACAGGCATCTTGCCTGTTCATGAGAGGTTGCGACGGCAGAGCCGTCGGTATTGGAGGGGACAGGCAGGATGCCTGTCCTACTTTACCACCGACTTCTTCGGCACGAGGCCTAGCTGCGTGGCACGCATTTCCTTCTGCCAGGACTCCGGTTTCTCGGCGATTTCGCTGTCGTCGTCGTAATACTTGACGAGACGGTTGAGCTGCTTCTTGAGTTTCTCGACCTGACCGGCGTACTCGGGATTGTCATAGAGATTGCTCTTTTCGTCGGGATCACTCTTGAGATCGTAAAGCTCCCATTCGCCGAACTCATAGAATTGGATGAGCTTGTACCGCGCCGTGCGCACCCCGTTGTGGCGCGGCACCATGTGGACACTGGGGTATTCGTAATAATGGTAGTAAATCGCGGTGCGCCAGTCGCCGGGGGTCTCGCCTTTCATAAGGGGGACGAGGGACACGCCCTGGATATCGCCGGGGATGGGGGCGCCGGCGATGTCGAGGAAGGTGGCGGCGTAATCGAGGTTCTGGATGAGGTCGGTGCTGCGTGAGCCGGGCTCGATGACGCCGGGCCACTTGACGATGAAGGGCATCTTCAAGGATTCATCGTACATCCACCGCTTGTCGTACCAACCGTGGTCGCCGATGTAAAATCCCTGGTCGGACGAGTAAATGACGATGGTGTTGTCGGCGATTTTAAGCTCGTCGAGCGTTTTCATGAGGCGGGCGACGCATTCGTCGACACCGCGCACGCTGCGGAGGTAATTCTTGGCGTAGCGCTGGTATTTCCAGCGGACGAGATCTTTGCCCTTGAGGTCGGCTTCATGGAAGGCTTTGTCGCGCGGGCCGTACGCGGCGCGCCACTTCTCGAGCTGTCCGGGCGTCATGCGCTGCATGTTCATCCAGGCCGAGCGATCGAAGCGGCCTTCCTGTGCCTTGCCGGGGAAGTCGGGTGTGAGGTCGAGGAAGAGATCGAAGTTGAGATGCATGTGGCGGTCGATCTCCAGTTCCTGGTGGCGCGCGGCGGGGGCGTTATCTTCATACTTGTCGAAGAGGGTGTCCGGCTCGGGAAGATCTTCGTCGGCCCAGAGATCGAGGTGGCGCAGGGCGGGCATCCAGCAGCGGTGGGGCGCCTTGTGCTGGACCATGAG
>JAHEJT010000069.1 GCA_024638765.1 Verrucomicrobiales bacterium
GGGGGCCAACGGGATGTTCGGCGACGGAGACGACATCGTGATCGAATTGACGCCGATGTTCGCGGTGGGGTCGACCACGGTCGACCTGGTCATGGATGCCGGTCTTTTGCCCGCGGGCAGTTACCGGCTCACGATTTCGGGAACCACCGCGCTCCATGATTTGTCCGGACTGAGGCTTGACGGCGACGGCGACGGGACCGGCGGCGACGACTTCGTCCGCTTCTTCACGGTGAGTTACACCGGTCCCGGGACGACCGCCCCGCCCGTCCTTGGCGACGGCGGCACGCATCGCTCGCGGATCGATTCCGTGGAGATCATGTTCGACGCCGAGGTGGGAGCCAGCCTGGAGGCGGGTGACCTCGTTTTGACCGACGCCGACACCGGCGAAACGATCGATCCCGCGGACATGGCCGTGGCCTACGATCCTGCCACGCGGACCGCGACCTGGACTTTTCCGGGGCTGCCGGGCGGCCGGCTGCCGGATGGAAATTACACCGCGACCATCGGGTCCGGGGCCATCGTGGACCCCGGTGGCAACGCCCTCGATGGTGATGGCGACGGAACGCCCGGAGGGGATTTGGAATTCGATTTCTTCGTATACTTTGGAGACACCAACGGCGACCGGGACGTGGATTTCGCGGATCTCTTCTTCTTCATCCAGAGTTACCTTCGTGTCGCTCCAGACCCGGCTTACCTGGACCTGTTCGATTCCGACCTCGATGGGGATGTCGATAACCTGGATCTCTTCTTCTTCGCGACGAATTACCTGACGGCGCTGGCGCCGCCCCCGGCGCCGGCTCCCCCGCCCGTGGAGTCGGAGTCGGACTTGCCGGAGTCTCTGTCGGCGCATTCGCTTTCCGGATTTCCGGCGGAAGGGGTGGAATCCAAGCCCGGTGCGGGCATGGCCCATAGCGCTCCCGCACTGGGGGAGGGGATGCGCCTCCGCACCGAAGTCCTCTACGATCCATGGAGCTATCTGCTTCGGGAGCCGTCGGCCTCGGGGTGGGGCTTCCAGTCTTCGGAGATCGGAGCGCAGCGTCTGATCCCTCCCGCGGATGGCCGGACTCTTGAAATGGTCGACCCCGGCCTATTCCCGAACGATGAAACGGAAAATTCAACCCTGAGGCCTCTGTTACCATGAGAATTCGACGCTTATTCCTTCTTCCTGAGCTGTTGGGCGCTTTCATTTGCATTATCGCGACCCCATCGCGCGCAGCGGTGGTCGTCGACTTCTCTCAGGAGGGCTACCTGGCGACGCCGGGGGAGACCGTCCTTCTCGAGGTGGAAATTGCCTTCGATCCAGGCGGTCCCGAAGACCTCTTCAGTTACGGCGTGCGCCTTTTGCCCGCATCGACCAATGGCCTTACCGTCCATTCCATTGCGGTACCGCCGGAACTCGATTTCCGCGGCGTGTTCGGCCCGGGGGCCATGATTGATCCCGACCCGGGTGTGCTCGGAGCCTGGGGAACGATTGACGTGTCGACGACTCCGCTCGTCCCCTACACCGGATCGCTCTTGGTCACTTACGAATTGAGCCTCGACTCGGTGGGCGATTTCGATTTCACGCTCGATTTTTACCGGATCATCGGTCCCACGGAAAATGTCTTCGTGTCGGGGGATGGAACCCCTCTGGATACATTGATTACGTTTGGAAGCACGACCGTGCGAGTGGTGCCGGGCGAGGACTTTCCGCCGACCGTGTTCGCGCGGCGGTTGGGCGACAACATCGAGCTGCGGTTTGCCACCATCGATGGGGTCGATTACACGGTGCAGTGGGGCAACGACCTGAGAGAGTGGAATTTCCTGACGATGTTTACAGGGGATGGGAACGAGGCGGTGGTTGAGGACGTGGGTGCCGCGCTCTTAAGCGTGATTTTCTACCGCGTCCTGCTGAGCGCGGGCGGAGGGCCTTGAGAGGGGAAATAAATCCGGCCTCCCGGTCGAATATCCGACGGGATGGGGCTGACGTTCTGAGGAGTAGCGCCGGCCCTCAGTGGCCCCGGTGTCTTGGCTGAATGCCGCCGTGGCTCGGCGGGGTTACTCGCCCACCGCCGCTTCCGCCTCCTTCTTCTTGGGAGGGTAGCGGTATTGGAGTTCGTCGGCCTTGGCGTGCTCGCCCATCTGCTCGTAAAGACTCTCTAGATCGCGGGCGGCCCGGAGAGTGTAGGCATGTTTTTTCCCGAGCTTGCGCGCTCTCGTCTCGAGCGACGGCAACAGCAGCGATTGGGCCTGTTCCAGTTCACCTTTTTCCCGGTAAAAAGTCGCGAGATTGTGCACGCTCTTGAGGGTATCCGGATGGATGTCCCCGAGAACTTTGTAGCGCAGGCTCAACGTCTGCCGATAAAGCCGGCTTGCTTCTTCGTCGTTGCCCCGGCTGTGGTTGAGGGCGGCAAGATTATTCAAGGTGCGCAGCGTTTCGGGATCCTCGGGACCGAGCTGCTTCTGCTGAATTTTCAGATTATAGTGGTAAATCGATTCCGCGGTGTCGTATTCGTCCTGCGCCTGGTAAAGCGCGGCCAGCATGTGGCGGGCGCGGAGGGTGTCTTCGTGTTTTTCTCCCAGTGATTTTTCGAAAATCTTCACGCTGTTTTTAAAGAGCGGTTCCGCTTTGTCATAGAGTTTGAGGTGTTGGAAGAGGATGGCGGCGTTGATGGTCCAGCGGGCTGTCTCTTCGTGCACGGGCCCGTGTTCTGCTTCCATGCGCTTGAGAAGATCGACGGCTACCGGAATCGCTTCGGCGTATTTTCCATCCCGGTAAAGTTGGTCAAAGCGATCTTCCAGGGCGATCTGCCTGGTCACGGCTTCGGGATCGAAGCCCGGGCTCTGGGCCTGGAGGGCGGAGACGATGAGGAGGGAGAGGATGGCGGAGGCGAGTAAATATGCGGCGCGTGTTTTCAACGCGCTTGATTTTGCCGGAGGAAGCGCGTGAAGTCGAGAAATGTAGCCCCGGCGCTCCGCGACGGGGTCTTGAAGGCGAAGCCCGCCGCGGAGCGTCGGGCCTACTTTGTGAAATGTAGCCGCGGCGCTCCGCGACGGGGTCTTGAAGGCGAAGCCCGCCGCGCCGCCTTCGCCAAGGCTTCGTCGTGCCAGGGGAGCGTCGGGCCTGCTTTGTGAACCGTGGGCGGCATGGTATTGTGGGCACATGAGCAGATCGAGGGCCGGAATTGCCATCCTGCTGGCGGGCGTGTTGATGCGGGCCGGCGGCGTCCGCGCCGCCGACCAGGTCCTCGTTTTCGGGGACAGCCTGAGCAAGGAGTATGCGGTCGAGTTCGCGACCGACGGATATCCGGATACGGTGCAGAACTGGATCGAGATCCTTTTCGCGGAACGGCCGGCCGAGTTTGATATCGGGTCGGGAGGTCCTTTTCTCGATTACCGTTTTCCGGATGGACACGAATACAACTGGGCGATTCCGACCGCGAAAATCCAGGAGCTCGTCGATATCGTGGAGGGCAAGACGCTGCTGGATCAACTGGCGCGCGCTAGCATCCGGACGCAACTACAGGATGAGGTCGAACGGTTTGTGCTCTTTGTCGGCGGCAACGACGTGGACAGCGTTTATGGCACTGCGTATAACGGTGGGCTTCTGGCCGGGTTTACCGTGAATTTCATCGCGGACGCGGAGAAAATCCTCGACTGGGTCATCGATCAGAATCCCGCGCTGGAAATTGTGCTGGTCGGCGTCCCGCACGTGGGGATCACGCCGCAGGTGAAATCGGAGTTTCCGCCGGACCCGGTCAAGACGGGCAACGTGACGTTCGAACTCGCGCTGTTGAATGCCGGCCTGGAGGCGCTGGCTGCGGAGAAAGGGATCGCTTTCGCCGATTTGTTCCGATGGACCCTCGACTTGTTGGCGCCGGATCCGTTGTGCTTCCAGGGGGTCGGGTTTTTGAACGCATCGGATGTGGATGGAGATCTCGATTACGTGTGGCTCGGGGGAAACCTCGCTGACGACTTTCATCCCAACACCAACGGCCAGGCGCTGATTGCGAACCTGATTGTGGAGGCATTCAACGCGCGGTATGGGGCCGGGATCCGGTTGCTGACGACCGAGGAGATTCTCAGTGATTTGTTGGGGAAGAATCCGGATGTCACCTTCGAGCAATGGCTGGCGTGTTACGGACTGGCGGGCGCGTCTCCGACCGAAGACCCGGAATTGGATGGCGCCTGTCACTGGACCGAGTTCGGGTTGGGGATGGACCCGGGGAAGTACGATCCCGAGCGCCTGCCGGCGGTGCGGCGAGTCACCGGCAAGGGCGCGACCGAAGGGGAAGAATTTCTGGAGTTCAGTTACCGTCCCCGTTTGTCGCAGGCGAGTGCTCTTGTGGAAGTCGCGCTGCAGTCGTCGACCGGGCTGGCGGACGAGACATTTGTGGATGTCCCCGTGAACCAGATATTCGAGGCGGAGGATGAGGGGTTGATGGCGTGTTTTCCGATCGAGGGACCGGGCTTGTTTCTGAGGGTAGAGGTGAGACCGGTCGGGGAGTAGTGGGGAGTCGGGAGAAAAATTGGAGAACGAACCTCCCGGTTCCTTCTGGACGAGGCTGGAGCCTCGTTCTCCTCTCGGTGTCCGGAGCCGGAAAGTAGCCCCGGCGCTCCGCGACGGGGTTTTGGGGTGGGGAAGCCCGCCGGGGTCTGGATGTAGCGGAACTTGCGAAAAGTTCCGACCGCGTTGGGCCAGACGATCGGATGTCTTGGCGACTTCCGCTACATCCAGATCGCGGCTGCAGGCTTCTTGTTCCCCCACGTGTGTGCTATGCTCTCCCTCAATGAAAATCGCCATTGCCAGTGATCACGCGGGGTTTGGGTATAAGGCGGAGTTGATAGGGCATCTGCAGTCGCTTGGTCATGAGGTGCAGGATTACGGGACGGACTCGGATTACCCGGTGGATTACCCGGACGCCATCCGCCCGGCGGCGGAGGCGGTGGCCGACGGGCGCGCCGACGCGGGAATCGTGCTGGGGGGAAGCGGCAACGGCGAAGCGATCGTCGCCAACAAAATTTCGGGGATCCGTTGTGCGGTGGTTTGGAACGAGAAGAGTGCGCGTTTTGCCAAAGAACATAACGACGCCAACGTCATCTCGATCGGGCAGCGGATGGTGACGGAGAAGGAAGCGGTGGCGCTGGTCGACGCCTGGTTGGGTGCGGCCTTCGAGGGCGGCCGGCACCTGCGGAGGATTGAGAAGATCGAGGGGGGTGGGTAGCCGGGGGTCCGGAGGTAGCCCCGGCGCTCCGCGACGGGGTTCGTCAGAAAAGCCCGCCGCGGAGCGTCGGGCCTACTTACTGCGCACCTACTTTGCGCTTTGAACCTCTTCGAGAATGGTCCGCATCTCCTCAAAAATTTCCGAGGTGTCGGTCACTGTTTTCCCCTTGAGAAGTTTGGTGAACCACGACTGGAGTTGGCGGCGGCGGGCCGCAGGGAATTTACTGGTGAATCCGGCCCGGGATCCTTCCTCAAGTTTCACGATGAAGGGATCGCGGCGGCCATGGGCCCGGACGAGGAGTTCGTGGTAATGAAAGAGGGCGCGGTCGAGGAGAATCCAGGGGAAGTTCGGGTTTACGGGCGGGCCCGCGGTGATGCGGATCCCTCCAGTGGACGCCTTTTGACCGGGGAGAAAAGGGATGTCGATCTTGATCTGGGCCAGGGCTCTTCCCGTGACTAAGGGGGTGGCGGCGCCGGCCAGTCCGCCGATGACCGTGCCCAGGCCGAGCGTGCTTCCGCCGACCGCGGCATCGATGACGCTGCCGCCAACTGCTCCCGCAATGCCGCCGGCGAGCGCGAGCTGCCATTTATCCAGACCCAGGAATTGCCAGGTCTCTTCAGAGAAAAGTTCGCCGAGGCCGGGGCCGGCGGGCACGTCGTCCGGCTTGGGAGCCTTGGATGCGTGGCGGTAAATCTTGCGAAGTTTGGCGTGGTGCGCGGATTCCAGGGCAGCGACTTCCCGGGTGTATTTCTCCTTGAGTTCGGCGGCGATTTTTTCGCGCTGGTAATCGCGGGTGATGTTTGCGTCGGATACGTTCCGCGTGGTGCGTTTCTTGAGGCAGTCTTCGAGGAGTTCGATGATGACATCCGCCGATTCGCTGCGGCGCTGGTCCCACTCGGTTTCCAGCAACTGAATCGTTTTTTCGATGGCGGGTTTGCGGTCGTCCTCGATTTCCAGGAGCTGCCGCAGCAGGCGGATGCGTTCGGTGAAACGGGCGTGGTGGGCGTTGAAATCGCGGGTGAGATTGAAGTATTCGCCGAGATGCTGCTTCCATTCATCGGTGAAATCGGCTTCGTCCGAGAGGTTGTTGAGGAGCGCCATGCGCGGGCGCCCGGTCCATCGGAGAATTTCCATTTCGGCCAGGAAATCGGGTCGAAAGGGTTTGGAAGCATCGACGACATAGAGAATGCCGGCGCCCTCGAGGATGGGGGCGAGGAGCAGGCATTCATCGCGGAACGGGTTATCCTCGTCCTGGAAGCGGTTTTCCCGGTGGTGCGTTTCGACGAAGCGCCGGACGGTGTCGATGCGGGCGTCCTTGCCTCCCTGGTGATTTTTTTCCAGCCAGGCCAGGGCTTCGGGCGCCTTGCTGAACCCGGGAGTATCGATGAACTCGATGAGGGTCTCGCCATTGAGGACGAGGGGGATGTGCTGGCACTGGGTGGTCTCGCCTGGAGTGGCGCTGACGCGAATCCGGGTGTTGTCCTCTTCCTCGACCAGGGTGGCGAGGATGGAGGACTTGCCTTTGTTGACCCTGCCGACGACGGCGAAGGTGGGGGCGGATGTGGTTTCAGGGTTCAGGGTTCAGGAGCCGGCTGCGCCGGCGAAGATGGGAGATGGGAGATGGGAGATGGGAGATGGGAGATGGGAGATGGATTGTTGGAGGTGTCAGGTTTCAGGTTGAATGGAGTAAAAAGTGGGAAGGTGAAAAGTAAAAAGTGGCTATAGGATATCGAGAGGGCATCGTTCCTGATAACTGATAACTGATAACTGATAACTGATAACTGATAACTGATAACTGATAACTCGGCGGCTCCGCGGGACGCGTCGCCCTACCCCCGGAACGGCCGCACTTCGGCGTGGGGATCGTGCAGGGTATCGAGAAATTCCTCCCACACCCTGACGTCTTCGTCGGTGGGCGGGGTGAAGCGTGTGGTCGAGGCGGGGTTGCCGATGAGAAAGTAGCGCACCGGAAGGGCGTCGCCGAAGGTGTCGCGGATCTGGCGGTGAAATTCCTGCATCCGTCTGGGGACCAGTCCCCACGCCTCGGCCAGGACGGTGAGGTCTTCAACGCGAAGGCGCGTGCCGGTCTCAGCGGCGGCGGCGAGCGAGCGCAGGGTCAGGATATCGTGTTCCGATGAGTCGGTGCCGACGATTTGGATGCGGACGGGATTGAGACGTAACTGCTGGATGAGTTGTCCATGCAATTCGTCGGGATCGACCTCGATCCCGTTCCAGTTGAGCACCACGGTGCCGTCCGAGGGAAGCTCGACGTCGGCGTGGACATCGACAGCGGTGAGCTGACGCCAGAGTTCGCGGTGGGGGCGCTGGTTGAAATCGAATCGCGCCAGGGCGCGCCGGCCGCGCACTGCGGCCGCGGCGCGGAGGACGACGCGGGGGAGCAGTCCCCAGACCAGGAGTGAGCAGAGCAGGAAGGGATACCAGGCCTGGCCGGCGCCGGGCACTCCGTTCCCGGTGTTACCGATGCCGCGATCCTGGATGAGCTCGAACGACGGCGTCCAGTCCGGCCTGAGCCACGACCAGGGGAGCGCGACGGCGTCGGTGATCCGGTAAAGGATCTGATCCATGCGGGCTCCGAAGGTGGATTCCCAGTAAAAGCTGAGATCCAGGAACAGCAAGCAGCCGAAAAATCCGGCGAGGAGGCCGAGGTTGAAGAAAATGGCCACGGTCTGGCTGATGCCGATGACGGGCCAGGCGATGAGGTTGCGGTATCCGCGGTAAAAGCGGGAAAAAGTCTCCCCATGTCCGCCATCACGGCTGAAGCGTCTGGTGAAGCAGGCAACGGTGCCACGGACGGCTTGATGGAAGATGGAGAGCGCGCCGGATTCGGCAAACGCTTTCCGCAGGAGCCAGCCGGCGAAGAGGAGCAATAACAGGAGCAGTTGGGAGAGAATGGCTGCGGCGAAAAAGATTTGCACATTGAAGGCTTTCTCGGCGCGGTCCAGGAGGGAGAGGACCAGGCCGATGCCGCCGAGGAAGGCGAGCAGGCTGAGCAGAAAGGAAGCGGTCTTGAGCCCGGCCTGCAGAGATTCGCCCGGCAAGGTGCTTTCTCGATGATTCTCTACCTGCTCGTCGAGCCAGAGCCGGAACCCAGCCGCCCGGGGCAGGCTGGGTGTGTCGCCTCCCGGCGAGGCGATTTGGCGGCGAATATTCTCGGAAGGTGCCGGTATGGGAGCTGCCCGCTGCAGGAAGAATTCCAGGTTGGCGATATCGGGGAGTCGCCAGGGTTTTAGGGTTGCGGGCGCTGAAGAAAGGTCGGGCATTGCGCTGGATGGAGGGAAGATGCCACAGGGGGGGGCGGGGAGTCGAGAGTTGGGGAGTCGGTAGCCGGGGGGTTGGGAGTCCCTAGCCGGGAGGGCCAGGCCGGACCCGATTCAAAGCCTGGGAGCCCCGGTGAGGGGAGCAGGCATCTTAATTACAATAATTATTTGATTTACCATAAATATCACATATACTGAATGTCACCAGTCATGATCTGCCGATCTCTACCGCTGATCCTGTTGTCGGGCCTGGTTTTTGCGCTTCAGCCCGCGGCAGCGCTGACCTACACCGAGGATTTCAGTTCCGGCCTCGGGAACTGGGCGCTGGAGCCGGGCTCCAGCCCCGGATCGAGCATATCCCATGACGCGGGCAACGAGTGGGCCCAGAGCAACGCGCCTTTTTCATTTCCTCCTTTCGAAGCCCACGTCCGGAACGTCACTGATACTTTCGACATTACCGGCGCCGGGGACGTCCTGACTTTCGACGTCGACTTTGACGTGTTGGACGGGACGGCGCCGCACTACGTGGAATTCCACCTGGTGGACATCACTCTCGCGTTTGGCGCGGGCTTCAGATACAACGTGGGGACCGGTGACATTACTCAATTGATGGGGGGAAGTGCGACCGGAAACGTCGGTGCACATACTCCGGGGACTTTTCAGACGGCGAGCCTTGAGCTGTCCTATGACGGGGTGAACATTACTCCCACTTTCATTCTCGCGGGGGGGACGGTGGTAGGGGATTCTTCCGCGCTGACCGCGCCTGAGACCTTTCATGCGCGGTTTGGATTTGCGACAATTCAGGAAGCCTATATCGACAATGTCGCTATTACGCTCGTCCCGGAACCGTCGACTGCGATCCTGGTGATGGGAGGGGTAGGATTGCTTTTCTTGAGACGGCGCCGTCGCGGGTGAGCGCCGAGCCGGACCACGCTCTTAAGGGCGCGGCTACATTTTCAATGCCTTCGTGAGGAAGGACCAGCGGTCGACGATTTCTTCGATGGACTTGGAGGTGGGTTTGCCGGCGCCGTGACCGGCCTTGGTTTCGATGCGCATGAGGACGGGCTGGTCCCCGGTCTGGGCGTGCTGAAGGGCGGCGCCGAACTTGAAACTGTGCGCTGGAAAGACCCGGTCGTCGTGGTCCGCGGTGGTGATGAGGACGGGCGGATAAGGCTGCGAGGCCTGGGTATTGTGATAGGGAGAATAGGCGTAAAGGGTTTCAAAATCCTTCGGATCATCCGGGGAACCAAACTCCTCCGTCCAGGCCCAGCCGATGGTGTATTTGTGGAATCGAAGCATGTCGTGGACGCCGACACTCGAGATGGCGGCGCCGAAGAGATCGGGCCGCTGGTTTATGCAGGCGCCGACGAGGAGACCGCCATTGCTGCCGCCGCCGATGGCGAGGCGGGAGGAACTGGTGATTCCCTCATTGATAAGCCATTCGGCTCCCGCGATGAAGTCGTCGAAGACAGTCTGCTTCTTGTGCTTCATGCCGGCCTTATGCCAGCGTTCGCCGTATTCACCTCCCCCGCGGAGGTTGGCCAGTGCGAAGACGCCGCCTAATTCCATCCAGAGCACGTTGGAAACCGAAAAGTAGGGCGTCAGGGAGACATTGAACCCTCCGTACCCGTAAAGATAAACCGGCGCTTTTCCGTCGAGGGGGAGACCCGCACGATGGGCCAGGAACATGGGAATGCGCGTCCCATCCGCACTTTCGAAGAAAACCTGCCGGGAAGTGAGATCGGCGGGAGTGAAATCCACGTCCGGCTTTTTGAAGACCGTGGATTTGCCGGCGGTAACATCGTAACGATAGACGGTCGCAGGGTTGGTCAGGCCGGTGAGAGAGTAAAAAGTTTCCTTGTGGTCGCGGCGCCCTCGGAAGCCCCACACGGATCCCAGGGAGGACAGCGGAATTTCCACGGGCTCGCCACCTCCTTTTTCAATGCGGAAGACCTTGTTGACGACGTCGACATTGTAGGTGGCGAGAAAGGTGTCGCCGAGCAAGCTGACGTCCTCGAGGTTGTTGCTGGTCTCGGGAATGACTTCGCGCCAATCGCCGGGATCAGGATTTTTCAAGTCGACGGCGATGACGCGGTGATTCGGGGCGTCCTTGTTGGTGTAGAAATAGAAGATGGAGTCGTCGTTGGCGATGAATTGGTAAGAAGACGTGAATCCGGAGATCAATTCCAGCACCGGGGCATCCGGACCGGCGGAGAGATCCTTGTAAAAGATAGCGCGCTCCTCGTTCGAACTTTTCCTGGTCGAGATAACGAGGTAACGGCCGTCTTCAGTGCTGAATCCGTAGAAGCCCCATTCCTTTTGATCGGGCCGCTGATAGATGAGCGCATCCTCCGACTGAGGGCTCCCAAGGCGATGGTAATAGAGCTTCTGAAAGTAATTGACGGCTTCGAGTTCCTTGCCGTCTTCGGGCCGGTCATAGCGGCTGTAATAGAAGCCCTTGCCATCGACACTCCATTCGGCGGACGAAAACTTGATCCACTGCAGGTGATCTTCGAGATCTTTTCCGGTATCGACCTCGCGGACGAACCATTCCTGCCAGTCCGATCCGGCGCGTGAGATGCTGTAAGCGAGATATTTGCCGTCGTCGCTGACGCTCCAGCCGCTGAGGGCAGCGGTGCCGTCCTCGGAAAGGAGGTTGGGATCCAGAAGCACCGCGGGTTCGGCATCCGGCGCGTCGGGCTGCCAGTAGAGGACACCCTGGTTCTGGAGGCCGCTCTTACGGGTGTAAAAGAGGCGCCCGGCGATCTTGTGCGGGGTGCCGTACTTGTCGTAGTGCCAGAGTTTTTCCAGGCGCTCCTGCATCCACTCGCGGCGGGGTGCGTCCTCCAGCCAGTCTGAAGAGAGTTCGTTCTGCCGGTCGATCCACTCCCGGGTTTTTTCGGAATCCAGCTCTTCCAGCCAGCGGTAGGGATCGGCGATTGTCTTGCCGTGCAAGACATAGGTCGTTTCTTCCCGTGGGGCGTCGGGGTAGGTGAGCGTCTCCGCAGTTGCGGATGTCAGGAGGAGGGCCGGGAGCAGGAGGGCTTTCTGAATGACGAATTTCGAATGACGAATGACGAAGGAATGACGAAATCCGAATCGTTGAAATTCCGATGGCAGGCGCATGGTGGGATTTTGGGGCAATCGGTAATCAGTTATCAGATTTTTGGGGCCGGAGAGTTTGGGTGGTGCGACAGCCAAGGGGAGTTCGTGGCACCCAGCTCAGCTTGAGGGATCCCTCGACTTCGCTCGGGATGACACACGGGGTAGCGTTTCGAGTATATTTGTTCTGAACACTGAACACTGAACACTGAACACTGAACACTGAACACTGAACACTGAACACTGATTACTGAGCACTGAACACTGAACCAAGCCTGTCCCCCATCCGGGCATAGAGTTCGCGGTGTTTCGCCGAGTTTTCGATGAGGTCGGCCGCCAGAGTAACGGCGCCGGGTGCGAAAAGCGTGATGATGGCGGATCCTCCGAACTGGAAGTAGCCTTTTTCCTCCCCTTTGGCGACCGGATTTTCCGGGGTGCAGGTTTGGACGATGCTGCCCACGTTGGTGGCGCCGATCTCCAGGATGAGGATCTCCCCGGCAGTCTCGGTTTTCAAGCGCGTCAGGACGCGCTTGTTTTCGGTGAGAATCCCGATCCGGCGCCGCAGGGCGATGGGGTTGACGGAGGAGAGGGTGCCCTTGAGAAGCCGGGGGGCCGAGGGGATGCCGGCGGCGGGAAAATGAAAGCGATGGTAATCGACGGGGCAGAGCCGTGAGAGCACCAGGGAGCCCTCCCGGTAACGACGGGCCAGGACGGGATCGCGAAGGAGGGTATCGAGGTCGAAATTGCGGCCTTTCACGAAGATGCCGTCGCTCTGGGAGAGGTCGGGGATTCCCAGGTGGCGGCCATCGGCGGGGAAGACCAGGGAAGCGGGATCGGGATGGATGGGGCGGCACTCCGGTTTGAGTTTGCGAATGAAGAAGTCGTTGAAGCTGTGGAACTCCTCGGGGGATTTCACGAACTCTGCGGGGTCGATCTGGTAACGCTGAAGGAAGGGAAGGATCTTCCTACGGCTCGATGGCCGGTCCATGAGGACGCCATAGAGCCGGGAGAAGCAGGCGCGCTTCACCAGGATCGAGGTGGCGAGGCGCCCGCACGGGTTTTCGCAGGCCCATCGCAGCCAGGACTCCCCGTAAACGGCCTCGGTTTCGACGGCGCCGTGGTCGCGGTGGAAGAACTGGAGCGGCTGGCGCGGTGAGGGGGGCATGGGGGAGTGCCTTGACCACGCTCTTACGAGCGCGGCTACAGCGTCGTGGGAGTAAAAGTAGCCGCCGTCGTAAGACGGTGGATCCGATGGAGGCACATGTGTCCGGGCCAGGCTCTGACGAGCGCGGCTATATCCCGGACCCCACGGTTACTGCTTGGTCGCCTTGTCGAGGATGGCGTTCCAGGCGTCGAGTTTTTCTTTTTGGGAAGTGAAAAGGGTGTCCGTGGAATCCAGGATCTCGATCGACTTGATGGCATCGCCCCCCTGAATGGCATCGACGATGTCCTGCCCCTTGGTAACTTCTCCAAACACGCTGTGTTTCCCGTCGAGCCAGGGGGTGGCTTTGTGGGTGACGAAGAACTGGCTGCCGTTGGTGCCGGGGCCGGAATTGGCCATCGAGAAAATTCCCGGCTTCGTATGCTTGAGAGAGGTATCGAATTCATCCTGGAATTTGTAACCCGGGCCGCCGCGGCCGGTGCCGGTGGGATCGCCCCCTTGGATCATGAAGTCGGGTATGACGCGATGAAACGTGATGCCATCGTAATACCCGCGCTTGGCGAGGTTGAGAAAGTTGGCGCTCGTGATGGGGACCTTGCTTGCGAAGAGGGTGCCTTCGATATCGCCCTTGGTGGTTTTAATGACGACTTTGATGTCGGTAATGGCATCCGGCTTTGCTTCGGCGGCGGTCTTCTCTTCGTCCGCAGCACGGGAGCAGGAGAGGGTCAGAGTGAGAGCTAGGAAAGACGCGATCAGTTTCTTCATGGGTGTGGATTGAGATTGAGCTTGGAGGGGCAGTATGCGCAAAGTCGCGCTGGTTGCAAGAGGCAAAGCCGGCTTCGCCGGCAAAGATGGAAGATGGGAGATGGAAGATCGAAGATGGAAAACGGGGGGGTGAGGGGGCCAATCGCATGAGGTGGGACGGGGTGCCAACCCGTCCTACAAAGCAGGGGTACGGATGATTTTACTGACGAACGATGACGGGATCGGGTCGCCGGGGATTGAGCTGACGCGCCGCTTCCTGGAGGGACTGGGGGAGGAAGTGCTCGTGGTCGCGCCCGACCTTCCGGTGTCGCAGTGCGGCCACAGCATCACCACGGACGATCCCATGCGAATTGAGGAGCGGGCGGCGCGGGTCTACGCCCTTGCGGGAATGCCGGCCGACTGCGTGCGGGTGGGCCTGACCCAATTGATGCCGGAAGGAAAGGAGGCGTCCTGGGTGGTGTCGGGCCTCAATTACGGCGCCAACCTCGGGGTGGATGTTTATGTTTCCGGAACCGTCGCCGCAGCCCGCGAGGCGGCGCTCCTGGGGGTGCGCGCGGTGGCTTTTTCAGTCTATCACCGGGCGCCGATCGATTTGGGGAAAGAATTTCCGGTCGAATGGATGGAAAAGATCTGGCGGCGAATTTCGTCGGGGACGAAAGCGAAGAACAATGAAAGCGGTTTCTGGAACGTGAATTTTCCGCACCCGGAGGAGGGCATGGCCGAGCCGGAAATCGTTTTCTGTGATCCCTCGCGCAAGCCTTTGCCGGTGGAATACCGGAGGGAGGGGGACGCGTTTCATTACGCGGGAAACTTCAGCGCGCGCGCGCGGGAGATGGGATCCGATGTGGATCACTGCTTTGGAGGCAGCATCGCGGTATCGCGGGTGGCGGTGTGAGGTAATTTTCCGATTTCCGATTTCCGATTTGGGAGATGGGAGATGGGAGATGGGAATGGACTGCCGGCGATCAGAGGCGCCACGACACGCATGGTTGTCATCCCGAGCGGAGTCGAGGGATCTCTCTCCACCCCCGGGCGGTTCGTTTAACCATCAGACCTTTCCTGCTCCAAGACATGCGCGTGCTCTAAGTTCCCGGGCTTGTCGAATCAAGGACCCCTGGTTGCCGAACTCTCGCATTGGACGCTGTCAAATATTCATGGCTCTACGGTCGAACAATGAACCTAAGAGAGATCCCTCGACTCCGCTCGGGATGACAAAGGGGGTGAGACGTGATGACAATAGGGAAGGGCTCGGGATGACAAAAGGGAAGGGGCGAGATGGGAGACTGGAGCCGGAAGTGCCGGGGGCTATTTTTCCTTCGGCGGGGCGACCTTCCTGGTGCCGCCGCTGTAGAGGCCGCGATCGGGCGGGTGCCGCTGCTTCAGGTAAAGTTGCCGAATGAAAGTGACGTCGTCCTCGAGGGGTGAAACCTTGCGGATGCGTTTGGATTTAAGGCGCTCGTCCAACTCTTTGCGGTATTCGAGATCTTCGGCCGGCTCTTCTTCGGGGAGCAGACGATAAGTGCGCAGAATATCGGCTGCGGAGCTGTGTGTGATAAATGTCCTGCCCTCGATGAATGACGGAATCATGGGGTGGAAGCCGAGGGTGGGTGCAAGAGAAGGCGCGTCGCCGGGGAAGGGCGGCAAGTCGAGGGGAGGGAGGAAGTGCCAGTTATCTTGTGCCGGAATGGTCCGGCCTAGGTACATTTGTGGGCCAATTGGGAAGAAGGATTCCCATTCCGCCGGGTCCACGGGCGCGGAGAAGACAGATTGCTCCGAGGGCGCGGGATCCGCAACCGGGAGCACGGCGGGGGAGGGCGGCCCAGCCGCCTGAGCCAGGACCGGCGGCTGGCGTCGGCTTGAAAGAGCCCAAGCCAGCGCGAGTGCCAAGGCGACGTTCAAGAGCAGTGAAATCGGCAGGAGCTTTCTCATTTGCCCTGGTCTTCCTCGTTAGAATATAGGCATCGGGGGCGGGGAGTTCCAGTAAAAAGGGAGGGGCAGGTCGCCGGCGGTCAGGTTGATCAGAAGTTGGCTCGGGCGTCTTGGCCGGGGAGTGGGTTAAGCTCTGTTCGTTGATCATGTGGGGGGAGAGAGATCCCTCGACTGCGCTCGGGATGACAAAGTGTAAGCTGGAGATCCAGTGAAAAAAGGGGGAGATAGTGTGACGCAGGCGTCCCGCCTGCGTTCCTGATTAGCTCGCAGGCGGGACGCCTGCGTCACATTGCAGTTCTTCGAGCGTCGGGAGCCGGCCTCGGCCACCGAGGGCGGTGGCGCTGATAGCTGCGGCTGCCGACGCGAGCGACGCGCATTCGGCGAGCGGCATTTCCTTTGCAAGCGCGAAAAGAAAAGCGCCATGGTAAACGTCCCCGCAACCGGTGGTGTCCACGACATGGGCAACCGGAAACGCCGGCTGATGGAACGTGTCGGCGCCGGCGGGATCGATCCAGCTTCCACGCGCACCGTCGGTGAGCACGATGAGAGCAATGTCGAGGGACCGGCGAATTGCGGTTGTGATTTCGTGCGGATCTTCGACCCGTTCATTTGATCCACCGGCCGCCGCGAGGAGCTGAGTGGCAAAGTCGAGGCTGAGAATTGCGATATCAACTTGGGGGAGCAGTTCCAGGGATTCGCTGCGGAAGCGTCCCTTGCCGCCGTCGAAGGAGACGAGAGTCCCGTGTTCGCGGGCGATCTCGATTGCTTTCCGGCAGGCTTCGAAATGCCTGCCGTTGAGGTGGAGGACGGCGGCATTGCAAATGAGATCGCGGGAGATCCTGTCGGCGGGAAATTCTCCCGCAGTGCCGCGCGCGAAGATAATGTGCCGTTCTCCGTCGCGTTCCCGGACGAGAATATTGGAAAAGGCCGAGGTAGCGCCGGGGCAAATGATGACCGCAGAGGTGTCCACGCCGCACTGTGCGAACTCGGCAAGGATGCGTGCGCCGATCCAATCGTCTCCCAGGGCATCGATGATCGCGGCGCGTCCGCCGAGTCGCGCCACGGTGGCCATGGCGGTGGCGATGGGGCCTCCGCCTTGGAGCGCGATGCAGCCGGCAGCCTGCACGCCGCGGTTTTCGTCCCCTTCACCGCCGGGAAATTGATCTACGGTCGTGAGAGCGTCGAGAGTGGAAGCGCCGAGCCCGGCAACATCGATGCCGGTGCCGGTGCGGAGTTGGAAAGGAGTTGTCAAAATCCGGATAAGAGGGAATAACCTTGAGAATAATATCAGACGAGCGCAATCGATGAATACCGTGGAAGATCTCTTGAAGTCGGTCGCAGACGACGCGGAACCTCCGGAAGGCTTGAGTCCCGAGTTACAAGCCTTGTGGTATACAAAAAAGGGGAAGTGGGAGGAGGCACACAATGTGGCTCAGGATATTCCCGGCAAGTGGGGCTCGTGGATGCATGCGCAATTGCATCTCATCGAGGGGGACGTGGGAAACGCAAGTTACTGGTATCACCGCGCAGGGAAACCGGTGGGCAGCCTGGAGCGTCTCGACGAGGAATGGCGGGCGCTGGCGGAAGAGGCGCTGGGCTAGCCGGCTCCGCGGGCCGCCACTTTCTTTGAACAAAGTGGGCGGGGCAGGCGTCCAATGGAGTATGAAGATCTACCCCAGAGAAATGCGGCCGCGAGCCAGGTCCGGGACGGACGTGGCGGGGGCCGTCAAAGGTCTTTTACTGCAGGAGTATTTTCTCAACGCTTACGCACTGGCGCTCCTGAAGCGCGAGCTGGGAGGCGAGGATTTCCGGGCATTGCCCCGTGAATTAATCCGGGTCGCGGCCACAGATGCCGGCCGGCATTCCAGTTGATTTCCGTGTCGCGAGGCTCATTTCGGGGCTTCGCATTCGTGAGAGGGGAGAATTGCACAAATTTCCTCTTTCATTGCTCTTTTCGGTGTCGGCGGATATACTGTCGCCAATGCCCGGCTGCGCCGGCGCGGCACTGGGACTCCGTGACCGGACGAAGACGGTGTGCGTGCGGTGTCCCTGATCGTTGATGGAGAACCCGCAGACAGAGAGTTACACCCTTCATGAGGTCCTGGGTGAGGGATCTTGCGGGAGAGTTTACCGTTGTACGACACCGGCAGACGGAGTGCGCGCGGTCAAAGTGCTCACCGCGATGGCCATCAACCGGGACCTGGTGCGCTCCTCGTTGCGCAAGCTCAGTGAGTTGCCTCCGCATCCCGGCCTGGTGCGGATCCATCACCACGAGTTGTCGGACACTCCTTATCATTACGTGATGGATCTTTACGCCGACCGCGTCGTATCTGCGGAAGGCTCGAAAGGGATCTGGCAAAGCCGCCAGTTGGATTCGCTGATCGGGGCGGTCGATCAGGAGGAAGCCTGGAGATTGATCGAGCAATTGGCGGAGACTCTCGCTTATCTTCACGACAACGATTTGTTTCACTGTGGATTAAAGCCCAGCAACATTCTGCTCTCGGAGGAGGGCTCCGGACTGCAGACCAAGATCGGGGACCTGGGCCAGGGCTGGGTCAGTGGCGCGCATTATCTCGAGTTGGGTGACCTGCCTTATTATGCCTGCCCCGAGCAATTGAGGACGGCGGAATTCCTCGACGGCCACGGCAAGCAATGGGACGTCTATAGCTTTGGCGTGGTAGCCTATCAGCTGCTCAACGGCAGGCTGCCGCGTCTGAACGACTGGTACCGCGAGTTCATCGGCGCTCCTGCGACAGACGGCGCTTTCGCGGCTGCGGCTGGATTGGAATTGGGTATTGTCGAGCATTCTCCCCCGGAGTTCGCCGATCGCATCGAGCAGGAAAAGGAAATCTCGTGGGTGGTGCATCCGCGGAATCCGGTCGAACAGAAGCGTTACAAGATTCTGACTCGCTGTCTCGAAATCCAGGCGGTTGATCGATTTTCCGACATGCTGGAAGTGGTGGAAGCCTTCCGCACGGAGAGCCTCGCGGAAGAGGTGAAATCCATGGCGGAGGGGTCGGCGGGGAAGCGCTCGGTGATCGTGAAGGGCGTCAAAGCCGGGGTGCGTTGGATGGGGCCATTGGCGACTTCAATGGCCGCGTTGCTCATGGTTGCGGGGATTACGATCCTCGTCCTGAAGTGGAAGTTGGACCGTGTCGATGAAGTGGTGGCGCAGGCACAAAACGACTTGAAGGAGGGGCTGGCGTTGAAAAACGTGGAAGTCGCCGCCGCCGCCAAGCAGATGCAGGCGGCGGAAAACAGGGCGGCGCGCGCGGTGGAATCCGAGCGCTCGGCGCGATCTCAGCTGGCGATGGTGCAGCAGTTTGGTGACGAGTTCTTCGAACTGGTGCGGCGGCATCAGGGCTTGGAATCTTTGGAGTTTCAGAAAGACCGGAAGCGGGCTTTGGAGCGGGCGCGGGATTATTACGAAGATTTCATTTCCAGGAATGCCGAGAATCCCAAGTTACTTGAATTGCGGGTGGCCGCGCGCCAGTACCTGGTGGATATCCTCAAGGAGACGGGTTCGCGGAAGCAGGTGCGCGAGGCCTTGGTCTCGGCGACGGAAGGTATTGACGTCCTGCTGCAAGACAGGCCGGCGGATGAATACTGGCGCCTGGAGAAGGCGGTCAACCAGCGCGAATTGAGTTTGTTGCTGCTCGAGGACGCGCGTGTGGCGGAGGCGCGGGAGGTGGCCAACGAGTCTCTGGTTGCCCTCAACAAATTAGCGGAATGGCGTCCGGAATCCGCGAGATACCGTCTCGAGTTGGCCTTGAGCCTGTTGGCATGGGGTAAGGTGGAGTCCGGGGATCAGGAACTGGATAAAGCGGTGGCCACCCTGGGTCAGGCGGTGGAAATGCTGATGCCGATGCACGAGTCCGCGCCCGAGGATCCGCACTATCGCTATCATCTTGCGCAGGCTTTCGGATCGCTGGGCGACGTCGGGGAGTTGCGCGGCGACCTCGACGGAGCTATCGAGACGCACAATAAAGCCGTGGACTTCTTGAGCCCATTGGTGCTTGAGGCTCCGGGAAGCGAAGAATACACCCGCGAACTTTCGCATTCGCTGCTTCGATTGGCGCACATGGAGGGCAGTTTAAAGAAAGGTCAGGACGCCTTGAAGCTGTTGGCTCGCCTGACGAAGACGCACCCGGGTGACGATCATCTGCGTCATGAATTGGCCGAGTCTTACGGGTTGCTCGGAGAGTTGCAGCGTGACCAGGGACAGGTAAAAAACGCGGGTGAACTTCAGAACGAATCGCTGGCGATTCTGGATGCTTTGATCCTGGAGTATCCGGATGTTGAGGAGTATAGGTTCGCGCATGCGAACTGTCTTTACCGGCAGGCGGGTCTTGCCGAGGACGGAGGAAGCATGGAGCAGTCGCTCGGCTACCTAACGCAGGCATGGACGGCCGTGAAGGAGTTGGCGGAAAACGATCGCGACAATATTCATTACCAGAGAAAACTCGCCGAACTTCGAGGAAGCATCGGATTCGCGAACGAGAAGGCCGGGAACAAGGAGAAAGCCAAGGAAGTTTACGCAGCGGCCGTCCATGATTGGGAGCGGCTGGCTTCCCTCCTGCCGGAGGACGATGTCGTGGAGCGGGGCCTGGCCTGGAGTCGCAGGCAGTTGGCGGCGCTGGGCCGCTAAGGCCGGTGCTTCCGGCTGTATCGCAGGCCGGGCGGAGTTGCTTATCATCGGATTGAGATGTAGCCTCGCGCCATGAATGCCAGCATCGACTGTGAAGTGTTGATTCGCGCCGCTCTCATGGCAGGCGAGGAGATCCTTGAGGTTTACGGCGGTGACTTTGCGGTCGAGACCAAGGAAGACCGGTCGCCACTTACCGAGGCCGACCGGAAATCCAACGAAGTGATTCTGCGTGTGCTTGAAGAGGAGTACCCCGGGATTCCGATTATTTCGGAAGAGACCAAAGAAAAGCCTTACGAGGAGAGGAAAGGGTGGGGCGAATTCTGGCTCGTCGATCCTCTCGACGGGACCAAGGAGTTCATCAAGCGCAACGGCGAATTCACGGTCAACATCGCGTTGGTGAGGGAATCGGCACCGGTGATGGGAGTGGTTTACCAGCCGGTGACAGGAAAGTTGTACCACGCCAGTGCGGGCTCCGGGAGTTTCGAGCGAGACGGGAACGGAAAAGAAACGCGGCTGCAGGGGCAGCCGCATTACAGCGAACTGGACGAGATTACGGTGGTCGCGAGTCGTTCGCATTTGACTCCCGAGGTGGAGGCATTCGTGGAAGATCTGAGAGGGCAGGGAAAAAAGGTGGAGTTCCTTTCCTCGGGCAGTTCCTTGAAGTTGTGCCTGGTGGCAGAAGGAAGCGCGACCGTCTATCCGCGCCTGGGGCCGACCATGGAATGGGATACGGCCGCCGCCCACGTGGTGGCGACCGAAGCGGGCAAGCAGGTGCTCAACTGGGAGACCCGCGAACCACTGGTGTACGGGAAAGAGAACCTGTTGAATCCGTTTTTTGTCGTGGAGTGAGGGGGCTGCGCCGCGGTTATCGGTTGTCAGTTAATGGTTATCAGGCGCAAAGCCGAGGCGCGCGCGGGCTTCTCCAGCATCTGGACGAGGTGTGGAGGGCAACGCTTTGTCGTTGCCGTGCAGGAGGAACCGTTGAGTGGAGTGCGCGGCAACGACACTGCCTTGGCGCGGTAGCGCCTGACAAAAGGCCGAAGGCAATCAGCAGAGCGCCACGAAGTGGGGATGAAGCGTTGCCCTCCAGCGCCGGAATGCCTCGTCGCACCGGGGACGCCCGCGCTCCCACTCCCCGGTCGTGACGTCGTCAGAGTTTAGCATCGAAGTTTCTTCTCCAACCCGGTAAGCTTCGCGAGATGGCAGGACGGCTCGGGGCAGCGCTGAAAGGCATCCGGCGCAGGGGGGTCGCGGGGAGGATCGTGCGATGCCTCACGCTCCTGCTGGCGCTGCTCTTGGTTTACCTGGTCTTAGGCGAGAAGCCCTGGGATCTCCGCGAAGACATCGCCGCGCGACTTGCCCAGGAGAAAGATCCCACCCTGGAACAGAACATTGCCGTGGGCCTTTACTGGGCGGCCGCAATCAACGCGGGGATGTGTCTGCTGCTCCTGGCGTCATCACGCTGGTGGGGGCGGGACTTGGACTGGAAGGATTCCGGCGAACGCCTCGCGGCATCCCCGACGACGATTCAAGTGGGGCCGCGGCTTTTCTGGATCGGGCTGACCGGGGCCGTGGTGTTGGCGGGGGCGCTGCGTTGGAACCTGGCCCATCGGAGCCTGTGGTGGGACGAGCTCTGGTGCGTGAAACACGCGGTCGTCGGGAGGCACGACCCCATCCAGCATGAATCGGAAGAGTTGCGGTTCCGTGACGCGGGCCTGGACGCTGCACTCTGGTATTATAAAAAGCCGACCAATCATTACCTCCACTCCACCCTGTCAAACCTGGCCGTGGGCGCATGGCAAAAACTTGGTGGAAAGGATCAAACCGAGTTCTCGGATTTCGTGGTGCGCCTCCCTGCTTACCTTGCGGCACTGGCGTCGATTGCAGGCATTGGGATTCTGCTGCGGTGGTGGCGCTACGATGTCGCGGGCCTGACTGCCGCCTGGCTCCTCGCCGTGCATCCCGAGCACATTCGCTACGGAGTCGATGCCCGCTCTTACAGCATGACGGTGCTTTTCGCGATCCTGGGGTGTCTGGCGTTGAGCGCGCTGTATTTTTCACGCTCCGGATCGTGGCGGCCGTGGCTGCTCTTCGGATTGAGCCAGTTTTTCCTGGTCTGGAATTTCCTTTATGCAGTCTGGCTGGCAGCCGCATTTTTTGTCGCCGCGGGGATCATCCTGTTCAAGCGAAGCCGGGATCGCGAGGCGCGGGTCAGGGGGGTGATTCGGTTGGTTTTCGTGAACGTCCTGGCGGGGATGACTTTCATCCAACTGTTCGCCCCTAACTTCATTCAAATGAAGAAGTGGATGATCACGATTCACCAGACGGACCCCCATCAGATCACCTGGCCTCTGTTTCAAGACACCTTCTCCAAGATTTTTTTCGGCATGCACTGGTCGGGTTTTCACCGGATCAAGGGCGAGGACGCGCCGGGTGTCCTCGATGGCATTGCGGAGGGGGACCCGTTATCGATCAGCGTGATGGTGTTAACGGTGATTCTCATGCTGGCCGGGATGGTGCATGTGTCCAGGCGCTGTCGAGTCCTGGCGGTGATTCTGTGGTCTGTCTGGGGCGCGGGCACGGTGCACCTGCTGACGAATTACCTGACGCAACAATATTATTACCCGCGATTCTTGATTTACCTTGTGGTGCCACTGGTGGCGGGACTGGCTTTGGGGCTGGAGCGCGTTATGCGAATTGCGCGGCGCGAAGCCGGGGACCCCCTTACCGATGTGCCCCGGGCCATTCCGGTGTTGGTATACCTCGGCATGTTCGCGGGATTCGCCTGGCCCGAAATCAAGCTGCTCCAGCAGCGGCCCTACGCGCCGTTGCGGAATGTGGCGGAATTCCTGGAGGCACGCAATGCGGAGAGTGAAAGCGGAATTGTCGTGGTCGGTTACGGATTGGGCGGGGATATCATGCGCATTTATTACCCGCGCACGCGCTTCGCGCGATCGCTGGCGGAAGTGGAGAAGGGGGCTGCCGTTGCAGCGGAGAACGGCAAGCCACTGTATTTGTTTTACGGATAC
Organism: Verrucomicrobiales bacterium; assembly: GCA_024638765.1. Lineage (GTDB taxonomy): Bacteria > Verrucomicrobiota > Verrucomicrobiia > Verrucomicrobiales > DEV007 > JAHEJT01. The sequence continues at coordinate 23,118 of JAHEJT010000069.1, forward strand.
AGCAGCTTTAATCGGGCCATGGTGCCTGACGGATTCTCCTGGATCGATGATCCGGAGAAATTCTCCGAGGTCGCGCATTTTGTCGGCATCGAGCCGGACTTTTATTACTGGGTGCTGAAGTGGGTAGGGGCCGGCTCCGCCGGGGAAGATGGAAGATAGGAGATTGAAGATGGAAGATGGAAGATGGAAGATGCTGGGTGCTTGATGCTGGTCCCCACCGTGCCAGCTTGTCATCCCGAGCGGAGTCGAGGGATCTCTCTTATCGTCTTGATATCAGCATAG
>JAHEJT010000003.1 GCA_024638765.1 Verrucomicrobiales bacterium
AGAAATCGAGGGAGTCAAGATCTCCGGCACCAGCAAGAATTCACCCGCCGAAAAAGCAGGTCTCAAAGCCGGGGACATCATCGTGGAACTCGGCGGGAAGAAGATCCTCAACATTTACGATTATTCCGCATTGCTCTCCGCGATCAAGATCGGCGAAGAAATCCCGATCGCCGTCCGGCGCAACGGCCAACGCATCGATCTCGCGATCACCCCCGAGTCGAGGGAGTAGGTGCGAACGTGAGCGAGTAGCGCCGGCGCTAACTAATAAATCGCGCGCTCCAAGTAAATCATGCCCTCCGGGGTACTCGCTCACGCTCGTACCTTCAACCCGCCGTGGATCCACCGTCGCTTCCAGCTATGGCGAGACAAGGCAGGCGGGCTCCTTATCGACCACGGACTTGGAAAGGAGAACGAGCCTCCAGGCTCGTTCAGAACGAACCAGGAGGTTCGTGCTCCCTTCAACTCACTCCAGACCTTTGTCATCCCGAGCGGAGCGGCGGGCGACTTCCCGGCTCCCGACTCGCCGACAAATCCTCAATCGAAAATCGGAAGTCGTAAATCTTTACCCCCCCTTCGCCTTCACATACTCCTGGTCCGGCGCCGACAAGCGTTCCAGGGGCACGGTGAACCGGATCTTGTCTTGTGTCAGCAAGGTCACCCTTCCCAATCGCTTCTGTGCCGGATCCAGGATCATGGCCGCTTCCAGCGCCAGGCCCCGGGCGTCCTTCCAGGAACGCAGCTCAAACACTTTCTCCTTAGGCGGCTCCGGCTTCTTCGGCGCGGGCGGCGGTTCGGGTGCCGGCGGCCCGTCTTTCATCGCGACTTTCTTGTCTTCCGGTGCGGGCTCCGGCGTGGGCACGGGCGCCGGAGTTACCGCAGGCCTGGGCTTCGGCTCTTCCTTCGGTTTTTCCGGGGCGAATTCCGCCAGCAACAGTTTGTCATCCGCCACCGTGCCGGTCATCAGCTTGATTTCGTCGAGCCAGCCCGCCCAATTGTTTGCGCCCCCGCCCTCTTCACTCGTGGGGCGCCCCGCAATCCAGATGCCCCGGAAGGCGCCGCGATCCGCTTCCGCCGCATCGAAATCACGCGGGGCCTCGGCTACACCCGCCTGTCTTCCGTCCACGAACAGCGTCGCTTCGCCCCGCCCCGACCGGCCGCCATCATGCTTCCAGACCAAAGCAAAGTGCGTCCACCGGTGCGACCCGACTTTGAGCGCGTCTCGCGCAAAGAGCTCGAAAGCCTTCGGCCTAACTCCTCCCGTGGAGAAAACCGCGGAAAGGACTTTGGCGTTTGCCTTGGGCTCCTGCACCCGCAGGCTCCAGCCCGCAAATCCTTTCCCCTCCACCGGTGAAAAACCGTGCGTGCCGGCGATGACATGCCCGAATGGATCCTCAATCTTCTCACCGGAATGCGAGAGCCAGCCAGATAAGGTCCAGGAATTCCCCGAGAGCCGGAATGGATTGTCTCCCCGGGTCGGGGCATTCACCCGCAATCGCAGATCGATCCCCTGCGCGTTCGGCGAGCGTAAGCAACTCTCGCTGTCAATAGCGCGCGGCGGCACACGGGCTTCCGACTTGAAAACCCGCTTGTCATCGCGTGCCGACGACTCGGCATTCAAATGCAGCCGTGAGATCGTATCGTCGAAAAGCGCATCCGCCTCAAACTTCCAATGCGCCGCCAGCTCGGCACGCGCGCCTGGCCCATGCATGACGAGGGCAAAGCAGACCCCGGAAATCAATCTGATACCTCCTGCGCTCGTGGAATCCATCCCTCTCTCAACCTGAAACAATTTGCTCCCGAAATCGAGCCTTAAAAAGGCTTTCCCAAGCAATCAGTAACCAGTATTCAGTATTCAGACCGCCATGCGCGCCTGATTCCTGCCCCATCTTCAATCTTCAATCTTGCATCTTCCATCGCGTCACCCATGAAACCAATCGTATCCTTCCTTGCCCTCTTCCTTCTCGCGACCGCGCTGATTGCCGCGGAGCCATTCACCATCAGCGGGCTCGCATTCAAACCGCCGGCCGCTTGGACCTCGAAAACCCCTTCCAGTTCCATGCGCGCGGCGGAACTGGAGATCAAGGCGAGTGAGGACGCCAAGCCTCTGGTCGCAGTCTTCTACTACTTTGGCGCGGGTCAAGGCGGCTCCACGGAAGCAAACATCGCCCGCTGGCTCGGCCAGTTCGAGGGCACGCCGGAGCAGGAATCGAAAGAACACGAGTTCGACGGAAAAACGGTGAAGGTCCTCCACGCCAAGGGCACTTATTTGGAGAGCATGGGCGGACCCTTCGCCGGCCCCAAGACGCCCCGGCCGGATTACGCCCTCCTCGGCGCCATCGTCCCCGGCAACGACGCCAACATCTTTATTAAGCTCACCGGCCCGCAGGAAGAGGTCGCCGCCATTAGAGAAAAATTCACCGCCCTCGTGACGAGCCCGTTCGCGAAATAATAATCAGCGGCGCTCTCTGCTATCCTGCTTTCTCTTTCTTGTCATCCCGAGCGAAGTCGAGGGATCTCTCTAAGCAAATTGCGGTTTCCCCTGGCCCCCGATCACCACCGCAGCCAGGAGATGCGCATCTGCCGGGGGCCTTTCGACGGTAGAACCTCCGAGGATAGAGACGGGCCATCGAAATCATAGCCCCTCCGATACCCGAGAAAGCACCTGTCAACTCCACGGGGATATGATAAGATCGGGCGCCTTTCACGGCAGAGGCGCCACCCCGCTTTCTGCCTCAGCAATACCAGCGCTCCTAATCGTTCACTCGAACCAATGCGCAAATTCATCATCCGAAATTACCTGGGCGTGATCGGCCTGACTGTCGGCCTCATCGCGGTTGCCATCGCAATTTTCCAGAATGATCTCAGGCCGCCGGAACCCGAAGATAACCGCACGCTCACAGAAGTCGCGGGAGAGGCCACCAAGAAACTGATTCGCGAGAAAATCCTCAAGGAGGAACCCGAATCGCCGCCCGTCGCCGATCATGAGAAGCGGCATGATTTCATCGCGATCACGTATATGAGCCTCGGTTTTCTCGCCATGGTCTTCGGAATCACATCCTGGGTCCGCAAGGATCACATCCGCTTGTCCGGAGGAGCGGTCGCCGTGGGACTGGTTGCCGTCGGATGGGAATACGTCCTCGTGGGCCTGTGTATCGCCGTCATCGTCCTGGTCTTCGCGAACTTCTCCGCGTAAGCGAGAGCTTGAGCTGAAATCCAACCCATGTTCACCACACCAAAACAGGTCCTCGACGCATGGCTGAAAGGCGTCAACGCGCACGATGTCGATTCCCTGCAAGCACTCTACGATCCAGCCGCGATTCTCCTGCCGACCTTTTCCAATAACCGCCCGGCGACGCCCGGGGAGATCCGGGAGTACTTCGTGAAGCTCGCGCAACATCCGGGACTCGCGATCACCCTTCACGAAAAAACGGTCAAGGAGCAACGCCTCTCGGACGCTATCCACATGATTACCGGCATTTACTGCTGGCAGTTCGAGATCGACGGCGAATTACTGAGCTTCGAATCCAGGTTCAGCTTCACCCTCAACCTGGAAGATTCTCATCCTATCCTCCATCACCACTCTTCCCAGGTCCCGCGCATGCTCTGACCTGTCTCCTTCCCGGAGTCCGGCAGGATCCGTCCGCCCGTAGTATATACTATAGTTTAAACTATAGTATATACTATCGCCGTCAACGTTACTCAAGGGCACGGCTGCCCCGGGTCGCCCTGGCTCCGGGGCCGGCTTCATCAATCAATAATCGCCAATCAGCGGGATTGAATGACGAGTAATGATTTTTGAAGGCCGAAGTTCAGAATTTCGTCCCTCCACAATCAGCAATCAAGAATCAAGAATCAGCAGCAAACAATCAGTAACCAGCCACTACTCACTACTTACCAGCACCTACTTCCTCGCCTCCATCGCCCGCTTCACACGGTGCGTCAGGTAAAGCGCGTGCGCTTTCGTCTCCGTGTCGCCCGATTGCCTGGTCAGCTTCTCGAAATCCTTATCGATCTCCACAAGGCGCAACAAGGCCAGCGACTTGGCGGTGGACGGATATTTCGATGAGTCTTCCAATCCCGCGATCGCAATCAATCGTTCCACGTAATGATTCTGCAACTGGCGGCGGAAACTGTTGATCTTTCCGCCTTTATCGCCTCGCATGATGGATCCGGTCAGATCCCCCATCACCTCCGCCATCGAGTAATCGTTCCCGTAAAGCGCCGAGTCTTCTATCCGCGTGAGGACATTCACGTGAAGCAAATGATTGAGCACGTTGCGCTGCATCTCGAGCACACGCGCGTGCACGCGCGGATCTTCGTTCGCCTCAAAGAAATCGAATCCCCGGCGTTGCTGCTGCAAGTGCCGAATCAATTTGGCGTCCGTCTGGAATGCGGACGGAGAAAAGAGACAGCGGTCGAGCGCAGCCATGGCGCGCTTCTGTTTCGCCTTCGGCACCGCGGTAAACGGGGCGCCGCCGCCCTTTTGACCGGCGAAAGCCCGGTCCACGTAAACTCCCCCGATGTAGCGGGACATGGCTGTGACCGCGTCATCGTAATTGCCGGTGAGAATCAAGTAGGCGTCCCGCACCCCGTGATAGCTCTTCCCTTCTTCCCCGGCTTTCTCGAGGAGATCACCCATCATCTCATTCACCAGGGCGCAGCGTTCCTCGGCATACACGACCGCATCCGAAGACATATCGCCGATCATGACCCGGGGATCGATCCCCCTCCCCGCAGAGCGCATGTCGTCGGCGTCATTGCCGAACGCCAGGGCCGGCTCCGCAGAGCGCGACAGAATCTTTTCCAACCGCGCCGCTTCCTCCTTAATGCTCTTCACGGGGGCCGAATACCCGAACTCGATGGCCCAGTGATCGTAGGGCCCGGGCCGGAACTGGTAATACTGCCCCTGCTTCTTCCCGCTGGGCGCGAAATTGAGCATCGGGTAATCCATCACCGATCCCGTCAGCCCCTCTTTCTCGGTGACGCTCCGATCGTGAATCGCCTCCGGCCCATGCAACTGGCTGGCTTTCATGTTGTGCATCAAGCCCAGGGTGTGACCGATTTCGTGCAGCACCAGGTAATGCAGGGATTCCTTCATCAAGGTGTCCACCTTCACTTTGCCGCCGCCCCTTGCTTTCAGAGCGTAAGCGCCGAAGAGAGTGTTCTGCTGCAGGCCAAATCCCAACCGGCAGGCTGTCCGGCCATCACTGCGCCCTTCCGCTTCGCCTTCGATGGATCGATTGAATGCCGCGGTCGCGAAGAGCTTGCTGTATCGAAGGCGGTTGGTCACAAACACATACTCCAGCATGATGTCCGCCCCCAGGATCTGGCCGGTCCGCGGATTCACAAAGCTGGGTCCATACCCGCCGAACGGCGGTGAAGGCGACGACGTCCACCGCAGGACATTGTACCGGATATCATCCGCGTCCCACTTCGCATCATCGGGCTGCATCTTGATGACAACGGCATTCTTAAATCCCGCGGTCTCAAAAGCTTCGTTCCACAAAAGCCCCGCTTCCCGGATGGTGTCACGCAATTCGCGCGGCGTGGTGTTCTCGATCCACCACACGATTGGATCCTCGGGCTCCGACAATTCCGCGTCGGGATTCTTCTTTACCAGGTGCCATCGCTCGATGACGTCCCGGTAAGGCGTCGGGCTTGCCGAGGTCAAATCGGTGACTCTTTGCGTAAAGTATCCTACGCGCGGATCGTCATAGCGGGGCTTGTACCCGTTGCGCGGCATCTGGATCAGCGTGTGCTGTAATTCAATGCTCACATAGCGAGGATCGGTGATTTCCGGCATGTCTCCCTTCTTGGGATCGGGGTTGTCGTAAACATACTCGACCACGAACACGGAGTTCTCGGGGTAATTGCGCAACTCCCGGAACTTGGTTTTCTCCTTGTTCAAGGTCCCCAGCGTAAATCGATCTCCCTTCTTATCGTCGTCGGGCCTCTTTGACGGGCTGACCTTATGAAAAGCCTCCGTCAGAAAAACTTTGCCCGCGTCGATGAGGACGATGCCTCGTTTCTCGTCCTCCGCCAGGATCGGTTGGGACGCCAGCACCGCCCGGGTGATGTTCGCCTGGGAGGCCCGCTTCAGGGGGCTTTTCTTATCGAAATAGAACGCCGTGTTCTCCGCGGCGAATTCGATGCGCTCGTAATTTCGGGCGATCGTGAACACCCGGGTGTCGTGGAAATTACCGCGAAAATGACCCAGGGCCGGAATTCCGTCGCGGGTGTGCGTGAAATATATGTATTCCTTATCCAGCTGGTTCTTCCGGATCGCCAGGTAAGCGGTGCCTTTCTTGCGGTCCCGGTAAAGCGTGAAGAGCCCGTCGATCTTATCGGCATCCTTCGTCAGCTCCGCGACGGTCTTTTTCTTTACTTCTTCCTTATCCGCGTCCGCGCCGGACTCGCCGGCTTTTTTCGCGGGTTTTTCTTTTTCCTCGGCGGGAATTTGCGCCGGCGGCAGCACGCCCCAGGCGAGCGCCGCGAGGAGAAGGACGGAAAAATGAATGGGCTTGAGTTTCATGGGGATTGATTGGTTGTGGAGCGGAGCGAAATCCCGACTGGTCGGGAAAGTCGGGGGAAAGTTGGTAACGATACCATACCCGCCCCCGGAAATCGAGGCCCTGTTTCGGGCCTCCGGAGGGGGGCGGCATGACGTCCGACTGGGACTCAGGCGGTCGGAATACTAATATCAGGGTCCAGCGTCACGCTGGTGGAGCTAAGCGGATTCGAACCGCTGACCTTCTCATTGCGAACGAGACGCTCTACCAACTGAGCTATAGCCCCTTTACTCTCTGTCCGGCGTGCGCGAGAACAGTGCATCTATAGCCCATTTGCCGTCCCCTGCAAGGGCAAATCGGGCGGCGGCAAAGTCCGTGTTGCCCTGAATCGCGCCCCCTGCTAAAACGTCCAACCCACCGAAATCCCGAAAGAACCCGGACCGAAACCCCGTTCATTGGAAACCCCAGAGCCATCCCCGATTTCTAATTTCTAATTTCTAATTTCCAATTTCCAATTTCCAATTACTGACACCTGACACCTGCCCACACCCGACGCTTCCGCGACCCCGGGCAATTCAACATTACTCATAACCGACTACGAGCATCCAGCATCCTGACCCAAAATAAATCCTTTGCGGCCCTCTGCGCTTCTCTGCGTCTCTGCGTTTAGTCTCTCTCAATATCCAGTACCCATGAAAACCACCGCCCTCCTCCTCACCCTCCTTTCATCCCTCCTCCTTCCTCCTTCGTCCTTCTCAGCATCGCCCCCCAACATCGTCTTCATCTTCACCGACGATCACTGCCAGCAGGCGCTCAGTGCCTATGACGACAGTCGCATCGTCACGCCGCACATGGATCGCATCGCCACGGAGGGCATGCGCTTCGACCGTTGTTACGTCACCAACTCCATCTGCGGTCCCAGTCGCGCCGTCATCCAGACCGGCAAACATTCCCACCTCAACGGGTTCATTCGCAATGGCAACACTTTTAACGGCGACCAGCAGACTTTCCCCAAGCTCCTGCAGAAAGCCGGATACCAAACCGCGGTCGTCGGCAAATGGCATCTCAAGTCCACCCCGCAGGGATACGATTACTACGACGTCCTCGTCGGCCAGGGCCCCTATTACAACCCACCCATGATCACGGCGGATGCGGACGGTAATCCCCAGACACTCCCGCACACCGGCTATACCACCGACATCATCGGCGACAAAACACTCGACTGGCTGGAGAACCGGCGCGACCCGGGCAAACCCTTCATGCTGATGTTCCAGCACAAGGCCCCGCACCGCAACTGGCAGCCGGGACCCGATTACCTCACCTGGCTCGATGACGTCGAGATCGCCGAACCCGAAACCCTCTGGGACGATTACTCCGGCCGCGAATCCCCCGCCCGCAACCAGGCCATGACCATCGAGACCCACATGAATGAGAGCGATCTAAAGCTGAAAGCACCCGGCAACCTCACGCCCGGACAACGCGCCGCCTGGGACGCCGCTTACGATCCCAAGAACGAAGCTTTCCTCAAGGCCAATCTCACGGGGAAAGCGCTCGTGAAATGGAAATACCAGCGCTACGTCAAAGATTACCTGCGCTGCGTCAAATCCGTGGACGACAACATCGGCCGCGTCCTTAAGTACCTCGACGACAACGGCCTCACCGAAAACACCGTGGTCATGTATTCATCCGACCAGGGCTGGTATCTCGGCGAGCACGGCTGGTTCGACAAACGCTGGATGTACGAGGAATCCATGGTGACGCCTCTTCTCGTCCGCTGGCCCGGCGTGGTCAATGCCGGGTCCGTCAACGACGACATCGTCTCCAATCTCGATTTTGCCGAGACCTTCCTCGGAATCGCCGGCGTCAAGGTCCCCAAAGACATGCAGGGCCGCAGCCTGGTGCCGCTGCTCAAGGGCAAGACTCCCAAGAACTGGCGCACGTCGTTTTACTATCATTATTACGAGTTCCCCGGGGCCCACAGCGTCAACCGTCATTTCGGCGTCACCACCGGGAAACACAAGCTGATCCGTTATTACGGACCCGACCACGGCGGCGGCGAGATCGATACCTGGGAGCTTTTCGATCTCGATAAGGATCCCAATGAATTGAAGAGCGAATACCGGAACCCGGAATACTCCCAGATCCGCAAGACACTCGAAACCGAGCTCGCCCGCCTCCGCAAAGAATTCCAGGTCCCCGAGGTCGATCCCGTCCCGCCGCCGAAAGAGAAGAGAAGAGGCAACAAGAAACAAACCCCCGTAAAGTAGGACAGGCTTCCAGCCTGTCTTCGAAATAGTGACACAGGCGTCCCGCCTGTGATCCGGATTCCAAGCACAGGCGGCTGCTATTGCACGAAGTGCATCCACTTGGCGAAGCCTAACTGCAGAGCCCGCCGATGGCGGGATAAACGTCTGTGTCACTATCACCGCGAAGCGGGAAACCGGTAACTCGTCGCCCCATTCAGCGGGATCTTCCACCACACCCCGCCCTCGACGCTCTCCACGTCGACGGTTTTCTCCGCGCCGTCTTTGCTCTCCACCTGGCGGGGCGCTTTGAAGACGCTGGTCTTCAGCAGGACCGTAAATTCCGAGGTCCGCGGAAATGCCGTCAGCACCCAGGTGCTGTCCTCTTTGCGCAGGCGCACGCTTCCATCGGTCTTGATCTCCCCGAAGTCGATCGGGTCGATCCCGTCATTCAGATTCTTAGCCTGCCAATCCAACTCCGTCCCCCGCTCTTCGCCATACCCGCCGAAGCGCTTGGCCTCGCGCCAGTCTTCCAGCCGCCGCGCGTTCACAAAAATTCCGTCCGCCGACTTCGCGTAATCGATAACCGCGCCATCGCGCAGCCCGGTGTACGCCAGGAGCGAAGATCCGGTGCCGCCTTCGGCGCGGGCCAACCATCCGTATTGCGGTATCTCGACATCTCCCGCATTCAACGGCGCTTCCGCCTGGTTGGCGTAAATTTCCAGCCCGTTGTCATAGCGCACCCGCACCGCGTTTAGATCCTGTGCCCACAACGCCTCCGCCGTGTCCACCCATTCTCCGCCGACGAAGTAGTCGATCCCGGAAACTTTCGCCGCCGAATGTGCGCGCGTCACCGGCAATACCAGGCCCTGTTCCAGCCAGTGCATCCCCTCATCCTCGGTATAAGGAGTGCCGACATAGGAGGCGTGCCCGAAAATGACCTGCTGCATCCGGTATTGGTCCGTGACCACCATCGGCGTGCCGCCGCCCCAGGGCTGCTGCCCGTTGTTATCCGGATCACCGGCGGGGATCCAGCTAAGCAGCGGTCCCATGCCGTAATTGATTTGCAAGGGATGGATCCGGAGCAGATTGAAGTCCACTAAAAGCGGAAGACCCTTGCCGCCTCGCGCCTTCCATCCCGCGCCGGATTGGGCAAAGGCTCCATCCAGGAAACCCGCGTAATTCCAATGGGCGCCGCCCAGGCCCAGGACCGGTCCCTCGTGCTGCTCCCGTAGCTCCGCGAACAGTTTCGTCGTCTCCACGAAGACATGCCGCGCCATCCCCGCTCCCGGTGCACCGGCGCTGTAATCAATCCCCCGTGAAACCGGGTTCGATGAATGACGATGCAAGTAAGAAGCGCTCGTGTTGTACCCCCGGTGAATGTCCTTGGCCTCGCCCGCCGCAAACTTTGCCATCAACTCCGGCTTGATGATATACGCCTGCTGATTGACCTCTTCTTTCGCGCGGGCGTTGCGATATCCTGTCGCCGGTTTCCCGTCGGCCCCCAGGCTCAGGTATCGCTCGCTGTACTTTTCGTAATCCGGCCACATATCGGAATACTCCTCCTGCAATGCCAGCCGCATCCCCAGCTTCTCGCAGTTCTTCCCAAGCTCTTCGAGCGCCTCCAGTTGCTCCTCCTTTCCTTTCGCGGGAAAATGCGTCGGCAACATCGCGTCAGGCCCTTTGAACTGCCACTCTCGAAGAATCAAGGTGTAATCGTCCATCCCTCGCGCCGTCAGGAAGTCCAGGTATCCCTGCGCCACCTCGTAAGGGTTATCCAGGTCGATCTCGAAGACGGTGCGCGCGCCCATATCCTCGCGCCAGGGAGAGGGCGGGTGCGGAATGTTGGGCAACACTTCCGGGAAATTCCACGAAGCAGTGTATATAAAACGCGCCACCAGCGGGTTGCGGGTCCCGTCGGAAAGCTCGGCATACTGTCCCCGCGACGATTCATTCGAAATACGCCAATCAGACATGGCGCTGGTGAAAAGTTTGGGCCCCAGGAAGGCCCGCGGCTGGACCGTGAGGAAGGGCACATCAATCCGGCGCATGAAGGTCGCAATCTGCTCCGGGGTCCATGACCTCCGCGCCGGCACGGGCGGCTCCGGCTTCTTCTCCTCCACTGCCCCGCCCTCTTTCGTCTCGTCTGCCTCGCCCTCTTTTTTCTCCTCTTCGCCTTCTTTCTTCTCCTCTGCCTCTTTTTTCTTGGGCTCCGGCGGCGGCGGCTCGAAGCGGAACTCCGGACTTCCCCATTCGCCTGCCAGGCATCTCGAGACCGCCGGTTGATCACAGAGGATTTCCAGGACCAGGCTCTTGCCGGCGAGACGGCCGTTGATCTTCAAGTTGACGATCTTGCCGTCGATCTGAAAGGCGCGATGCATGGTGTATCGTCCTTCGCCCGCCGGTTCCCAGCGGCTGCGGCTCTGCCCCACTTCCCCGGTCCACTCAAGTTTCGCGTCGCGCGCCACCGGGATGCCCGGAGTGGTTCCCGGCTCGACCCCCTTGCGGTCGGCCTGCAGACGGATGATTCCGAAGGGCGGATCTTTTGGCGAAGCCGGCAGCTCCCAGGTATACACCAGCCGCCCGTCGTCTCCTTCATGCACAAGAAAGACCGTGTCCCCGAAGAACCGGCTCTCCTGTTTTCCCGGCTCCAGCACCAGGGGGATCACTTGCCCGTTTTCCTGAGAAAGCAGGGGCCGCAAATCCGCCGCGCCGAGAGGCGCGGCCGTCCCAGCAAGGGCGGCCCAGGCCAGCGCCGCTGTGCCGGCGCCTTTCCACAAGCGTTCTCGAATTCGGATCTTCACCTTCTAATCAATATATATGGCCTGGGCAAGCGAACTCAAGCCCCTGCTTCGTGGTCCAGGGTTCACGGTTTAGCAATCAGCCTCCCGCCCCACCCCCGGTTGTCATCCCGAGCGCAGTCGAGGGATCCCTCTCTGAATCGATTACTCTCTTTCATCCAGAAAACGGTCGAAAGCACCACCAAGCCTCGTTCATTTTCCGTTGGAGAGCGCTTTTTGTACCCTTGAGCGATCCCTCGACTCCGCTCGGGATGACAAACATAGCGGGTCGTAGTGCTTGTTTGTCCCGCATCCAGCAATCCAGCAATCCAGCAATCCAGCAATCCAGCATCAAGCATCCAGCATCCAGCCCCAATCTTCATCGGGACTTCGCTTCGCTCAGCATCCAGACTGCCCTGCGCGTTAGCGCGCAATAAAAACCGAAGGCATCATGTCCCGACACGTCGGGACCGCAGGCAGGATAATTCCTGTCCCTTAAAAACCCTTTGCGGCCCTTTGCACACCTCTGCATCTCTGCGTTTAGTCTCTCTCCGCATCCAGTATCGCCGGCGCAGCCGGCCACCCCCAACTTCCTGCTTCCATTCCCCTCGCAGGCATCGCCATAATCTCTCCGCCGCAACCTCATGAAAAATCACCCAACTTCAGAGGCGGAGAGCCGCGAAAAAATCCGCACTTTCATCCACGCGGATTCGAATACCGCCTGCGCTGAGCTTGCGGCGGAAGTCGCGGATCTCATCAGGACCCGGCAGAAGGAAAATAAATCCGCCGTCCTCGGTCTCGCCACGGGATCCACGCCGGTCCCCTTTTACAAGGAACTGATCCGGCTCCACCAGGAAGAAAATCTCAGCTTCGCAAACGTTGTCACCTTTAACCTCGACGAATATTACGGCCTCAGTCCGGAACACCGCGAGAGTTACCACCGCTTCATGCGGGATCAGCTCTTCGATCACATCGATATCCCGGATGAAAACGTGCATATCCCCACCGGCACCGTCCCCGCCGACGAAGTCTTCGGAAGCTGCCGCCAGTATGAAGAGGCCATCGAAATGGCCGGCGGCATCGATATCCAGGTGCTCGGCATCGGACGCACCGGTCACATCGGCTTCAACGAACCCGGTTCCACCCGCGACTCGCGCACCCGCCGCATCACGCTCGACCCTGTGACCCGGCAGGACGCGGCCGGCGATTTTCTCGGTGAAGAAAATGTCCCCCGCTTCGCCATCACCATGGGCGTGGGCACCATCCTCTCCGCACGGCGCGTCGTCCTCATGGCCTGGGGCGAAAACAAGGCCGCCGTCCTGGCCCGCACCGTGGAGGGCCCGGTTACCGATTCCGTGCCCGCGAGTTTTCTGCAGGAGCACGCTGACGCCACCTTTCTCATCGATGAAGCCGCCTCCAAGGAACTCACCAGGATCAAAACCCCCTGGCTGGTCGGTGCCGTCGAATGGGAGCCCTTGCGCACCCGGGGAGCCGTCATCTGGCTGGCCGGCACCCTCAAGGAACCGATCCTGAAACTGGTGGATCGCGGATACAACGAAAACGGCATGTCGGAGCTGCTCACGGAACAAGGCCCCGCTTACAATCTCAACATCCGCATCTTCAACGAAATCCAGCACACCATCTCCGGCTGGCCCGGCGGGAAGCCGAACGCCGATGACACCCACCGCCCCGAACGTGCCGCTCCCTTCCCCAAGCGAGTCCTCATTTTCAGTCCCGAACCTCACGACGCCATCGCATCCATGGCCGGCACCGTGAACCGCCTCTGCGAGCAGGGTCATGAAGTCCTCCTCATCAACCAGACCTCCGGCAGCCTGCGCGTTCCGGACACGGAAGCGATCCGATTCTGTCATGCCCTGCTGGAGACGGCGTCCGACCAGGAAACAAACTGGACCGGGCAAATTGCTTATGCGAAAGGCATCATCGAAAGGCTGCAGGCGAAAGGCTTCAACGACATCGATCCGCCCGAGGTGCGCCGCTTGAAAGCTTTGCTGCTGCGTGGCGAAGCGCTCGATGCGGCCGCTGTCTGTAAACTTCCTCCCACCTGCATCCGCTTCCTCGATCTCCCCTTTTACGACAAGGGCCGTTACCGCCGCTTCGAATTGACGGATGCAGACGTCACCCTCGTCCGGCAGGTGCTGGAGGAAGTCAAACCCCACCAGGTCTATGCCACCGGAAATCTCGCCGATCCCAGCACCATGCAGTCACTTTGTTTCCGGACGCTTTCACAGGCGCTCTCCAATCTCAAGGGCGCGTCCTGGCTCAAGGACTGCCGGCTCTGGATGTATCGCGGCAAGGAAATACCCGTCCAAGTCGCTGAAATTGCCATGGCGGTCCCCATGAGCCCCGACCAGGCCAACCTCAAGAACCACAGCATCCATCAGTTCCAATCCATCACCGAAACCGAATCCAATGCCGTCAATCAAAACCGCGAGATCGCGGCCCAATACGACCGCCTCGGCATGGCCGAATACGAGGCCATCGAGGCGTTCGAGCGCGAAACAATTTCCGATTTATGATTGCCGATTGAGGATTGGATCCAATTCGTCGCCTATTTGACACATCGGAAATCATAAATCAGAAATCGGAAATTCTACATGATCTTCGACCACCAGAAAGCCGATGTCTTTGTCCCGGACGGCACGCCGCCCTCGGACGCGTTGCGCCGCACCACGCACCTCGGTATCATGGCGCACCAGGACGACCTGGAAGTTTCCGCTTACCACGGGATCGCCTCCTGCTTCCGGCAACCCGATTCCTGGTTTTGCGGCGTCGTGGTCACCGATGGGGCCGGCAGTCCGCGCACCGGGCCTTACGCGGATTACACTGACGACCAGATGCAGGAAGTCCGGCGCGAAGAACAGCGCAAAGCCGCCTCCGTGGGGGAATACGGCGTCCAGATCCAACTCGCGTACTCCAGCGCCGAAGTAAAGGACCCGGCACAGACAGCGGTCGTCGACGATCTCTTCACCATTCTCGAGATCGCCCAGGCCGAGACCGTTTACCTCCACAACCCGGCCGACCGGCATGACACCCATGTGTCCTGCTTCCTGCGCGCTATCGCCGCCCTGCGCAAAATGCCTGCGGATCAGCGCCCCAGGAAAGTCTATGGGTGCGAGGCCTGGCGCAAGCTCGATTGGATGCTGAACGAGGAAAAAGAAGTCCTTAACGTGGAGGCCTTCCCGAATATTGCAGCCGCGCTCATCGGCGTCTTCGACTCACAAATCAGCGGGGGAAAGCGATACGATCTCGCCGAGGAAGGCCACCGCCGCGCCAACGCGACCTATCTCGATTCTCATTCCCCGGATCCAGCGGAGAAACTCAGCTTCGCCATGGACCTGACGCCGCTGATCACCGACGACACCCTTTCCATCAGCGAGCACGCCCTTGGATTCGTGGCGCGCTTCCGCCAGGACATCGTCGAGCGCCTCAAGAAGCTGGAGTGAATCGCCACGTGCTTCGCCCCGTCTGAAGACTAATGGAGGGCAATGCTGACGTGGCCGCCTTCTCACCTGCATGCGGCGGTTGCGACACTGCCCAGCGCAGAGCGCGATCCAGCTTGCGAAGCGTCAGCGAAGCCAGACCGCAGAGCGGGCCGAAGGCCGGATAAAGCGCAACCCTCCACCCACGACCTGAAGGGCAGTGCGTTGCCTGCCGTGCCGCAGCTTCAGCGAAGGCAGGTCATTGCCGCGCTTTTCCCTACCCCTTCAATACCCCGAAACCGTCCCAATTCCGCGCCCTCAGGCGCATTTCTTGATGACAGGCCCTCCAGATGCGCTAATCATTCTCCTTCAGGTTCCGCTCCCGGCCTTCGACCTCTTAGTTAACTGTCCCGCATGAAATTCCGATTCTTAACCACCCTCGTCCTGCCCGCCTGCCTCGCCCCCGCCATCTCCCTCGCCAAATCCGATCCAACCGCGGCCGCCAAAAAGAAAGGCGCCCCCGCCCGGACCGTCGATTTTAACAGGGAAATCAAACCCATTCTCGAGTCCGCCTGCATCCATTGCCACGGTCCCGAGGAAGACAAGGGAGACCTGCGCATGCATGAAGCGGATCTCGTCCTGCGCGAAGGCGAGAACGGTCCCATCCTCAAACCAGGCGACACCAAGAACAGTTCTCTCTATTGGACCACCGTCCTTCCCGAGGACG
Source organism: Verrucomicrobiales bacterium (assembly GCA_024638765.1). Taxonomy (GTDB): domain Bacteria; phylum Verrucomicrobiota; class Verrucomicrobiia; order Verrucomicrobiales; family DEV007; genus JAHEJT01. The sequence continues at coordinate 15,700 of JAHEJT010000003.1, forward strand.
ACGACCTCATCATGCCGCCCAAGGGAGATCCCCTCACCAAACGCCAAACCGATCTGCTCAAGAAGTGGGTGGAAGAAGGCGCGCACTGGCCGAAAGGCGTCATCCTCGAGGAAGTGCCGCGCATGAGCTTCGTGAACAACATCAAGCCACTCCTCGAAAAGGGCGGGCCCTTTGACGAAAAACAACTCTACATGCTGCGCCTTTGGGCGGAGCAAGGCGCGGTCTGGGACCAAGGCGTCGCCTTCCGCGTCGCCGGGGAAGAAGACACCCCCTCGGAAGCAGGCGGCGGCCTGGAACTCGTCCAGGAAATTCAGACCTTCATCCTCGAGAACAGTCCCGAAAAATCCGAAGCCGATATGAAGGAATACAGCGCCGTCATTCCCGGGTTCAAAGCCGAATACACGATGCTTCCGATCGCGGGAGGTGAATTCAAAATGGGGAGCCCCGAGGGAGAGGCCGGCCGCAACGAAGACGAAGGCCCGCAGCACACCGTGAAAATCGAGCCCTTCTGGATGGGCAAACATGAAGTCACCTGGGACGAATATCTCAACTTCATGATGCCGGAGGACCCGCGCAATAAAGACGGTTCCCTTGCCAATCCCAAGCCCGACGCCTCCATGATCGATCTCGTGAGCCGTCCCACCGAACCTTACCAGGACATGAGCTTCGGCATGGGCCAGGACGGTTACCCCGCCATCTGCATGACGCAGCACGCCGCCAATAAATACTGCGAATGGCTCAGCGCCAAAACCGGGCATTTTTACCGCTTGCCCACGGAAGCGGAATGGGAATACGCCTGTCGCGCCGGCACCACCACTGCTTACTCCTTCGGCGACGATCCCAGGAAGCTCGACGATTACGCCTGGTACTTCAAAAACAGCAATTACCAGTACCAGAAAGTGGGCCAGAAGAAACCTAACCCCTGGGGCCTTCACGATATGCACGGCAACGTCCTCGAGTGGACCATCGACCAGTACTTCCCCGATTTTTACGCGCAATCGAAAGACGAGACCCTGCTCAATCCCTGGGGCAAATCGATAACTCCTTACCCTCATACCGCCCGCGGCGGTTCCTGGGACGATGATCCCGAGGACCTGCGCAGCGCGGTCCGCCGCGCCTCGAATGAGAACTGGAAGATGCAGGATCCGCAACTTCCCAAGAGCATCTGGTACCACACCGACGCCGTTTGGCTCGGCTTCCGCCTGGTCCGGCCCCTCAACGTGCCCTCGCCGGAAGAAATGAAGTCGTTCTGGTATAACGGTGTCGAGTTCGATTGATGGTCGTCCTCCTTCCTGCAGTCGGATGTAGCGGAACTTGCAAAAAGTTTCGTCCTCCGACGCCCCACAACGGAAGATTTGGCATCTTCCGCTACATTTCTACTTCGCCATACCTCCTCACTTTCGCGTCCTCACTGCTCCTTTCCTCCTGCCAGGAACGCGCGTCGGACCTCACCCTCTACTCGTGGACCGAGCCCCACATGGGGACGCGCTTCGAGATCCGGCTCTACGCGTCCGGCGTGGAGATCGCGGAAAAAGCGAAGACCGCCGCCTTCGCCCGTGTTGCCGAGCTCAATGCCATCCTCTCCGATTACGTTCCCGACAGCGATCTCAACCGGCTCTGCGCTTCCGAGCCCGGCGTCCCTATTCCCGCGCGCGCGGACTTGTTTCACGTGATTGCAACGGCCCAGGAACTGGCGCACGCCACGGACGGCGCCTTCGACGTCACCAGCGGTCATTACACCCAAAACTGGCGGCGCAGCCTTCGCAAAAATTCGCTGCCATCCCCCGATACGCTGGCGCACGCCCGGAAGCGGACCGGTTACCGTCACCTCAGTCTCGATAGCGACGCCGGCACCATCACCTTGCACCAGCCCGGCATGCGCCTCGACCTCGGCGGCATCGCCAAGGGATTCGCCGCCGATCAAGCGCTCGTCGCGCTCCGCGCCCACGGAATCACCCGCGCCGCCGTGGCGGCCGGAGGCGACATCGCCGCCGGAGATCCGCCCCCTGGCAAAGAGGGCTGGGACGTGGGCATCCTCTCCATGGACCGAGCACAGGAATCCCTGTCGCAAACCGCAAAACTGGCGAATGCTGCCGTCTCCACCTCGGGCGACCGCGAACAGTTCGTCGAAATCGAGGGCATCCGCTATGCACACATCGTCGATCCGCGCACCGGCCTGGGTCTCACCCGGCGTATCACCGCCAGCGTCATCGCTCCCACCGCGATCCGGTCCGACAGTCACGCCACCGTCCTCTGCATCCTTGGCGTGGAAAAAGGACTCGCTCTAATCGAAGCCACCCCCGGCCTGGAAGCGCTCATCATCACCGAGGGCCCGGACGGAACTCAAACCCGACACCGTTCCTCCGGCTTTCCGGCAAAGTAAGACAGGCTTCCAGCCTGTCAGTGTGACGCAGGCGTCCCGCCTGCGGTTTGAAAAGAATCGCAGGCGACTGCCCTAGCGCGGAGCGCTTTATTACGGGCAAAGCCAATCTGCAGGGCGCGCCGAAGGCGGAATAAACGCCTGCGCCCCACTCTCTCCATCGTCATCCCCTTCCTCCCCTTTGTGTTATCCCGCCCCTCTCCCTCGTGTCATCCCGAGCGAAGTCGAGGGATCTCTCACATCAATCGGTGGGACCGGTTTAGCCTCTGCTATCCGGACAAAGCCATGATGCTCTCCCCTTTCTGCGAAGTCCAGGATGACAAGACCGTCTCGGGGGTAACGAGAGATCCCTCGACTACGCTCGGGATGACAACGAGAAGCGCGGGCATCCGGCGTCATACTTCTCCAATAACCAATAACGATTAACGTGCGCGAAGCGCGCCCCACACTCACCCCATCACCTTGAGTAGGTACCAACGCAGGATGATCCAGCCGTAGAACATCCAGATCACCGCTCCCAGGGCCAGAAAAGGCCCGAAGGGAATCTTGCTCGACCATTCCTGCTTCCCCGTTATCCGCGCCGTCAGACCCACGATTGCGCCAGCCAGTGAGCCCGCCAGGACCGTAAAAATCACGGCGCGCCAGCCCAGGAAAGCGCCGATTAACGCCATGAATTTGACGTCCCCAAACCCCATGGCCTCGCGCGGGATCACCACCTCGGTCGCGTCGCCTTCAAGCGAATCAAGATCCTCCAGGCTGATCTTCTGATCGCCGACCTCCACGCGATCATAAAAAATCCGCGCCGTAACGTCGCGATGCTCCTTGCTCTTGACCTTAATCCGCGGGCATTCCATCACCATCCGGTCGGAGGGCCGGAAGAAAAACTCGGACCACAAGGTGCTCTCTTCCCCCAACCTGAACACGGGTTCTTCCTCCCCCTCCCCCTGCGTAATGCTCCACGGGACCGGTTCTTCAAAACTTTCCTTGAGCCGTCCGAAGAGCAGTTTTCCCAAGTGCACTACCGCCCACAGTGATCCGTATCCCACCACCGCTCCCAGGGCCGATTGGCCCAGCGAACGCACGTGGGATACCTCGCCGAAAAGCTGTGGCACGATGAACGCGCACCCCAGCCCGACAATTGCCCCCCCGATCGTAATCCCGTCCGGTATGATGTAATGTTCCAGGTCAATAAAAGTCGCCGCGATCAGCAGGCTGATGAGAATCCAGTAAATCAGCGCGATCTGCCACGGAAAATAGATCCAGATGAGGATAAAGAAGAGCGCCGTAATCAACTCCACCAAGACGTAGCGAAAAGCGATCTTGGCTCCGCATTCAGCGCATTTCCCCCGCAAGACCACCCAACTGAACAGTGGGATGTTTTGGTACCAGGGAATCGGTTTCTTACAGAACGGACAGAACGAGCGCTTGGGCTTGTTCACGGTCATGTCCCGCGGCACACGGTGAATGACAACGTTGAGAAAGGATCCCACGCACGCCCCCAGCATAAAGGCCCCCGCGCCGTAGATCAAAGAGACCGCCAGCGGATCACTGATAAGCACCGCGAACATCAATTCCCCCTGAAACCTGCAATCCGGCATCGCCGGCTCGAATCCCTCCATCGAGCAGCCGCCAGTCCCCCAGACACTGAAAACATGGCCATACAATCCCCCGAAAATCCAATTTGTCGAGTCCGGGGTTATGTCAGGGTCCCGAAAGAACTTGTCCCGCGGCCTTTCCCATGGGAAATAACGTGCCGCCAACCCATGACACCGCTCCCCGGAAGGCTCAGGCTCTCTTTCCTCGTCATCTTGGCCGCTGTTTTCTCCGGCTGTCACACACCGCCACCCGAACCCCCGCCCGCGGCGGCTCGAATCTCCGCGGCATCTGCCGGTGATCCCTCCCCGCCACTTCACCGATACAACCTCGTGGACCTTCGCGTCTTCGACCCCACCATCGCCGTGGAGCTGCGTTACGGAAAGAGCGACAACCTCGCCGGACGCGCGCTCTACCCGCCGGACATGCCCTGCCTCGTCTTTTACGATACCGCCCGCCGCCTCCGACGCGCCCAGGAAAATCTCCGCGCCCAGGGATACGGCCTTAAAATCTGGGACGCCTGGCGTCCCCCCAGCGTGCAACGCAAACTTTGGGAGGCCTCGCCCCAGGGCGAATGGGTCGCCCAACCTGTGAAAAAATGGTCGCACCACTGTTTCGCGACGGCTGTCGACGCCACCCTCGTCGACCTGAACGGAGTCGAGCAGATCATGCCCACCGATTTCGACGCATTCACGGAAGACGCCTCTTACATATACCGCGGCGACAATGCGCGAATCGCTCGCAATCTCTGGATCCTGCAGCAGGCCATGGGAGACGCGGGATTCAAGTCAGTGACCAGCGAGTGGTGGCATTACAACGACACCAAGTCCGCGCACGCCGCCCAGCTCATATACGCCGCCGAACTCGGCATCAAATTGCCGGAGTAAGACGCAGTCTGGGGAACTTTTAAGTAGCACAGGCTTCCAGCCTGTGTTTTTTCAAGTCACAGGCTGGAAGCCTGTGCTACTTTCCTTCACTTCGATGACCGCCCGCGATAAAGCCGCCGACCTCGTCCGCGTCCTCCAGGAGAAAGGGTTCACCGCCTATTTCGCCGGCGGCTGCGTCCGCGATTCCCTGCGGAAGAGTGAGCCCGAGGATTACGACATCGCCACCGACGCCACCCCGGAGCGCGTCCGCGAATGCTTTCCCAAATCCTTTCCCATAGGGGCCCATTTCGGAGTCATTCTCGTCCGCAAAGGCGACGAGGATTTTCAGATCGCCACCTTCCGCAGCGACGGCGCCTATCTCGACGGCAGACACCCGGACAAGGTCACCTTCAGTTCCCCCGAAGAAGATGCCCGGCGCCGGGACTTCACCATCAACGGTATGTTTTACGATCCCGTCGCCGAAGAAGTCATCGATTTCGTGGGAGGCCAAAAGGATCTGGAGGCGGGGATCATTCGCGCCATCGGCGACGCGCACACTCGCTTTCACGAGGATCACCTTCGCATTCTGCGCGCCATCCGTTTCGCCACTACGCTTGAATTGGAAATCGAATCCGGCACCTGGAGCGCCCTCTGCGAGGAGGCGCCGAATATCCGGCGCATCAGCGTGGAACGCACCCGGGATGAACTCGTGAAAATCCTTCTCTCGCCCCATCGCCTCCGCGGATTCGATTTGCTCGTGGAGAGCGGCCTCGCGGAAATCCTGCTCCCGGAGATCATGGAGATGCGCGGCTGCGAACAACCACCGCAATTCCATCCGGAGGGCGACGTCTTTGTCCACACGCGCATCATGCTGGGACTGCTGCCCGCGGAAGCATCCCTCCCCCTCATCCTCTCGGCGCTGTTGCACGACGTCGGCAAACCGCCAACCTACAGTTTCGACACCGAGAACCAGCGGATCCGATTCAATAATCACGACACCGTGGGCGCGCAGATGTCGGAGGAAATCTTGCGACGCCTGAAGTTCTCGAACGAAACCATCAACGCCGTGGCGGAAGCCGTCGCCAAGCACATGATCTTCAAGGATGTCCAGAAAATGCGCGTCGCCAAATTGAAACGATTTATGGCCCGCCCCACTTTCCAGGACGAACTCGAACTGCATCGCGTGGATTGCAAGAGCAGCCACGGGATGCTCGACAACTACGAGTTTCTCCGCGAAAAGGCCGAGGAGTTCGCCAATGAACCGCTGATCCCCCCGCGCCTCGTCACGGGCGACGATCTCAAGGCAATGGGCTGGAAACCGAGCCCCCAGATGGGCCGCATCCTCAAGGAAGTACAAAACCTGCAGCTCGAGGGAAAACTCACCGAGCGCGAGGAGGCGTTCCAATGGATCCGCAAAAATTTTTCCGTGCCGGCGGAGTAATGGGAGAAGCTTTACGCCCCGGCGAGTGGGACCGCGGGCAGCTAGCCGTGCCGAAGCCCTCGCGAAGGCTGGTCCCGCCCGCTTCCGGACCCCGCGCCCCCCGCCGTTGACCCCGCCCGCAATCCCGGCGCAAGGTAAGCCCCGTGCAATTTCCAAATAAACCGGTGCTCGCCGCCACCCTGCTCCTCGGGATAATGGCGGCTTTTCTTGTCGCCACCGCTGCCACCTGGCCCGGCGCCCTCGCCGCGGCCCGGGCTGCGGAAACGCGCGTCCCGGTGATTGCCTACGTCCACACCGGAATCTGGTGGGCTACCCTTATCAACACCGCCGGTATCGCCCTGCTTCTCTTCACCCGCCGCTGGTGGAATCTTCCACTCCCACCCATTCCGCCGGCTGAAATCTCCGCACCCCTGCGCCGGGGAAGACTTAAACGCACCACCATGGTTTTTTTCCTCCTCGCCGCGGTCGGCCTCGGCGCCGCCTTTCGTCTCCCGCGCATCGACGTCGGCTTCTCCGCCGACGAAGAGGACAGCCTGCGTCACCACCTTCTTGGCCGATACCAGCAGCGCGATGACGGCGAAGTCCGTTTCCGCCAGGCGACCTGGACGGACACCTTCTTCAAAAATCACCAGCTCAATAATCACGTCTTATTTTCAGTGCTCGCCCGCAGCGTCCTGGAAGGCTGGCAGGAACTGGGACCGGACCGGGAGGGACGCTTCGCGGAATTTCCCACGCGCATCCCCTGCCTCCTTGCAGGACTGGGCGCCATTTTTCTCGTGGGATGGTTCCTCCATTCCCTGGGATATTCCATGGCCGGGGCGGGCGCCGCCTTCCTGCTAGCGATGCACCCCTGGCATATCCGCTATAGCGCAGAGAGCCGGGGATACTCGCTGAACATTTGCTTCGTCCTGCTCACACTCCACCTCCTGCACCGGGCGCTGACGCGTGGCCAGTGGCGATACTGGACCGGGTTTGCGCTGGCACAGTGCGCGCTCCTCTACAGTTACGCCGGATCGATTTACGTGCCCTTGCTTCTCAATGCCTTCACTCTTCTGGCGCTGCTCTTTCGCCTGCGCGGAAAAGATCCTTATCCCGCGGGCGTGCAAATTCGCCGCCTCCTCGTTGCCAACGCTCTCTCCGCAATGCTCTTTCTCCAGTTCATGGCCCCCTCCCTCCCCCAGATCCAGGAGGTCCTCGCTGAGCGCCGCGGCAGCGTGACTCTCGGTCCACGCTACCTCACCAACATGGGTGCCTATCTGGCTGCGGGTATGCCGTGGTTCCCCACCGATCCCGAGAGCCCGCTCCACCATAGCGCCGTCACTGACGGGGCAAAGTTTTTCGTCGGGATCCTCGTGCCGCTGGCGATGCTCGGGGGCGCCTGGCGGCTGGCGCGAGCCTCGGGATTCCACGCCGCGTATGCCGGCACCCTACTGTTTTGCGCTCCTCTCGGATTGCTGCACGCGTTCGTCTCGGACAACCGGCTTCACCTGTGGTATCTCATTTTCGCGCTGCCCGGCGTCGCCATCCTCGCCTCTCTGGGCGTAACCGGGCTCGCGGCTTCGGCCCGTTCGCCGGCTTCTTATCGCCGGCGTGCGAGAAGAATCCTCATCCTCTTTCTCGCGATCTTCTGGTTTCAAACCCGCCCGCAACGCATCGTGATCATGCATCATCCCAAGGAACCACTCCAGGAAGTGATCGCCATGGTTTACGGAGAAACCGATCCCTTTTCACCGGAAGGCCGCGCCATCCTCACTGCAGGCTTTTATACCGATGCCACCATCTATGATCCGTGGCTCTATTACACCGATACCCCGGGGCACCTCGTCACCATGATGGAACGCGCCCTCGACGAAAAGAAACCCCTCTATCTCACCTACGGCCATCGCGCGCTCTCGGAAAAGCATTACCCGGATCTCGTCGCGCTCGCCGACAACCCCGATCTCTTCAAACCGCTGCACACCTTCCACGGCCTCGAAGAACCGCAATTCACCCATTACCTCCTCAAGTTCACCGGGACTCGCGATACCCTCCGCAGCGTCGCGGATAATCCGGTTGCGACCCCCCGCGCCGTCCGCTAGTGTGGGGTCCCGTAAATAATGTGACACAGGGCGCGAGCAATCTTTTTCAAATTCGAGGCGCGAGGAGGGAGCGAAGCCCGCTCCGCGACCGACGAGCAACGAAGAAGTTGGGAAAGAGGGCCGCGCATCCTCCTGACAACGCGAGCGAAGCGAGGTAATTCCAAAATAATTCAATCCACTCTGCGTTGCAGAATTTACGGGACGCCACACTAACTTGGCCCTTCCCAAGCCTTATGAGTACCACGCCATCCCACACCGCCAGCCCCACCGAGCACGACGAGGAAATCAACGCCAGAATCCTGGCTGTTTCGGAGGACAAGATCGGCGGCTTTGTCCGCTATCCCTTCCGGGACATCGCAGAACAATCCGGTGTGGAACTGCCGGTGGTCCTCGAACGCATCCGGGCCATGCTCGAGGCCGGGGTCATCCGCCGCGTCCGGCAGACCCTGCTCGCCAACAAACTCGCCGAAGGCGCCCTCGTGGCCTGGAAGATCGACGAAGATACACTGGACGCCGCCTTTGATTTCATGTTCCGGGAAGATCCCTTCAGCGGCCACGTCGTCATCCGCTCCACCGACCGCGAGATCTCCGGTTCCGAATACCGGCTCTGGACCACCCTCAAAGTCCCCCAAGGCGAGTCCCTGGAAGCACACGCGGAGGTCCTCAAAAAACTCACCGGCGCCCAGGAATTCATCCTCATGCCCGCGCACGGCATTTTTGCGCTGGGAGTCGGCCACGTCCGGCGGAAAGAACTTGAGCCCGGAACCCGCGCCGATGCACCCGCGAAAATGATGACGACTTCCACCGTCGATCTCGATGATCGGGAATGGAAGGTCCTGCTCTCTCTCAAGCGCGAACTGGAAGCGGACGAAATCCGGGAAGACCCCTGGGAACCGCGCGCCGCGGAAGCCGGAATGCCGCTGGAGGAGTTCTGCGAAATTGCCGAGGGCCTGGACCGCAAGAAAGTGCTGGGTCGCTTCTCAACTTTCCTCGAACACGTCAAGCCCAGCCAAAAGGGCAAACGCGTCACGCGATTCAACGGCCTCTTCCACTGGCGCGTGCCGGAGGGCGTGCAGGAAAAGGCCGGCGCGGAGATCGGCCGCCACCCCATCCTGACGCATTGCTATTGGAGAGAAGGCGGACCCCGCTTCGGCGATGTCAACATCATGGGCGTGGTCCACGGCACCGACAAGGATCTCATCATGGAGCACAAGGCCGCTATCGACGCTTACCTCGAAAAGATCGGGATTCCGGTGCTATACACCAACGTCTTCTGGGGCGGGCGCAGCGAGATCAAGCCCTCGGAAATTTCTCCCATCGTCTACCGCGAGTGGCACGCGAAAATGGCGAAGCGGCTCGCCGGAAAGTAGCCGCGCTCGTCAGAGCGTGGAGAAAATCGTTTCGCCCGCCGGGATACGGTCCACCTGCTGACGCAGGCGGCTACATCGTCCCCCGACCCCCGACACTCGACCCCCGCCGCCCCTACTTCTTGAAGTAGGGATTCTTTTTCGGCCCCAGCTCGTCGAGGGTCAGGTAAGTCCTGCCCAACACCTTTTCTTCCGCGGGTGAAAAGCGCTCAATCCGCATTTCCTTGAGCACCCAGGCGCCGTCAATTTTCTGAACCTTGCGCACCAGGAAGCGGCGCAGCACTTTTCCGCTCTCGTCGAGACCCAGCATCTGCGCCAGTCCTCCCGATCCCTTGTCGATCCACAAAACCACGTGAGAGTAAGGTCCGACTTTGCCGGGATTCTTCACCAGCAGCTTCCAGCAATCGGCCTTCGACACTTTCTCGTCTCCCAAATACCTGGGATTGGGCCAGTAAAGAAAACGCATCGCCAGGTCTTCGTAACACATGTCCGTGCCGCGCACCGCCTCGGAGTAACGGCCCGGAGCCACCGGGGCGTCACTTCCCGCCACCACCTCCCGCATCAGTGATCCTTCGTCGTGGATCTCGAGGTGGATGATCTGTTGCGGATTATCGAATTTGAAGCGGATCATCCCCTCCTGCATGGTGAGCCGGAAACTGGTAGTCTTGCGATCCTGTCGCAGTTTACCCTGTAACTCGTGGTCCTGAAGCACGTAACTGCTGCGCGCCAATTCCAGGATCCGGTCGGCATCCAACCCCACCGGCACCTGGGCGCAAAGAGAACCACCGACCATGGCCACGGTCCACAACAACAACACCCTGAGCCCTCGGAAATACCCCATTTTACCCGTCTTCATGCCTGTCTTCCCCGGAATCATAATCGAAGCCTTATTCCTTTGACAGTAGAACCCGCGAAAGTATTCAGTCTTGGTCGCAAGGAGAATGTCCACCGCCAGAACCGTTACCCTCGCGCTCATCGCGCTGACCCTCCTGCGCATCGTTATCGGCGCCACCACGGAACTCTCCGCGGACGAAGCTTATTATCATCTCTGGTCACAGCACCTGGCGCCCTCCTATTACAGCAAAGGCCCCGGAGTCGCCCTGGTAATGAAAGCCGGGACCGCGCTCTTCGGCGATAACGTCCTGGGTATACGCTTTTTCTCTCCTCTCCTCGGATTGGCTTCCAGCCTGCTCTTTTATCGTCTCGGACGCGGCCTCTTCGATGAACAGACCGCCGCCTGGGGCGTCGCCCTGCTCAATCTTACGCCGATCTTCAATGTCGGCAGCGTCCTCATGACCATCGACCCGCTCTCGGTGTTCTTCTGGATCGCCGCGCTCTTCACCTTCTGGCGCGCCCTCCATCGCGCGGCCTCGCTGAACTTCTTCTGGCCGCTCACCGGGCTGCTCATCGGGCTCGGCTTTCTCTGCAAATACACCAACGCTATCCAGCTCCTCTCCATTGTGCTGCTGCTCACGGTGCTGCGCCGCTGGCGCGGCCAGTTGCGCCGGCCCGGCCTCTACCTGCTCCTGCTCTGCTTCGCGCTCTGCACGATCCCCGTCTTCGTCTGGAATGCGCAGCACGACTGGATCACGGTGACCCATCTTAAGGAACGCGGCAGCCTGGACCAGGCCAAGGGCCTTCATCCCGGCGAGTTTCTCGAGTTCCTCGGTATGCACCTCGGCGTTTACTCCCCCCTGATTTTCGCGGGACTGGTCTGGGCCCTGGGACGCGCCCTCAAACGATTCCGGCAGGACGACAGCGAAACTTACCTGCTGTTCTTTTCACTGCCCATCGTCCTGCTCTATTTCCTTCTCGCGCTCCGGGAAGCGGGGGAGGCCAACTGGACCGCGCCGGGATTCATCTCGGCCGGACTCCTGCTCTCCCATTACTGGCAACAACTCAATGCCGGCAACCGCTTCAAACGCAACATGCGCAGCGCGGCTCTCACCCTGGCCGGCATTATGAGCGTTATCATTCTCAACACCGAAATCGTGCGCCAGGCGGGTGTGCCCTGGCCTTACAAGCACGATCCCTCCGCCCGCCTGCGTGGGTGGAAAGAAAGCGCCGCTTACCTCGACGAAGTCATCCGCGCCTCACGCGACGCCCTCGGTGAAGATGTCTTTGTCATCGCGAACCGTTACCAAACCGCCGCCATCCTCTCTTTCTATCTCTCCAAGGATGCTCCCCTCATCCAACCGGCACCCGATTATCCGCGCATTCACATCGTGGAATCACAAGCCATCCAGAACCAATTCTCGTTCTGGCCCCGCTATGACGGACTTCAGCCCGGCGACGAACCGGGTGCGTCGCAGTCGGACTTCCTCGGCAAGCATGCACTCTTCATCACCGATGATATCAGACGCGATACTCCCGCCGGCAATGTCGTCAATGCCTTCGAAAGTTACGAATTGACAGGCGTCGTCGACATCGTCCGATTCAATCAACTCATCCGCCGCATCAAAGTATTCACTTGCTACAATTACCAAAGTCTCCCTTTATAGAACCGTGAGCGACAGTGACGACGTCCACGGCGCGCTGATCTCCGTGGTCGTCCCTCTTTACAACGAAGAAGACAACGTGGCCCCCCTCCAGGAGCAGGTCGCCACGGCGCTTGCAGGTATCAATTACGAACTCGTCCTCGTGGACGACGGATCCAGCGACGGCACCGTCGCGCGCGTATCACGAAACGGGCGCACGCGCCTCCTCGAGTTCGAAAACAATACCGGCCAAAGCGCGGCCATGTTCGCCGGGATCCGCGCCGCCAAAGGGGAGGTCATTGTGCTCCTCGACGGCGATCTGCAGAACGATCCCCAGGATATCCCCCGGCTCCTCGAGGAAATCGAAAGCGGCGCCGATCTCGTCTGCGGATACCGCGCCAAACGCAAGGACACTCCCTTCAAACGCCTCCAGAGCCGTATCGCCAACGCCGTGCGCAGCCGTTTTACCCGCGATGGCGTCCGCGACACCGGCTGCACCCTGAAAGCCATGCGCCGGCCTTGCCGCGATGCCCTGCTGCCCTTCACCGGGATGCACCGCTTCATCCCCGCGCTCATCGTGGGCGCGGGCTTCAAAATCGTGGAAATCCCCGTCAACCACCGTCCCCGCGAGCACGGCGTCAGCAAATACGGCTTCGGGAACCGCGCCCTGCGCGCCACCACCGACATGTTCGCCGTCCGCTGGTTCCTCTCGCGGCGCTTCACCGTTAAATTCAAAGAACCCAGGCCGGACCTGTAACTGCCGCGTCGGCGCGGAGAACTCCGGAAACGGTGACGCGCGACCCCGGGAATCGTGCCCCGACTTTCCCGGGGAAACAAAAGAACGCTTGCTAACTTTCAAGGACGCCCGTTTTGCCACTCTCGACGCACTTGTTTTCTCGCGCGCGCGCATGTTGTTCACACTTGTTCACAACGCGTATCGCTTCTCTTTCCCCCGATGCTTTCCCTTCCCCCTTGACTCCCCGCGCGCCCCTGCCACATGCTGAGTCGCCGTCAGGCCGCTCCACCAACACCAATGAATCTTCGAGATCAACTGCGCCAGATCCTGCCCGAAATCCTTTCGGAAAATCCATCCAACTGCATCAAAGGCACCGAGCTGATCCGGCTCGTCAAGTATCGGCTCAACCAGGATTACAGCGACGCCACCCTGCGTTACCACTTTTCCATCATGTCCTGCGATCCGAGCTCGCCGATTGCAAAGGTCGAGCAGGGCCAGGGGTACTTTCTGCGCACCACCACCATCCATTCCCTCAACAGCGCGCGCAACCTTCTTCCCAACCGGCAGGGATTGCTCGGCGAAGAAATCGCCACCAGCTCGCAGGATGTCGATCTCGCACTCTCCCGCGCCAACAAATTTCGCGCGGTCTTTTGCCGCTACAACGAATTGGCGCATCGCTTTCCTTTCCCCCTCGAGAAATCGTTTTCCGAAGGGGAAGCCATTCGCAATCTCTGGACCTTTCCCGACGCGCTGCTCCTGGACTGGCATGTCGCGCACGCCGGCGAAGAGAGTTTTGAAATGGATCCGGATCTTCTCGAGATCTGCGGTCATTCCGGAAGCTCACCCTTCACCCTCACCGGGGTCAAAATGAAGCTCTCCCTGACGCATTCCTCGGTGCGGGAAGACTTTTTCCAATGTCTGAGCAATACCCTTTGGTCGCACGCCGGGGAAATGGTGGTTGCCACCCCGCTCACCGACGAAAAGCTGGTGGAAGATCTCCGTTCCCTGGGCACCCGCTTTAACCTGGGCATCCTCTCCTACGGTCTCGATCTGGATACCCTCGATGAATTGCCTGAGGCCGCCGCCATCCGGAGCCTTCAACCTCGGGAATTTGACGCCATCGAGTCAAAAATCACCATCCATCGCATCACCTCCGCCACTCCCCGAACCGATCTTTCCTGGCATCAACTCGCCGAGATCCGGCAGGAGAGCCCCGACTTCGAAGAAATCTTCAAGTGGATCAGCAAGTGCCTGCGCGACCGGCAGCCCTACACTTACCAGGCGTTCAGCGCGCTCTCCGCCCGCAGCGCCAACCGCGTCAGCGGCGCGGAACTCTACGCGTGACGGCTTTCTGCGCCGCCTTAACGGTCAATCGCTATCAGTTTACAGGAGCATTGATTGACGGCGCGCAATCGTTTCAAATCGTATCGGGACCGTAATCGATAGACCGATAACTGATAACCCGGCCCTCCGGGCCGTTACATCACCATCCCGCCGTCCACCACGATCACTTGTCCCGTGATGTAACGGGCTTCTTCGCTCGCCAGAAACGCCACCGTTCCCGCGATATCTTCGACCGTCCCCAGCGTCCCCAGCGGAATCTTTTCCAGGATCTTAGCGGTCACCTCTTCCGTGAGCTCTCCCGTCATGTCGGTGGTGATAAAACCCGGCGCCACTGCATTGACCGTCACACTGCGACCCGCAAATTCGCGCGCCAGGGACTTCGTCAACCCGATCAATCCCGCCTTGCTGGCGGTGTAATTCGCCTGACCCGCATTCCCAATCAGTCCAATCACGGAGCTGATATTCACGATGCGCCCGCCTTTCTGCTTGAGAATGCTTCTCTGAAAAGCTTTCGCCGCGTTGAACGCCCCCTTCAAGTTCGTGTCCACGACCAGGTCCCAGTCCTCCTCGCTCATCCGCAACATCAACCCGTCCCGGGTGATCCCCGCATTGTTCACCAGGACGTCGACCTTCGAAAAATCCTCGAGAATCTTCTTGCCGGCTTCCGCCATCGCTTCCCCGTCCGCGACATCCACTCCGTAAGCCCTGGCCCGGCCGGAGTGCGCCGCGTTGATCTCCTCCGCCGTCCGCTCGGCGTTGGCTTCCGTCCGGCTCAGCACCGCCACCTCTGCGCCCTCGTCTGCCAGCCGGCGCGCAATTGCCTGTCCAATGCCTCGCCCGGCCCCGGTCACCACCGCCACACAATCAGAAAATCGTTCCATGCCCTCCTTGTGCCATTTCACCCCTCAGAATTCAACCTCCCCTTTTCCCCGGCGCCCGGCGCGCCCCGCATTCCGGAAAGTAAAATGCTCGACGTCTCCCGCGTCCCTCCCCTAGGCTAAACCAAAGGCGATTCATTCCGTCCCCATTCCGCTATGCGATGTCCCTTTTGTTCCGCGCCTGCCTATGAAGGAATCGGGGAATGCCCTCACTGCGGGTTTTCGTTGACCAAGCTGGATGCTATTTTCGGCACGGTCCCCCGTGTCACCCCGGGCATTTCGGATTTCGCTTCCCTCTTTTCGGACCGCGAGAAAAGAAAACTGCAGTCTGCGCTTTATCACTTCCACAAGCGCTTCCCGCAGGTCACGCTCCACATCGTGACCAATCGGCTCAGGCCCGGTGAAAACCTCCCTGCCTGGGCTTTCTGGATTTTCAACCGGGCCGGCATTTCGCGGTCCGTCGATGTCGGCGGCGAAAATCGCAACGCCCTCCTTTGCATCGACGCGGAAAACGCACGCGCCGCTATCATCGTCGGCTACGGCCTAGAACCCTTCGTCGGGGAACAGCATCTTCAAGACGTCGTCGCTTCCGCGGCGAACGATTACCGCGGGAACCGCTTCTTCGAAGGCACCCAGCTCGCCATCAATTCTCTGGACCAGGTGCTCTCCAGAATCTGCAGCGGCCTCGACCGCACCTACGGCGTCAATCTCGCGGATCTCCACCGTCACGAAAACCGGCAATCCCAGACTCCGGAACCCGACGCCCCGCAGTCGCCTTACTGAAGCGCCAGGCGCACTCTCAGATACCGGCTCTCTCCGCCCCGGCACGTGTGCGGATTCCGGAAACCCTGGACTTCACCCCGCCGCGAATTCCCCACGCCGGAATCGACCGCCCCCCCACGCCCGTCCGCGCAACCCTCCACAACCCTCCACAACCCTCCACAACCCTCCACAACCCTCCACAACCCTCCACAACCCTCCGCAACCCTCCGCAACCCTCCGCAACCCTCCGCAACCCTCCGCGCAACCCTCCGCGGAACCCTCCAGCGGGACCCTCCGCCTCCCTCCACTCCTCCACCGCCCTCCACCACCCCCCGTCCCACGCCCGCAGGTGTTACAAAAATTGGGTCATATGTCCGAAATTTTGTTTTTTCCGAGGCACGCAGTGGTCCTGGGAGACTTTCGAATCCACTCCTCCGCAGCCCTCCACCACCCCCCGTCGTGCACCCGCAGGTGTTACAAAAATTGGGTCATATGTCCCAAATTTTGTTTTTTCCGAGGCGCGCAGTGGTCCTGGGAAACTTTCGAAGGCAGGGATCTACTGGCCGCACCCAAAGCGCCGCACACGGCAAGGCGCATCCCACCAACGCGCTGGCTCCCCGCGCCCCACAGTATCACGCAGTCCCCACCGCTTCCGGTGCGTCACGCAGTCCCCATCGCTTCCGGTGGGTTGCGCGGTCCCCATCGCTTCCAATGCGTCACGCGGTCCCCATCGCTTCCGGTGGGTTGCGCGGTCCCCATCGCTTCCAATGCGTCACGCGGTCCCCATCGCTTCCGGTGCGTCACGCAGTCCCCATCGCTTCCGGTGCGTCACGCGGTCCCCACCGCTTCCGGTGCGTCACGCGGTCCCCACCGCTTCCGGTGCGTCACGCGGTCCCCACCGCTTCCGGTGGGTTGCGCGGTCCCCATCGCTTCCGGTGCGTTGCGCGGTCCCCACCGCTTCCGGTGGGTTGCGCGGTCCCCATCGCTTCCGGTGGGTTGCGCGGTCCCCATCGCTTCCGGTGCGTTACGCGGTCCCCACCGCTTCCGGTGCGCTCTCCGGAACGGGACCAAAGGCCTTCAGAAAGCAAACCTCCAGCACCAGGTTCTCGTTCACATTGGTCTCCAGGAGCGCGCGCAAGCGCTCCACGGCCGCAAACCTGCGCTGGAGTTCCACCGCGGCATAGGCGCGGGCGAGACGGGCGCTGGCATCGGCGCACTCCGGCAGATCCAGTCGCTCGTACCCCTGCTGCTGGCGGAGGGCGTCGCCGTAAAACATCAGCAGGACCTCCACCAGCCGGTTGCGTTTCTCGATGTAGACGGACTCCGTCAGGGCCTTGTAATACTCTTCGCGCCGCTGCAACCAGTCCCCTTCCGTGCGTTTCCCGTAAATCGCCACTTCTTGCTTGAGCGCTTCCTCGTTACCCTTGCCGACCTCGGCCTTGGCGGCTTTGAGCAGGCTGGAGAATTTCGCCCCCAGGGCCAGCGCACTGGAAACGTTGCCTTCTCCTCCCTTTGCAAATTCGGCCAAAGCGTGGCGCAAAAGCTTCTTCTCCGGCGCATCCACACCCGCGCCCGGGGCCGGTCTCAAGGCGACCGTGATGCACCGCGAACGAATCGTCGGCAAGAGCTGCTGCGGGTGCGCCGTGAGAAGCAGGAGCAGGCAGTTGGCGGGAGGTTCCTCCAAGGTTTTCAAAAATGCGTTCTCCGCTTCCTGGGTCATCCGGTCGGCTTCCTGGATCACCCCGAACTTGGTCTTTCCCGAAGGCGCCGACAGTCGCAGGCTCTCCTCCAATTCGCGCACGCCGTCAGCCCCTTTCTTGTCCCTTTGTTTCCCGCCCACGCCGATGCGGCGCGATTTCGATGCCGGCCCGATAATGCGCACCAACTCGGAACCGAGAGAGCCCAGGTTCTCTCCGGCCTCGCCGTTGACCAGGCGAATGACGCCGGCCGCCAACTGCTCTTTGCCGCTGCCTTCCGGCCCGCTGATCAAGTAAGCGTGTGAGAGGCGCCCGCAGTTTTTCGCTTCCGCCAGGTAATTCAGCGCTGTCTCAACCAAAAATGCCATTGAATCTATCTTCCAGAGCTTTGCAGATGTCTTTGTGAATCTCCGCGATACCGCCGGTGGCGTCGACCACCAGGAAGCGGTCCTTGGCCTTCTCCGCGACTTCCAGATAACCACGCCGCACCGCTTCGTAAAAGCTCAAGGGCTGGTTTTCCATGCGGTCTTCGGTTCCCTCGGCCCGGGAACTCTCCACGGCCCGCGCATGTGCTTCGTCGCTGTCCATATCGAGGAGGACCGTAAAATCCGGAACGCAGTCTCCCACCGCAAAGGCGTTGACCCGCTCGACCGTCTCCAGATCGAGTCCCCGGGCGAATCCCTGGTAAACCGTGGTCGAGTCCAGAAATCGATCCGCGAGCACGTGCCGACCTCGCTCCAGGGCCGGTCGGACTTGTTCCCTCACCAATTGCGCGCGGCTGGCCGCGAACAAGAGCAGTTCCGATTCCTCCGTCATTCCTTCACCCTCGGGCGCAAACTGCAAGAGACGCCGAATCTCCTCTCCCAACGGCGTCCCGCCCGGCTCCCGCGTCACCAAGACCTCCGCGCCCGCTTCCTTAAAATGTCGCTTCAGCTCCGCCAATTGCGTCGATTTTCCGCAACCTTCGGATCCCTCAAAACTGATGAAAACCCCTCGCTCCATAAACCGCGGCTCGGAGACCATAGAAAAAGTTCGTTCCGGCAATGTCGATCACATTTCCCGCCTCCACAGCCGCGAGCCGTCCCAATCCCGTCCGCCCCCCGGGTCGCCAATGCGCTTCCACGGTTGCAAATGGCCGCACCCCGGCTATTGCTGTTAGGTTGCCGAATCAAACCCTCCGATCCACCAGTCTATGAACGCAGAATCATCACCCCTCAAAGTTGCCGGCCGCGAAGACCGCAAGGCCGTCGAGGAGCACCTTGAGTTCGCCCCGAAATTCGATGGGGACGGCCTCATCCCCGCCGTTACCACGGATGCCGCGAGCGGCGAAGTCCTCATGGTGGCTTACATGAACGCGGAAGCGATTGCCAAATCCCTCGAAATCGGGGAAGCGGTTTATTACAGCCGCAGCCGCCAAACTCTCTGGCACAAGGGCGATACCAGCGGCCACACCCTCAAGATCGTGGAGATGCGCACCGATTGCGATCAGGACTGCCTCTGGCTCAAAGTGACCCCGCAGGGGCCGGGTTGCTGCCACACCGGGCACCGTTCCTGTTTTTACCGTCGCCTCCCCACTGCGGCGGAATTTGGCGCGCTCACGGGTGAATCGGCGCTGCCCCTGGTCCAAACCGAAGCCTCGCGGGCCTTTGATCCGGCCGCTGTTTACGGTAAATAACGCGAAATCGAGCCCATTGAGGCGCCTGGCAGCCGAAATAGAACCCTTCTCTTATTGCTTTCACACTGGTAATTACTACAATAGGTGAAACCTCTAAAGGCTGTGGCCG
Organism: Verrucomicrobiales bacterium; assembly: GCA_024638765.1. Lineage (GTDB taxonomy): Bacteria > Verrucomicrobiota > Verrucomicrobiia > Verrucomicrobiales > DEV007 > JAHEJT01. The sequence continues at coordinate 35,103 of JAHEJT010000003.1, forward strand.
CCGCGCAGCGAGTCGAGACGGCGGGATGAAGGGCGTCTCACGGCGCGCCCGGCAGGAGCGGGTTACTTGACGCTCTCTCTCCAATCGACTACTTCAACAAACGAGAATCATGAAATCCACACCGCGCACTTTGATTGCGGCGACGCTGCTCGTTGCCGCCCTCGGTTGGCCCGCCCCCAGTCACGCCATCCTCGGCTTTCTAAAAAAGGACCTCGAGAAAGCCCCTTCGGGGACGGAGCTTCGCTCCCAGGAATCCGCGGCCATCGCTCTTTACAACCAAGCCTCGTCGAAGGAGAAAGCCGGAAAACACGAAGACGCGCGCAAGATCCTGGAAGACGTGGTTCGTGAATATCCTCTCACCGAGACCGCCAGCAAGAGCCAGTTCGAGATCGGGCAACTCCGTGAAAAGGAGGGGAAGCCGTCCAAGGCTTTCGATGCTTACCAGGACTTCGTCGATAATTACAAAGGCAGCTCTCTCTTCGGATCGGCCGTGAAGCGGCAATATGAAATCGCTATGGCGGGTCACCAGATGGACGAGGGAAAGTTTCTGCTCTTCAGTTCCAAGCCTCAGCCATCGCGGCTCGTGGAAATGTTTGAAGCGATCACCAAGAACGCGCCTTTCAGCGCTTACGCTCCCTTGGCTCAGTACACCGTCGGTGAGGTTTACGAAGGCCAAGACGACACCTCGAAAGCGGTGGAGGCGTTTCAGAAGGTCGTCGAGGATTATCCTAATAATCCCAAAGCCGCCGAGGCACAGTATCAGATAGGGCAGCTTCTTACTTCCGCCGGCGAGAAAGGCAACAACGACCAGGCGCATCTTCAGAAGACGCGCGAAGCCTACGAAGAATTCCTCATCCAGTTCCCGGAAAACGCCCTGGCCACCGACGCGAAGCAGCAGCTCACCGCAATCCAAGCCAAGGAAGTCGCGAAGTCCTTTGAAATCGCTCAGTTTTACGAAAAGACGGGCAATTACAAAGCCGCCACGATTTATTATAAAGACGTCGCCAAGTATCCCGGGGCCTCGCAATACCAGCAAGCCGAGGAACGGATCGCCGCCCTATCGCAATATGTCGCCGCCACCAGCGGAGAAGCCCGGCCCGTCGCCGTCGCCGCCGCGGTGGACGTGAAGAATCGCGACGATTATCTCGGCCCCCCTGCGCCTGACCTCGCCAAGGTTGCCAATAAGCCCAGCATGCGCACCTCTCTCGACGATGTCGCGCCGATTCCCGCACCAGAACCCGCCCTGCCCGAACGCGCTGCTTCAGCGCCGGCCTCGCCTTCGCCCGCGGCGGCGCAACAAACACCTTCCGCTCCGGCTCCTGTCCCCGCCACCGCAGCCGCATCTTCGGGACTGGCTCTCCCGGCGCCTCCAGGAGCAGCACCCGCCTCCCCCGACGTGAAAATGCCCGACGCTCCCAAGCCTCTCGCCGAACCTCCCGCCCCAAGCGACCTTCCGGAAATCAACGTATCGAAATCCGCAGAAGAATAACACCATCGCGCTCCGGCGCCTTTGCCTTTCGAGACTCCACCGAAATGAAATCGCTAAAGGTCTTCGCCTGCCTGTCACTCGTTCTTTTACCAATCCTCGCCTTACCCGGTTGTGCCGGTTATCAGCTTGGCGCCGTCAAGCCCTCGGCCTTCGCTGAAATCGAGTCGTTGGCGATCCCCACTTTCAAGAACGAGACCCTGGAGCCGCGCTCCTCGGTCCTCATCACCAACGCCGTCATCAAGCGCTTCCACGAGGACGGCACTTACCGCCTCACCACCACTGCCGAAGCGGACGCCACCCTGGAAGGGACGTTTAAAGAAATCATTCGCCGTCAGCTGCGCGGTTCCCGCACCGACCAGCTGCGCACCCGCGAGTTGGAGGTTGTCATTGTAGTCGACTACGTCCTGCGGGACAATCGTAGCGGAGAAATCCTCGAAGAAGGCAGTCTCCGGGGGACCACCGATACCTACATCGATCCGAATTTCCAGCTATCAGAGCGCCAGGCGCTTCCCCTGGCAGCCGACGATCTCGCCGGCCAGCTGACCTCCCGCCTCAGTGAGGGCTGGTAAGCCCGCCCTGCTCCCGTCTTTGCCAGAGCCGTCGGCGGGGACCTGATCCCACCCCGGTCCCATGCCGCCGCCTGACAGATCTCCCGGAGTCCTCTCTATCGTCGCCACTCCCATCGGCAACCTCGGCGATATCACGTTGCGAGCCCTCGAATGCCTCCGCGGCGTGGATCTTATCGCCTGCGAAGACACTCGCCATTCGGCCCGCCTCCTCCAGCACCACGGGATTACCAAGGTGCCACGCGTCAGCCTGCACGAGCACAACGAAGCCAGACGCAGCGAAGAGCTGGTGGAAAAACTCCTCGGAGGCGCCTCGGTGGCCCTGATCTCGGATGCAGGAACCCCCACCATCTCCGATCCTGGCCAACGCCTGCTCCAGCGCTGTATTGCCCGCGGCATTCCACACCAGGTCATCCCCGGACCTTCGGCCGTCATCGCGGCCCTCGCAGGTTCCGGGCTTCCCACCGACGCCTTTGCTTACCGCGGCTTTCTCCCCGTCAAGAAAGGGGCTCGCGAACGCGAGCTTCGCGCGGCACTGGACCGGGAGGAGACCACGGTTTTTTTTGAAACACCCCACCGCATTGTCTCCACCCTGGAAATTCTCTCCTCCATCGCACCCGAACGCCTGGTCTGCCTGGCGAGAGAACTCACCAAGAAATTCGAAGAGTTCCATCGCGACACCGCGGAGGCGCTCTTCCGCCGGTGCGCAGCGAAGCCGCCCAAAGGAGAGATGGTCCTCCTCATCTCCGGCAGCAAACTCCCGAAATGGATCCAGGGCCCGCCCGCCGGCGGACATGAGGACTGACCCGGCGGCCGCCGCTTTTGACCGAATCATCTTCCCTCTTCCCTGTCTTTGATCTTTTATCTGTCATCTTCCATCCGTCATCCCCGCCCGTATGCTCGCCTTCTCTACTTGCTGGAACAGCAGCCGCCACACTGATGGTGAGGCCATGATCCAGGAAATCCTCGATTTGGGTTTCGACACCATCGAGCTGAGTCACGGGATGAACATCTCGCTTTTCCCGGGCATCAAGAAAGCCTTCGAGGAAGGCCGGTTCAAGGTCTGCGGTCTCCACAATTATTGCCCCTCCCCCGTCGAGGTCATGATCGACGCGCCGGACTGTTACGAATTCACTTCCCATCGTAAAGACGAACGCGAGCGCGCCCTCAAACTTACTCTCCGGACCCTCGATTTCGCCGCGGACTTCGGCGGCTCTTACGTGGTGCTGCATATGGGAAGCGTCGCCATGAAGCATATGACGGCCAAACTCACCCAGATGGTGAAGGACGGAAAGATCGACAGCCGTCGCTACGTGAAACTGAAGCAGAAGATGATCGCGGTTCGCGAAAAGCTTTCACCGCTTTACATCAAACGATCCCGGGGAGCTCTCGAGCAAATCGCGGAATACGCCGAGGAAAAGAAGATCACCCTTGCGGTTGAAAGCCGCAGCCGCTTCGAGGACGTCCCCAACGAACGCGAAATGCTTCAGCTGATGCAGGATTTTCATTCGCCTTATGTCGGTTACTGGCACGATTTCGGGCACGTGGAACTGAAGGCTAATCTTCACCTGCTCAATCACGCCGAGTGGCTAGAATCGATGGAACCTTATCTCGTGGGCTGCCACTTGCATGATGTGGTCTGGCCCGCCAGCGATCACCGCGTGCCGTTTTCCGGGAGCATGCAGTACGACGCGCTCATGCCTTTCGTGGCCCCGGAAAAACCGCTGGTCTGGGAACTCAACCCGCGCCGCAAGAAATCCGATATCAAGAATGCCCTCCCCCTCTGGAAGGAACGATACGGACCCTGAGTCCGCCCATCAGCATGCCAATACGCGCCACCATCGCTCTTACCAAAGACGCGCTCAAGTTCGTCCGCGATAACGACCTTAAAACGGTCGCCGTCGCCGTCCACAGCAAGGACGCCCATCCCGTGATCCAGTTCGCCAAGTACGGCATCTGCGGAGGCATCGCCACGGTGGTCCACAACGGCATCGCCCTCACGCTGGCTTATACCGTGATCCCCGCCATCGACGGGATGACCATCGACGGAGCCGAAATTACGGAGGACTTGCGCAAGAAAAACCTCATGCTGAACAATTGCATCGGGTTTGTATTCGGGAACATCGCGGCTTACTTGACCAACGCCCTCTGGGTATTCCAGGGCGGGCGTCACTCGCGCTTTGTCGAATTTATTCTCTTCACACTCGTCTCCGGCGTCAGCTTCATCTCGGGAATTTTTGCGATCAAACTCCTGATCGACATCTGGCATGTCCACAGCCTGGTCGCCCAGGGCGGCTTCATCATCACCGCCATCCTCGTCAATTACGTCTGCCGGAAGTTCTTTATCTTTAAGAACTGACGGCGCCGAAGATGGCTTCCACGGCCGATTCCCGCGCCCGGAGAAGGAGTCTCTCCCGATGCGATCGAGACTCAGAACGGATCGGGAGAGGTACGTTCTCCTGCCGGATTTTCCTTACCCGGAGTGTTTCTCTTTCCCGTGCGCGTCCTTTTTCTCCGCGCCGTGCCCCCCGGGTTCCTCGTGGGTATCGCCGTCATCGGCCCCCTTATGCCCGTCCCCATGGTGGTAGAGATTCTTGGTGCCGTCGTGTTTACCCTTGGCGCTATCGTCCCAGCTGTGCCGTTCGCAACCGGAGTACAAGAGGATCAGTCCACCCGACGCGAGCACGGCAAAAGTCAGTTTCAAACTCTTCATAGATCGTGAATTGCTGCCAAGGAGGTAGCAGGCTTTCCCCGCTGCCGCAACTATCAATCCGCGAATCCGCGAAAAACGCAGCGGGCCGTCGGCGTCTCGTGAATCACAATCTCGCATAGCCCCGGGCAGTCGGGCTCCAGCTTCCGCCAGAACCAGGCGGCCATGATCTCGATGGTCGGGTTCTCCAGCCCCTCGAACTCGTTGAGGTACCCATGATCCAGAAGCTCCAGGAGCGGCTCCATGGCGCGCGAGATGACGGCGTGGTCGTAAACCCAGCCGACCTTCTCATCGACTTCGCCTTCAATACTCACCTCCACCTTGAAGCTGTGCCCATGCATCTGACGGCACTTGTGTCCCTCCGGCACGTTCGGCAGCGTCTGGGCCGCCTCAAAACGAAATTCCTTGGTCAACCGTGCTTTCATCTTCCCGGCCCGGACTTCACACCGACCGCCGGGTCGGTTCCCAGATGAATTTGTGGATCTGAAGCTGGAAACGCACGTCCAGCTTATCCGCCAGAATCCATTCCACAATCTGGCGCGGCTCAATCTTACCGAACACCGGGGAAAACAGCACGCCACCGCAGCGGCTCGACAAATCGAATTCCCACACCGTGTTCTTGGACCACTGGTAATCCTGCTCGTCCCCGATCACAAACTTCACTTCGTCTCTCTCTCCGAGGTGCTCGATATTGGTGAAGAGGTTCTTGTCGCACTCGCCGCTGCCCGGGGTCTTGAGATCCATGATCCGATACACCCTGGAATCGACTTTCGAAATGTCTATCGCGCCGCTGGTCTCGAGGAGCACCTTCTTGCCTGCGTCACAAAGCCGCCGCATCAGGGGCAGGACCTCTTTCTGCAACAAGGGCTCGCCTCCAGTGATTTCGACCAGCGGACAATCGTATTCCAGCACCCGGCTCACAATCTCATCCAGGCTCAGCTTGGTCCCCTCGTAAAACGCGTATTCCGTGTCGCAATAACTGCAGCGCAGGTTACAGGCCGTCAGCCGCACAAAGACACAACGCCGCCCCGACCAGGTGCTTTCGCCCTGGATGGACTCGTATATTTCGTTAACGGTAAGCTTGGAGGATTCTGCGGCCATGCGGCTTCGGCGGAAGGTTGCCGCCGCCCACACCATAAATGCTATCCTCGGCAGGGCAAGCCCCGGCCTGACTTACGATTCACGATCTGCGATTTGCGATCTTGTGTCCCTGAATTGGAACTCGAAAATCCAATTCTCTTGCACCGGTCTGATTTCTACCCAGAATGTGGCCACCGCGTTCCGGGAAACCGGATGTCATCGAGTCATGGCCGGCCGCATAGATACCACTTTCGCAAAATTGAAGGAGCAGAACAAATCCTGCTTCATCGCTTACGTCTGCGCCGGGGATCCTGACATCACCACCTGCGGGAGCATTGTGGAGGCGCTCATCGAAGCCGGCGCGGATATCGTCGAACTCGGGATTCCCTTTTCCGATCCACTCGCCGACGGCGTCGTCAACCAGATGGCCGCCCAGAGGGCCCTCGAAGCCGGCACCCATACCACCGACGTCCTCGAACTCATCCGCACGATCCGCAAGCGATCGGAAATCCCCATCGTGCTCTTCACCTATCTCAATCCCGTTTACACTTACGGATTTAAGGAGTTCCATGCGGATGCCGCCAGGGCGGGCGCCGACGGCGTCCTCCTCCTCGATCTGCCTCCCGATGAAGCGCTTCAGAACCAGGAACTTCTCGATACGACCGGCCTGGAAAGCATCCACCTGATCGCCCCCACCACCCCTCCCGGCCGCGTCCGCGAAATCGCCTCCGAAGGCGAGGGGTTCATTTATTACGTCTCCCGCGAAGGCGTCACCGGCGCCCGCGAGGATCTGCCCGCGGGAATCCGCGAGCATGTCGAGGCGATCCAGGCGGTTTCCCAAGTGCCCGTCGCCGTCGGGTTTGGCATCACCACACCCGAGCAAGCCGCTACGGTCGCCGGAATCGCGGACGGCGTCGTCGTCGGCAGCGCCATTGTGAAAATGGTGGAGCAAAATGCGGGCGCTTCGGATCTGCCTCAAAAGATCCGGGACTTCGTGAAACCGCTTGTGGATGCGGTTAAGTCGGTCTAATTTCGTAGCCCCCCGCCCCGGGAAAAGACTTCGGGACGGCGGGATCCTGTGTAAAATGATCCATTTCTGGAAAATGAACGGCTCTGGAAACGACTTCGTCGTACTGGATAACCGTGAAGGCTCGCTCCGGCTTTCAGCGGAGGCAGTCGCCCGCCTCTGCCACCGCCACTTCGGCGTCGGCGCAGACGGTCTCCTCCTCGTGGAACCCGCCGAGAACGGCGCGGATTACCGGATGCGCTATTATAACAGTGACGGCGGGGAAGCCGAGATGTGCGGCAACGGGGCCCGCTGTTTTGCCCGCTTCGTGAACAAGCTCAACCACGATTCCCTGGAACATGTCTCCTTCGAAACCATGGCCGGCGTCATCGAGGCCAGCTTCCCCGGCGATGATGTCCGCGTCGATCTCAGTGAGCCCTTCGACCTCTCCCTCAACGAGTCGCTTAATGCGGGGGGGAACCAACTCACTGTCCATTCCGTGAACACGGGCGTCCCCCACGCGGTCCTGGTTGTCGACGATCTTGCCACCGTGGATCTCGACGCACTGGGCGCCGCCATCCGCCGCCACGAGCGCTTCGCCCCGGCCGGCACCAATGTCAATTTCATGCAGGTGCTCGCCCCGGGAAAAATATCCGTGCGCACTTTCGAGAGAGGCGTCGAGGGCGAGACGCTCGCCTGCGGCACCGGGATGGTGGCCAACGCCATCATCCACCACGAGCTCACCGGGGCCCCGCCGCCCGTGGCGGTCACCGTGCACAGTGGCGACACCCTCCACGTCGATTTTCACGAGGAGGACGGCCGCTACACCAACGTCAGCCTCACCGGGCCCGCGGAGTTTGTCTTCGAGGGAGAGATCGCAACGTCCCTCTGACTCAAGTCAATTACCATCATGTTCGCAGGAGTTCATACCGCCCTCGTCACGCCCTTCAAAGGGGGGGATCTGGATGAAGAAAGCTTCCGCAAGCTCATCGACAACCAGATTGAAAATGGTGTCTCCGGTGTCGTCCCCGTGGGCACGACCGGCGAATCACCGACACTTTCGCACGAGGAACACCAGCGCGTCATCGGGCTGGCCGTCGAGCAGACCGCCGGCCGCGGACTGGTGATCGCGGGCACGGGTTCGAATTCCACCCGCGAAGCGGTCTCGCTGACACAAGCGGCGGAGCAAGCGGGAGCTGACGCCGCGCTGCTGGTGGCGCCCTATTATAACAAGCCCTCCCAGGAAGGTCTCTTCGAGCATTTCAAGGCGGTGGCCGAAGCCACTGCGCTGCCTCTCGTCCTCTATAGCATCCCCGGCCGCTGCGGCATCGAGATCGGCGTGGAAACGACCGCCCGGCTCGCGGCGGCATGCCCCAACGTCCGCGCCATGAAAGAAGCGGGAGGTAATGCCGATCGCGTCAGCCAACTGGTGGACGCGGTCCCCGATCCCTTCGAAGTGGTCTCCGGTGACGATTCCCTGACCTTGCCGTTCATGTCGGTGGGCGCGGTGGGCGTCATCAGCGTCGCTTCCAATCTCATCCCGGCGCAGATGGCCGGCATGGTCCGCGCCGTCCTCGAAGGGCGCTGGGAAGAGGCCCGGCAGGTCCACCGCAAATATTACCGGCTCTTTAACGCTTTCCTGAAACTGGATACCAATCCCGTGCCCATCAAGACCGCCCTCGGCCTCGCCCGCATGATCGAACCCGGTTTGCGCCGGCCCCTCGTGGGGATGGACGACGATCGCATCGCCGAGCTCAGGCACATCCTCACCGGACTCGAAATCATCCCTTCATGAGTGCTCTCAAGTTACTGGTCTCCGGCAGCAAAGGGCGTATGGGCCAGGCTATCATCCGTTGCGCGGGTGAGGACCCCGGCACGGAAATCGGAGGCGCCATCGACCTGGGGGACCCTCTGGACGAAGCGCTGGCCGCCTGCGACGCGGTCATCGATTTCAGCCACCACGGCTTCACCCGGCAGCTGGTCAAAGCCTGCGGGGAGCAGGGCAAGCATCTCGTCATTGGCACCACCGGTCACACCCAGAAAGAACTCGACGCCGTCAAAGCGGAGTCGCAGCACCTGCCCATTGTCATGGCTCCCAATTTCAGCGTCGGTGTAAACACTCTCTTCTGGTTGACGCGCCGGGCCGCGGAAATCCTCGGCCCGCAATTCGACCTCGAGGTCGTGGAGATGCATCACCGGCATAAGACGGATGCCCCCAGCGGCACCGCCAAGCGTCTGGCGGAAGTCCTCGCCGAGGTGCGCGGTCTCGATTACGAGAGCGACACCCGACACGGCCGCAAGGGCGAAGTCGGAGCCCGCACCGATTCCGAAATCGGGGTGCACGCGCTTCGCGGCGGAGACGTCGTCGGCGATCACACCGTGACTTACGCCGGGGCCGGAGAACGCGTTGAGCTCACCCACAAGGCTGCCAGCCGCGATACCTTCGCCCTCGGCGCGATCCGCGCGGCCAAGTGGCTGGCCTCCGAGCCGGCCGGCCTTTACGACATGCAGGACGTCCTCGGCCTCCGCTGAAATACCCCCGAATGCGCTGCGGCATTGCGTTAGGTTCCAATCTCGGCGATCGCCTCGTCAATCTTGCGCTCGCCCGTGACGCGGCCCTTGAATACGACTTGGCCGGTGGTCCCCTGCTTCAGGCTTCGGTTTGGAAAACCGCGCCTGTCGATTGCCCTCCGGGCAGTGCCGCTTTTTACAATAGCGTTATCGAGATCGAACTCGGTCCTGATGCCGCTCCCGGCGATTTCCTGGCCAGGCTCCAGAAAATCGAAACCGGACTCGGCCGGCCGGCGCGTGCAGCGCGTGCACCCAACGCCCCGCGTGTCATCGACCTCGATCTTCTTTACATCGACGACCTGACCCGCGATACCAGAGTTCTGACGCTCCCGCATCCCCGGCTCCACCTGCGGCGCTTCGTCCTCGCGCCCCTCGCTGAAATTCGCCCCTCGCTGATTCTTCCCGGCCTGGAGGGCACCGTTGCAGATTTGCTTGAGAATCTTGAATCCGATGAGACCCCGCCCATAGTGATGGCACGCGAATGGTGACCGCTATGCCCGCAACCGTAACCAAGGAAAAGCTCGCGCGCCTATCCGCGCTGAAAGCGACGGGGGAAAAGATCGCCGCGTTGACGGCTTACGATTATCCCACCGGCCGGATTCTCGATGAGCAGGGGGTGGACCTTATTCTGGTGGGGGATTCCGTCGGCATGGTGGTGCTGGGTTTTGAAGACACGACATCGGTGACCATGGAAATGATGGTGCATCATATCGCCGCTTGCGCCCGCGGAGTGAAGAACGCCCTGCTTGCAGGTGACTTTCCTTACCAGTCTTACGAAACGCCGGCGCAGGCTCTCGAAAACGGGCGCCGGCTGCTCGACGCCGGAGCGGAGGCCGTCAAGCTGGAAGGGGGCACCTCGCAAATTGCCAAGATTGAAGCCCTTATCGGCGCCGGAATCCCGGTGATCGGGCACATCGGAATGCTTCCCCAGCGCGTGCGTGAGGAGGGCGGATACAAGAAGAAGGGAAAGACCACCGAGGACGCCGGCCGGCTTTTGCAAAGCGCGCGCGACCTGGAAACCGCCGGGGTCAGCGCCATCGTCCTCGAGGGTATCGTCGCCAGGGTGGCGGCAGGGATCACCGAGGAATGCGCCGTGCCGACCATCGGCATCGGTTCCGGTCCGGACTGCGACGGCCAGATCCTCGTGGTGCACGATCTTCTTGGATCGTTTCCCTGGTTCCAGCCTCCTTTCGCGACTCCGAAAGCCGAACTCGCGGTGGAAACTTCGGAGGCGGTGCGGGCGTTCGTAGGCGAACTCAAATCGCCGCCGTTGCAACGCTGATTCGCCAATTGATAAATCGCGCGGGGACGCGGTGCTACTTCACCGGATCCTCATACTCGCCGAAGGCCCGGAACTTCTGATATCTTTCCTCGAGAAGCTTTGCCACCGGTTTGGCGGACACCTCGTTAAGGTTTCGCACGAGGGCGTCTTTCAAGTTGGCGGCCGCGGCGTCGCGATCATACTGCGCTCCTCCTTCCGGTTCCGGGATCACTTCGTCGACCACTCCCAGTCTCTTGAGATCTGTGGCGGTTAGTTTCATGGCCTCCGCTGCCTCGGGCGCAAACTGCCGGTCCTTCCAGAGGATCGCAGCGCAACCCTCGGGGCTGATTACGGAGTAATAGGCGTTCTCCAGCATGAGGACCCGGTCCGCCACTCCAATGCCGAGGGCCCCTCCGGATCCGCCCTCGCCGATGACGACTGCCACGATGGGGATCTCGAGGGTCATCATTTCGCGGAGATTAAAGGCGATGGCTTCCGCGATGTTGCGTTCTTCGGCTCCGATCCCCGGGTAAGCGCCCGGCGTGTCGATCAAGGCAACCACGGGCATTCCGAATTTTTCGGCGAGACGCATGAGGCGCAGCGCTTTGCGGTATCCCTCCGGATTGGCGCTCCCGAAATTGCGTTTCAAGTTTTCTTTGGTGTCCCTCCCCTTCTGATGGCCCACCAGCATGCATTTCCTGGAGTCGAGCCGGGCGAATCCTGCGGGCATGGCCTGGTCATCGCCGATGTGGCGATCCCCATGCAGCTCGATGAAATCATCAAAACAGTGGGAGACATAGTCCAACATGAACGGGCGGGCGGGGTGCCGGGCGATCTGGACTCTTTGCCAGGCAGTCAACTTACTGTAAATTTCTTTGCGGGTTTTCTTTATCTTGGCCTCGATGGCCGCGATTTCCTTGGAAACGTCGATTTCCTGACCCGAGGAACTCTCTTTCAGAGCCGCGAGCTGACGCTCGAGTTCCACAATCGGTTTTTCAAACTCCAGCGGTGTAACATCCATGCCTTGAACTAAGAACGGGAATTCTGCTGCGATTATCGGATCACCTTAACGGGGGTGGACAGGCGCAAGACCGTGAACAACTCTTCGAGGTCGGCCCGGGCCAGTCCCACGCCCAGGAAGACCCGGTCTTCCTCCGGCACCGTTTCATCAACCTCCGGAGAGAGCCCCAGGACAAACCCCGGGACCTTGGTGTGAAGCCATTTTTCGGTTTCCTGAACTCGTTCATGCGTCAAGGGAACGCGACGTCCCTCCAGGTAAGTCACCTTGTCGGAAAGCTTGGTGCTGAAAGGAACGGAAACTCCGTAAGGCATTCGGATCTGTTCGATACCATATTCTTTAAAAAACTGATCACTCCGGGTCAATGTCAGAGTTTTTGCGTCGATATCGATTACCAGCGTAAAATCCAGTGGACACACCAGCAGCTCTTCCCCCGGGTGGATACGGGTGCTGATCATATTATTGGCCCGCATGATGTAACTGACCGTGCAATTGGTTCGGGAAGCGATCAGCGCCAGGGAATCTCCGCTGCGTACCACGTAATCCGTTTTGCCATGCATGGGCTCTGAGGATATCAATTGATCCAGATTCATCTCTCCGATGGCCCACTTGGCCTCCTGGTAGCGTGAGGAGTCTTCGTAAAACTTCAGAATGTATAAAAGCTTGGTGCGCGCCGCGTCCAGCTCGCCCTCTTGCAACAGGGCCACGGTTTCTTCGAAGAGATCCGCGCCGGGATCGGGCAGCGGAGGCAGTTCCTCTTTCAGGGCTGCAATCTGCTCCCAGGCCTGGTCCTCCGCCTGTTTGACGTTCTGCCAGAAATAGATGGCAGCCAATACAGAAGACGCCAGCAGTCCCAGCGCGATCAGGGCAAAGACAATCTTTATCCTACCGGCCGCCATGGTGCAAATTCACACGCTGATCATGATTACCCCCCGCAGCGACTGAAACCTCCCGGGAATCCGCCGGCCTTCAAAGCAACCCTTTACGCCTGAAATCAAATTCGTTGATTCCTTGCGACTTTTGAATCATCTCGACGGTAAACCTCAACAACGAGATCTCCCAAGTGTCGTCCACTCCCTGGATCACCGCGCTCAGCGGATTGCCCGTCACGTTTTCCTGACCCAGGACCCGCTCCTTCACCGCTTCCAGGGGTTCGTGCACCAGGTCCTCCTTTATTTCACTGCGCTTGAAGCTAAATCCATACTTTAGAAACGAAAGATTTTCGCCGTGCTGCTCGATCCACTTGGCAAAGATCTCCGCCTGTTCGCCAAACCCCTCGAAAAACAAATCGCGGCAATGCTCGGGCTGCAAAATCTGCGGGCGTTGCGCCTCGATTCGCCCCGAACGGACCCGGACCTGATTGACGCAATCCATGAGCTCGGAAAGCATGTGGAAATCGAACCGGGTCGATCCAAAGGTGTCGATCCTCCGGTCGGGTTCGTGAAGCACTTCCGTCGCCGTCAGAGCGTAATGAATATCGTCGTCGGAGTAAGGATGCATATGCCGTTTCTTCGCTCAGGGAGCTTCTTGAACTTATTCCTGTTTTGAAGTGAGTTCCACCCGATATTTGAGACGGCTGATGATGGGCCGCCGCGACCGGTAAACCGGGGGGACGCCAAGGCATGACGCCGGAATTGCGATTGCGCCCTGGGACTGATCCGGACCGAGAGACGGTCCTCTTGCCCGGGAATCAGGATAATCTAAAGGGGCTGAGGCGAGGATGTCCTCCGGGCGGTATCTTCAGCCCTTGTTCGCGTTCACGTACTTAGTCACGTCGCCGACCGTCTGCAGTTTCTCTGCCTCTTCGTCCGGGACTTCAATGGAAAACTCTTCCTCAAAAGCCATGACCAATTCCACCGTGTCGAGGGAATCGGCGCCTAAATCCTCGATGAATTTGGCGTCGGGAACGACCTGCTCTTCGTTCACGCCAAGCTGTTCCACAATGATGGATTTGACTTTGTCTTCAATGCTCTGGTCGGCCATAGATAGTGCGATTTTGCGGTTGTGGGCTAGCAGTAACCACCCCGTTGGAGTTTGGCAACTAAATAAATACCACAAGTACCAACTTTCCCTCCCACGGGTTTGGGCCCCCCTGTCCAGCCCTCTCCAGGGCCCTCACCAAGCTCTCGCCACGTCCCCTCTCAGACGCGCCAGCCGCTGGATCAGGACTTCTCCCCCGCGTCGCCTGCTTCGTCTTGTTCCCCTTCTGAAGAAGCCTCGGATTCGGCATCAGCGCTCTCCTCCTCCCCTTCCTCCTCTTCGTCTTCGTCGATCGCCACCCGCTCAATCACTTCACCTTCAAACTTGCCCAACAGCCGTTCCAGGATGCGGTCGACGCCGGCATACTTTAAATCGTCTAACACCACTTTCTTATCTCCGCCGGACTCTTCGCGGTAATACGCATAAGCCAACCCCTTGTTATCCCACTTCCTCTTGTCCACGCGAAAGACGTCTGAGAAGAGGACGTGCTTGCCTGACGGCGTCGTGAAAGATTCACCGTCCGCACGCGTCACCTTCCGCACGTTAAACAAGACCACCAGCACGACCAAACCGGCCAGGGAGAAAGCACCGTAAGCCCAATGCATCTGTCCCTCGATGTCTTTGTCCGTGTGCCGCTTTCCCTTCTCCTCCGGCAGCCGCCGTTCCGCTGAAAAAGAACTCCAGCTTTCACCCGCCGCCGCCGCATCGTAAGCCTCGCGCACCACGGCCAACTTGTCGTCCCCGGCGTCCGGCTCCACGGGCCAACTGTGCTCCGCGGCGATCTCTGCCCAGGACTGCCCCTCGCGCCCCGCTTGAAAGGCCTCGTATACGTCAATGCGATGGTTGTCCTTATGATAACCCACCAGTCCGTCGTAAAGAAACCACAGCCCGAAGCCCGCCAGCATCAGCGCCATCAGCCCCATGCGCTTGTAATACCAGGGCGCTATCGGGCACAAAATATCTTCAGATTCAACTTCCGTCATCAATCCGCTCTCAGCTCCCCGCCGGTTATCGCCGAAGAGCCCCCAAAGCTTTGAAAAATTGCAGCCCTTGTCAACCCCGCCTCGTTCCCGCGTTTCCCATAACCCCGCCGATTCAGAGCGCACCTCCCTCCTCCCGAAATCGATTGCTTTCGCACCCCCCCCATGTAATTTGCCTGGGCGGCTTCCCCTCTTTCCACGCCCTTCGCCCCGGCTCGCCGTTTCCATGTCCTTCGTCCCAGAGTTTGAGCGTTTAGTGCGGAACAAATCCCCCCTCCTGCAAGGATTTGAAGCGTTACTGGCGCCCCTCTCCTCCCGGGAACTCGAACAGCTTGCGCGACGCTCGCAGATCCTGACCGAAAGAAATTTCGGGAAGACCATGCGCTTGTTCGCTCCGCTCTATCTTTCCAATGAGTGCGTTAATAATTGCAGCTACTGCGGATTCTCCCGGGATAATCCCATCCTCCGTGTCACCCTCGACGTCGATAAAGTTGTCCGCGAAGCCCGCCATCTTGCCGCGGAAGGTTTTCGTCACATCCTGCTCGTGGCCGGCGAACACCCGAAGTTCGTTTCCTCCGGTTATCTCGAGGAATGCATCCGCGCCCTCAAATCATTTGTCCCCACCATCGCACTTGAAGTCGGCCCCATGGAAACCGAGGAATACCGGCGCATGGTGGCGGCCGGCGCGGAAGGACTCGTCGTTTACCAGGAAACCTATCAGCGGGAAGCCTACGCCGAACTTCATACCGCCGGTCCCAAGCGCGATTTCGACTGGCGCCTCGAGTGTCCGGAACGCGCTTATGCCGCCGGCTTCCGCCGCATCGGTATCGGCGCCCTCTTCGGGCTGGCTCCGTGGCGGCAGGAAGCACTGCGCCTCGCCGCGCATCTCGAGTTCCTCTATAAACATTGCTGGAAGGCCGCGCTCACCGTCAGCGTTCCGCGCCTCCGTCCCGCCGCCGGCGGTTTCACGCCCCCGCACCAATTCGAAGACAAAGCACTGGTCCAGACAATTTGCGCCCTGCGCGTCACCTTCCCCCAGGTGGGCATCGTGCTCAGCACTCGGGAAGCCGCCCCGCTTCGCGATGCCCTCCTCCCTCTCGGCATCACCACTGTGAGCGCAGGAAGTCATACCGAGCCCGGCGGATACAGCGGCCAAGGCGCCGACGAACTCCATCTCACCGTCCGCGGACGCCGCGTGGAACTGGAACCGGAGCCGGCCCGGGGGGACGGCTGCGCCAGTCGCCGCAGCGCCACCGAGCAATTCGGCATCGCCGATACCCGCAGCCCCGCGGAATTCGCCCGGCTCCTTCGAACCCGGGGGTTCGATCCCGTCTGGAAAGACTGGGATCAAACCATCCTCGACGCCTGATTTCCGGTTACTGGTTACTGGATACTGGCCGTACGACACCTGACACCTGATACCTGCTCTCTTCCTCCCCCCATGCAGATTCAACTCAACGGCGAACCGCATCTCCTGGAGAAATCCCTCCCGGTATCTGACCTGCTCGAGAGGGTGGGCCTGAATCCACAAGCCGTCCTCGTGGAACTCAATGGCGTGGCGCTCCAGAAAAAAGAACTGGATCAGTCCGTGGTCGAAGACGGCGCCATCGTGGAAATCATCCGCATCGTCGCGGGGGGGTGACACTTATCAATTAGCATTTAGCATTTAGCATTTAGCACTTGTCACGGAAGCGGCAGACTCCGCAGGTTCTTTTCGGTCTTTGCTGCGCGCTCTGCGCAGAGCAGTCCGGACACCTGCTAAATGCTAAATGCTAAATGCTAAATGCTAAATGCTAAATGCCAACTAACCCACCTCCTCCACCACCAGGCGGGCGCCCTCCTGGGCCACGATGCGCACCTTCGTGCCTTTCTCGATGAACTCACCTTCGGAAACAATGTCCAGCGTCTGATCCCCGAAGCGCCCCTTACCCGACGGCCTCAGTTCCGTGAGAGTCTCTCCGGTCCCGCCCACCAGCGAATCCGGTGGAGACGCGTTGGTCTCATCACCGAGGACCGCAGTCTCGCCGGGCGCACCCGCCAGTTCCAGCGAAGCACCCTCCGGCACCGAGGACTTGAGAATCAACCAGCTCATAGCGCGGGTCTCGGGCAAATAACGCATCAGCAGCGCAATCAGGAGCACCGAACCGGCCAAACCGAGAGCCATGTTGAGAAGGGCTCCGCTCAAGCCGTCCATATCGATGGAGAAAGTGCCGCCGCCGGCCGGATCGATTCCCGCCATCGTGTAGATCAACGCCCCCACCATCATAAAGAGGCCGACGAGTCCAAACACGAGGGTACCCGGAAACAGGAAGATCTCCACGCCGATGAGCACCAGCCCGAGCAGGAAAACGGCGACCACCTCGAACCCGGCGAGATTTCCCGCCATGTAATAGCCGAAGAAGAAGATCCCGAAACAAACGATGGAAACCGCTCCCGGGATCCCGAAGCCCGGCGACTGCATTTCCATGTAGGCTCCCGCAATGCCGAGGGCCAGGAGCAGGAAAGAAAACCGCGCCACCCACAGCGCGAAGGTTTCGAACCCCAGTGGTTTGGCGACCAACATTTCACCTTCCAGGCTTTCCTGCGCAATGAGATCTTCGAGATCCTTCGCGATACCTTTGGCGAACACGGCTTTACCGTTGATGATTTCGGTGGCTTCCTCGTGATCAAAACTCAGCAGCTCGCCTTTCTTGCTGATTACTTTCACGCCCATGGGATACCTGTCCTTGTCTTCTGCTCCCACCTCGAGCACCACTTCCATGTCCTTATCGATAAAAGCCTGCGCAATATCCGGATTATGTCCCTTGGCCTTGGCGACACTGCGCACCTGCGCCTTCATGATGGAGTCGACTTTATCCTGCATCGTCTCCGGCAATTCCTGACCTGTCGCGGCCACCACCGCGGCTGCTCCGATCGCACTGGTGGGCGCCATGTAGACCGCGTCCGTGCCCAGGGCAATAATCGCCCCCGCCGACACCGCGTTCGGATTCACGTAAGTGAAGGTCGGCAGAGTCATTTTCGGCAAGAAATTCATGATCAGCTGCCCTGACTGCCACGCCAGTCCCCCCGGTGTGTTCATGTCGAGGATCACGGCCGAGGCGCCGTCTTCCTCCGCCTTTTCCAGGATCCGCTGCATGAACTTGAAGCGCGCCTCCACGATCAGATCCTTTTCCCCCACCGGGATCACCACGATCTTCCCCGCGTAACTCTCTTCCTTGACCTTGAACTTATCGAGACGCGACTCCGGTTCCTCAGCGGCTGTCTCCCCTTGGACCGCCTGGTCTGCTGGATCGGGCTGGGGCTGCGCCAGGGTGGAAACCGGGCCGAGAGGAGGGGGTCCGGCCAGCAGAAAGCACAGCCCGGCCCCGATCAGGGTCCACGCCGCCGTGAGACCCGGACCTCCGGGCAGCCCCCGGGAACTTCCCGGTCCTGAAAAAAACGCACGCCACATTGAGAAACAATCTGGCTTCAACTCTGATAGGTGTAAAGGTAGTAGTAGAAGCAAACCAATGAAGCAACGCCGGAGCCGGCCGAGGCCGTCCCCGGACGTTTCGTCCCGTTATGGGCCTTATCCCCGACGAAACCATCCAGGAAATTATCGCCGCCACGGACATCGTGGAACTGATCGGCTCTTATTTTCCGCTCAAACGCGCCGGCTCCAATTACCGCGCGCTCTGTCCTTTTCACCAGGAGAAGACTCCTTCCTTCAACGTCAATCCCGCGCGCAATACTTACCACTGCTTCGGCTGCGGGGCCGGCGGCGGCGCCCTCCGTTTCGTGCAGGAACACGAAGGCGTCGACTTTCCCACTGCCGTCCGCAAACTGGCCGAACGCGCCGGGATCGTCATCCCGGAAGAAAATTTCGATCCCGAGGCCGAACGGCGCGGACGACTCCGCAATCGCCTGCTCGCCCTCCATAAAGACGCCGCCGCCTGGTTTCACCACCTCTTGTTCAAGCACGAGATCGCGGCACCGGCGCGCGCTTACCTCAAAGGCCGCTGCGTCGCTATGGAAACCGCGCGCGAATGGCAGCTCGGATACGCGCCCGAATCCGGTGACCTCCTCAAGAACTGGGCCCGGGAAATGGAATACCCCGAAGACCTCCTCGTCGAGGGTGGGCTGCTCTCGCCGCGCGATGAGAACAACCCTGCGCGCGGCAATTACAGCCGCTTCCGTGATCGCCTCATGTTTCCCATCGCGAACGATTACGGGGACATCATCGCGTTCAGCGGACGCCTGCTCGATCCGGACGTCAAGGCCGCCAAGTACACCAACTCTCCGGAAACGCTCCTCTTCAATAAGAGCAAAACCATTTACGGACTCGATAAGACCAAGCGCGAGATTCTCCGTGAAGGCCGGGCCGTGGTCTGCGAGGGCCAGCTCGATCTCATCGCTTGCCACACCCACGGCATCAAGAACGTGGTCGCGCCTCTCGGCACCGCTTTCACGGAAGCCCACGCCCGCGTCCTCAAGCGATTTACCGAGGAACTCATCCTCTGCTTCGATTCCGATCCCGCCGGGCTGAAGGCCGCGGAACGCACCTTTACGGAACTCGCCAAGGCCGATCTCGTCGCCCGGGTCGTCACCATGCCTCCGGGCGAAGATCCCGACTCGCTGATTACATCACGCGGTGCCGACGCCTTTCGGACCCTGCTTGATGACGCCCGCGATTTCCTCGATTTTCAAATCGATCACAAGAGCTCCACGCTCGATCTTGAATCCCTTCGCGACCGCGTCCGCTTCGCGCACGAAATCGCATCCACGGTCGCCCTGATCAACGATAGAATTCTTCAGGACGCCGCCATCCAAAAAGTGGCCTCCCGGCTCGGTATCCCCGCGCAGGAGTTCCGCGAATACGTGGCGCGCGAAGTCCGCGAACACAAGCGACACGGCGGACGCGTCCGCCGCGGGGAGCAACGGCGCGCCGGCGTGGAGGCACCCTCGCCGGAGTCCGGCCCCCTGGAAGTCAACAACCCCGCCGTCAGCCTGCTCTGCCAACTTCTGCTCACCAGCGCCGAAGCCCGCGCGTGGGTATTGGAAAATGATAGCCCTGAAATTCTGAAAGATATTGCAGACTCCGACGTTTTGTCGAAGGTGTGGAATGCCGACATCAGAGTGGACGATTCCTCATCGGTGGGCGCCTTTCTCACAGGTCTCAGTCCCGCCGAGGAGACCTTTCTCAGCGGGCTTATCCACCAGCCGGCCCCCGGGGGGGGCGCCGGGACCGCCCGGGATTGTCTCCGGAGTCTCAAGCGCCGCGGGATTGAAAACAAGCTCCGGGAGAAGATCAGCCAGCTCAAGCGCCCCAATCTCTCGACGGACGATATTCACCGGCTGCAAAAAGAAGTGCTTGACCTTAAATCATCGTTAAATGATATTGCGCCGTTCGTCCCTGAGAGCGGCTGAACACCCCAACATTCGCTCCTCCGGGAGTGCCCTTTACTCATCACTATGGCTAAGAAAAAGGCTTCTGCGAAGCGCGGGAAACCTGTCTCCAGGTCCAGGACCGCGAAAACCACCAGAAACAGGGCGAAGAAGACCGCCTCAAGAAAGCCGCTGGCCCGGAAAACGGCCAAGAAGCGCCCCGCCGCCGCCAGGAAGCGCCCCACCGCCAAGAAGCGCCCCACCGCCAAGAAGCGCACCGCCGCCGCCAAGAAGCGCACCGCCGCCCGGAAGAAGAGCCCGGCCAGGAAAGCGGTCAAGAAATCTACCAAGTCCGCCAAGACCAAGAAGACGGCAGCCGCGGCCAAGAAGAGGGCAACCGCAGCCGGCACGAAACGTCCGGCCGGCAAGGGGACGGCATCCAAACGCCGCGGACGTCCGCCCAAAGCCGCCGCCAAAAAGGCCAAGCTCAACGGCGACGAGAAACCGGCGACACCCCAGAAGGGCATTGATACGCCGGAGATCCGGCAGAAGCTGCGGGATCTTATCAAGCTCGCAAAGGAGCAGGATTACCTTACTTACGACGACCTAAACGAAGCGCTCCCGCAGGGCGTCGTCTCCCCGGAACAGCTCGAGGAAATTCTCACCCGGCTCCGCAGTATGGAGTTTGATATCATCGACGCTTCGGAAGTCGATCGATACAAGGACGTCAATAAAGACAAGGACGCTCCCGAGAAACCGGACGCCAAGCTCGATATTCTCGACGACCCGGTCCGCATGTATCTCAAGCAGATGGGTCAGGTCCCCCTGCTCACGCGCGAACAGGAAGTCGAGATTTCCAAGCGGATTGAGAAAGCTGAACTCAACGTCCAGAAATACCTCAATCAGTTCGGGTTCACCTGCGACTCTTACCTCGAACTGGCCAACAAACTTATCGAGAGCAAGGAGCGATTCGACCGCGTCATTCTCGACAAGAAGATCGAGAGCCGCGAGCGCTACATGAAAGCGCTGCCCAAGCTCTGTGATCTTCTCCGGCAGACTCACGGAGAGATCTCCGGCATTTACGAGAAACTCTCCAATAAGAACTGCCGTGGCAGGAAGCGTCTCGAGACTGATTTGGCCAAGTCCCACCAGGGACTGCATCGGATTTACAACCGCTTCTATTTCAAGCAGAAGGTCACCGAGGAGTTCGTCAGCATCGCCGACAACCATTACTTTGAGCTCACTTCTCTAAAGCGGGAAATCAAGAAGAAGCCCCGCGGTCGCACTCTCAAGATCAACCTCGCGGAACTGGAGCTCCGCCTCTGGCAGGACGCCGGCGAGTTCGAAGGCAATCACCGCGAGCTCAAGAAATGGATGCGCGAAGCTCTCAAGGCCAAAACCGAAATGGTGGAAGCCAACCTGCGCCTCGTTATTTCCATCGCCAAGAAATACACCAACCGCGGCCTCTCCTTCCTCGATCTCATTCAGGAAGGAAACATGGGCCTCATGAAGGCGGTCGAAAAATTTGAATACCGCCGGGGATACAAATTCTCCACCTATGCCACCTGGTGGATCCGACAGGCCATCACCCGCTCCATCGCGGATCAGGCGCGCACCATCCGGATCCCGGTCCACATGATCGAGACCATCAACAAGCTGATGCGTGTGCAGAAACAGCTGGTCCAGGAATACGGACGCGAGCCCAGCCCCGAAGAAATCGCGGAGGAAATCCACCTTCCCGTGGAACGCGTCCGCGCCGTCCTCAAAATGGCCCAACAGCCCATTTCGCTCCAGGCCCCCGTCGGCGACAGCGACGACACCAGCTTCGGAGACTTTATCGAGGACAAAGGCGCCGACAATCCCATGGAGATGACGGGTATCAGTCTCCTCAAGGACAAGATCAAGGACGTGCTCGACACCCTCACCGAACGTGAGCGCCAGGTGCTGGAACAACGATTCGGCCTCGTGGACGGATACAGCCGGACCCTCGAGGAAGTTGGCAAGCAGTTCCAGGTCACCCGCGAACGCATCCGCCAGATCGAGGCCAAGGCTTTGCGGAAAATGCGCCACCCCACGCGTATCCGCCAGCTCGAGGGATTCCTCGAAATGTCCCAGCTCTGAGGCACGCCTCCCCGCCCGCCCGCCGGGAATGCCCCTCATTGCACCGCCGGCACGGCCTTTGCTTCCCGGAAATGCGGGAAAAACCCGGTTTCCCCGCAACCATGGAGGCAAATCCCTGTTATATTGGGTGAATCCATGAGCCAGCCTGAAGACATCCAGCCTCCCAACGGCGCCCCCGGGGATATTCCCGAGGAAAATCTGCCTGAGGAACGCGACGCCGTCTGGGAGCTCCTGCAAAAGGCCCGCCAGGTCGAGCCCGGCCCCCATTTCACCGGGAACGTCGTCCGCGAGGTCCGGGAGCTCGGGTCCTCCGGGCCTGCACCGCTCTCGAAAATCATCCCCTTCCCCCGTCTCGCCTACGCCGCCGCCGCCCTCATCCTGCTCTCCCTCGCCGTCCTCCAGGTCCTGCGCTCTCCCACCCCCTCAGGGGACGAGATCGTCGTCGCCCCGGAGGCGGGCGCCAGCCAAGTGGCCACTGCCGGCGTCGAAGCCGTCGCCTCCACGGAGCCCCTTCTCGAGGACCCGGCCGCCGCCGAGCAATCTCATGGGGATTACCAGGATGAACTCGAGATTATCGATTATCTCGACGGTCTTCTCGCCGTCGGCGACGTCCAGTCTCTCACCGACGACGACCTCGCCGAACTGCTGTTCTAGGAGTAGCGGCGGCCAAAGTAGTCCCACACTCCGTGTGGGGCATTATAACGGACCCCCACACGGTGTGTGGGGACTACATTCGCCCCTCCGGGGCTGCATCAATCCCGATTCTAGAACCCCCCGCGGAACATCAGCGCCTCCTTCAGCAACTGCATGTATTCCTGCCGTGGAATTTCCCGGCATCCGAACTGGTCCAGGTGCGGATTGGACCACTGCGTATCCAGCAGCGTCATTCCCTGCTCACGCATCCGCTGCACCAACGCCACCAGCGCGACCTTCGAGGCATTGCTGACTCGACTGAACATCGACTCTCCAAAAAAAGCTCCCCCGATGGAGACCCCGTAAAGTCCTCCCGCCAATTCGCCGTCCAGCCACGTCTCCACGGAATGGGCATACCCCAATGCGTGCAATGATACGAAGCTCTCGACAATCACCGGACTGATCCAAGTCTCCCGCCGGTCCGCGCATCCCTGGATCACTTGCTCGAAAGCCGTGTCCACGCGAACCTCAAACTGGCTGCGGCGCAAACACGGCTTCAACCCATGCGGCACGTGGAAGTCTTTCAGGGGAATAATGCCCCTGGGGTCCGGCGAAAACCACGCGATTTCTCCGTCCTCCAACGCCATGGGAAAGATCCCCATTCGATAAGCCTTGATCAGAAACTCCGGCTCAATAACACCCGGTGTTTTTCCCGACCATAAATCCGGTTGCATCAGTCTTCGTTTCCTAAGATGATTTCCCCTGAAAATATTATCGCTGAAGTTTCGGATGCAGAAAGCAATTTATCCCGGAAGTTTTGACCCCGTTACATTCGGTCATCTCGATGTCATCCAGAGAGCTTCTCGCCTCTGCGATGCTATTGTCGTGGCCGTGGCCAACAACGACGGTAAAAAATCGCTTTTCACAATCGAAGAACGTATCGAGTTAATTCAAGAAGCAACCAGCGGAAATGAAAAGGTCGTGGAAGTCACCAGCTTTGACGGACTGCTCGTCGATTTTGCCCGCGCGCAGGGCGCACTCGCTATCGTCCGCGGACTCCGCGCTATTTCCGACTTCGAATTCGAATTCCAGATGGCCCTGATGAACCGAAAACTCGATCCCACCCTCGAAACCATTTTCCTTATGCCCACAGAAGAATATACCTACTTGAGTTCGCGGATCGTCAAGGAAATCGCTCGGCTCCACGGCGACGTCTCAGCCTTCGTCCCCAAAGCCGCCGCCGCGGCCCTGGCGACAAAATTCTCGGCCTGACCCCGGTGTCCGGGAATCGGGAGCGGGTAACAGAGTCAGCCCCTCCACGAGCGGAAATACGCCCCGCACCCTCTCCCTGGTCCCCGCTACCCGATACCTAATCCCCGATACCTCTCACCCCCCTATGCACATCGACATCGGCAGCATCCCTCCCGAAGGCATCCTCATCGAGGGCGAGGAGGGATCCGATCTCTTCCAGCTCCGGGAGGAAGGGGAAGAGGTCCGCGCGGCCTCGCCCCTCCGATACCGCCTCCACGCGTCCCTCCAGGGGGATGAACTCCTTCTCCAGGGGACCCTCGAAGCGCAGTTTGAGCTGCGCTGTGTCCGCTGCCTGGAGTTCTTCACCAAGACCGTCCGTCTCGATCCCTATACTCTCCTGCACCCCGTGGAAAATACGGGAATCCAGGACTTGACGGACAGAGTCCGCGAAGATATTTTGCTCGACCTTCCGGGATACCCCCGCTGCGAACAGGCCGATTCTCCCCGAGAATGCCCCAAACTAGGGTCCTTTGCCCCGGAATCCGATTACAAGAAGATCCAATCCTCCGGAGAAGAGAAAAACGTCTGGAAGGAACTCGACAAGCTCGACCCGAAATCAGAGGAAAAATCCGGAGACCACTGAACAAGAAATCTCGTCATGGCTGCACCAAAAAGCAAAATCTCGAAGATGAAGGGCAAGACACGCCGTGGAGCCAACCGCTGGCGGGCACCCAAGCTGCGGCCTTGCCCGGAATGCAGCAGCGCCGTCCCCTCGCACATCGCCTGCCCTTCCTGCGGCTATTACAAGGATCGCCAGGTGCTCAGTGTGGACAACTTCTAAGCCCGCGTTTCTCTCGCCCCCGATTTTTTCAGGCCATCCCTCTCCGCGGGGAGCGGGGCCGGTTTTTCATTGGCCGCAATCTCTTTGGAGCTTGCGGCTCCCCGGTGCGTGCGCATAGCATGTGCCGCGTAATCCGCCGCAATTGATCGTCCACCTTACGCACTGGCAGAAATGAAAATTGCCGTCGACGCCATGGGAGGGGACTTCGCCCCCAGGAATGTCGTGCATGGGGCCAGAATGGCGAGCGACCAGTTTCCCCGCATCGAGAAACTTTACCTCGTCGGCAAGGAAGCTGCCATCAAGAAACAACTCGACAAATACAAGTTCTCAGGTTCCGTCGTGGAAATCGTGCCCTGCGCCGAAGTCGTCGGGATGAGCGAGAAAGCAGCCCAGTCTGTCCGAAGAAAGAAAGACTCGTCCATTAGCCGCGCGGTCGACCTCGTCAAGGACGGCACTTGCGAAGCCATTGTCACCATCGGCAATACCGGGGCCGCCGTGGCCGCCGCCACCGTCAAGCTCCGTATGCTGCCAGGCGTGGACCGGCCTGGCATCGCCTCGCCCCTCCCCAACGAATACGGAGCCTGCAATATCCTCGACGCCGGGGCCAACGTGGACGCCAAGCCCCACCACATCGTCCAATACGGGATTATGGGCGACGTCTACGCCCGGCACGCCCTCGGCGTCACGGAACCTCGCATTGGGCTCATGTCGGTGGGCGAGGAGGACGAAAAAGGCACTGATTTTACCCGCGAATGCTTCGCGCTGCTCAAGGACGCCCCCATCAATTTTATCGGTAATGTCGAAGGGCACGACCTCTTCGAATCCCCCGTGGACGTCGTCCTCTGCAACGGTTTTGTCGGCAATGTCATCCTCAAGAGCTGCGAAGCTACGGCCAAAGTCCTGTTAAAATGGATTAAGACCGAGATCCGCAGTTCACCCCTTCGCAGCCTCGGCGCCATCATGGCCAAGGGCGCTTTCCGCGAGGCCAAACGCAGAACCGATTACCAGAATTACGGAGGAAGCCCCTTGCTTGGGGTCAAGGGAATCTGCATCATCGGGCACGGTTCCAGCTCTGCTATCGCCATTAAGAACGCCATCCGCGTCGCGGCAGAGGCTATTGAACATGAAGTGAATCCTCATATCGAGGACGCCATCCGCCAATACGCCGAAGTCCATGCCTGAAGCAAACCACTTCTCCTGCATCACCTCGATTGCGGGCACCGGCAGCTACGTCCCGGAGAAAATCCTTACCAACCAGGAGCTCGAAAAGCTGGTCGACACTTCCGACGAATGGATTACCTCTCGGACCGGGATTAAGGAACGCCGCATCGCCGCGGACGATGAGGCCACCAGCGATCTCGCGAGCCGGGCTGCGGAAAAGGCCATGGAACAATCCGGCGTCACCGCCGAAGAACTCGACCTCATCATCGTCGCCACGGTCTCGCCTGATATGTTTTTCCCCGCGACCGCATGCTTCGTGCAGCGAAAAATTCAGGCTGTCAATGCCGTCTGCTTTGATATCTCCGCCGCGTGCTCGGGTTTTCTCTACGCGCTCCAGATCGCCCGCCACTTCGTCAACACCGGCAGCCGTACCACTGCCCTCATCATCGGCGCGGAGAAACTCAGTTCCATGGTCAATTGGGAGGACCGTAATACTTGCGTCCTCTTCGGCGACGGCGCCGGCGCCGCCATCGTCCGGCGCGACGACGACGCCAGGAACACGTCGCGACGCATTCTCTCCACCGTCATGTACAGTGACGGCAATCAAACCGATATCCTCGTCGTTCCTGGAGGCGGATCCGCCTGCCCCATCACTCCGGAAAACGCCTCTGAAAAATTGAACACGGTGCGCATGGAAGGCCGCGAGGTTTACAAGTACGCCGTCAACGCCATGCGCGACGCCGCGGAAAAAGCGCTGGAGGCCGCCGGATTAGGCCCCGATGACGTGGACATGGTCATCCCTCACCAGGCCAACCGGCGCATCATCGAGGCCATCACGGACCGCCTCGGCATCCCCTCAGAACGCGTCTTCGTGAACCTCGACAAGTACGGGAACACGTCCGCCGCCGCCATCGCCATCGCCCTCGACGAAGCCAACCGCAGCGGCGCCATCAAGAAAGGGGATATTCTCCTGCTCGTCGCCTTCGGCGCCGGCCTCACCTGGGCGGCGACCGTGATTGAGTGGTAGGCGGGCGGCTCCGCCGCCGGGATCAGGACTGCTATGCGCGGAGCGCATCATTGAATCCGTGGGGACATTGCAGAGCGCGCCGCAGGCGGGATAATTTGGTATCAGGTATCAGGTTCCGGAGTATCCTGTCGGCCAGTCTCCCCATCCCTGACACCTGAAAACTGATTGATGGTTGCTGAATGATGATTGTCGATTTTCGAAGTTCCGACTTCGTCCTTCAAAAATCAGCAATCATCAATCGTCAATTTACACCGTCCCCCCGATACCCAATACCCAATACCCAATACCCAATACCTATTACCTGATACCCGATACCATGCTCATCGACACGCACTGCCATCTCGCTTCGCATCGGTTCAAGACGAACGAACTGCCTCAAATCATCGCCAACGCGGCAGACGCCGGAGTCAATCGCCTCATCACCATCGGCACCGATCTCGAGGACTGCGATCGCAATCGAGAACTCGCCGAGACCCATCCCGAGGTGTTCGCCACCGCCGGTATCCATCCCACCTCCGTCCCCGAACTCAAAGAAGACGATTGGCTGGAGCGGATCCGGGCCCTGCTCGCGCACGAAAAAATCATCGCGCTCGGTGAAATCGGCATGGATTTCTATCATCCCGCGCCGGAACCGTTCACCGAGGAAGCATACCGGAAAAAGCAGGAGGATGTGTTTCGTGCCCAACTGGATCTCGCTCAGGAACTTGATATGCCAGTCGTGATTCACCAGCGCGAGAGTTATGAGGCCATCATGGCGATCATGGAGCCTTACCACGGGAAAGTGCGCGCCGTGTTTCACTGCTTCAGCAATGGTATCCAGGAAGCGGAACATCTCCTGGCGCTCGGGCACCTGATCTCGTTCACCGGCATCGTCACCTATAAAAACGCCGCCGAGGTCCAGGAAACCGCCCGGCAACTGCCGCTCGACCGCTTCATGGTGGAAACCGACGCCCCTTACCTCGCGCCCGTCCCGCATCGCGGGAAGCGCTGCGAACCCGCCTTCACCCGCGATACCGCCGCCCACATCGCCACCCTGCGCGGCATCTCCCTCGAAGACCTCGCCGCCGCGACCACCCCCACGGCAGAGGGTTTTTTCGCTTTCCCAGGGTAAGGCGACGCGTCCCGCGGAGCCGCCTGCGTTCGAAAGACGTCCCCCTACGATCGCGGCTCCGCGGGACGCGTCGCCCCAGCTTCGTCACCGGAGAGTTCGGCTAATTCTGACTGCGCCCACTCACTCACTATCCACTACTCACTACTCACTACTTACTCCTTGCGGCGCGCCGCGAGCACCCCCTCTTCCCCCTCCGTGCGCGCAATCACCACCGCGCCGCATGAATCGCTGAACACGTTGACCGCGGTGCGGCACATGTCCAAAAACCGGTCCACCGTCAGGAGCACCGCCATCGCCGCCACTGTCTCCGCCTCGGAAAAGCCGACGCTGCCGAGAATAATGACGATGGCGACGAGACTGGCCGAGGGAATGCCGGCGACTCCGATGCTTGTGAGCAGGGCCAGCAAGACCACCAGGAATTGCTGCGTGAAAGGGAGGTCCCAGCCCAACACCTGGGACACAAAAATCACGGCCACGCATTCGTAGAGCGCCGTGCCGTCCATGTTCACGGTGGCGCCCAGCGGCAGGACGAAACTGCTGACCCGACGTGACACGCCCGCCTCATCCCGGACACAACGCATCGTGATGGGAAGAGTCGCGGAGCTGGAGGCCGTGGAAAACGCGGTCAACAAGGCCGCACGCATCGCCATGTAATGGCGGAATGGATTGACGCGGCCCACGAACTTCAGGAGCAACGGGAGTGCCACCAGGAAATGCAGCCCCAAGGCCAGCAGCACGACGAGAAAATACTTGGCCATGGTGCCGAACACTTCGATGCCGGCCGAGGCTACCACCGGGGTCACCAGGCCGAACACTCCCACCGGCGCAAACCACATCACCCAATGCGTGATCGTGATCATGATATCGTTGAGCCCACTGAAAAAATCGACCATCACCGTGCGATCGGTCGTCGTCATGCGCGTCATGGCGGCGCCAAAGAGGATACTGAAAAAAATGAGGCCCAGCATCTGGCCTTGCGCGGCCGCGCTGATCACGTTGACCGGGATCATGCGCTTGAAAATATCGAGGACATCCGTCAATCCCCGTTCCTTCGCCCCACGCACCTTTTCCGCGGTCGCGGCGTCTTCCTCGCCTTTCTGATCCTCGATCATCTTGGCGATCCGTGCATTGGGTTCGCCATCCTCGAGACCCGGCTTGAGGGTGTTGACCACAGTGAGCCCGATGAGAATGGCAATCAGACTGCTGCATGCATAAAAGCTCACCGTCTTGAGCCCCAGGCGCCCAAACCCTTCCATGGTGCCGAGGCTGCCCACGCCGAGCACGATCGACGCCACCACCAGGGGGACGATCACCATCTTCAAGGCGCTGAGAAAAAGCTCCCCGACGAACCGGCACACGGAGAGCACGGAGTTCGCCAGGTTGGGCTCTTCCCCCGCCCCCGGCAGCGTCTCCTGGAGGATAAATCCCACGACCGCCGCCAGAATCAACGCAATCAATATCTGCCAGTGGGCTTTTATCTTGGGCATCGGCCCTCACCCTAGAGGTTCGCCCCGGAACGGTCAACCATCCCCGCCCCGGCATCACGACTCATTGGATAGTGGGTCAATCTTCTTGAAATCTATTCGTGTTCAATCGTGTCCATTCGTGGTTAAAATCTGAGCCTCATGCCTTCTTCGACCCGCGTCCGCTTCGCCCCTTCTCCCACCGGCTATCTGCACGTCGGCGGTGCCCGCACCGCGCTCTTCAACTGGCTCTATGCCCGTCACACCGGCGGCACCCTGGTCCTGCGCGTCGAGGATACCGACGCCGCCCGCAATACTGCGGAGGCCAACGAGGCCATCTTCGAGGGACTGCGCTGGCTGGAGATCGATTGGGACGAAGGCCCCGACGTCGGCGGAGATTTTTCTCCCTATCGCCAGAGTGAGCGCCGCGAAATCTACGATCGCTATTTCTCGCGCCTCGAAGAGAAAGGATGCCTTTACGAAGACGAGGGCGCCATGCGATTCCGGATGCCCAATCAGCCGGTGGAAATCGACGATCTCGTCTGCGGTGAGGTGCGCTTCGAAGACCGTCAGGACCCGGATATGACGATCCGCCGGGCCGACGGTTCCTATATCTTCCATTTTGTCAGCGTGGTGGACGACATCGAGATGCAGATCTCACACGTGATCCGCGGAGAAGATCACCTCTCCAACACGCCCAAGCACATCGATCTTTACCGTGCCTTCGACGCCGCGCCGCCCCGCTTCGCACATATCCCGCTGATCCTGAATCAGGACGGCTCCAAGATGAGCAAACGCGATCAGGGGGCCAGCATGCAGGAATACATCGACGGCGGATACGATCCCGACGCCGTCCGCAATTATCTCCTGCTCCTCGGTTGGAACCCGGGTGACGATCGGGAAAAATTCAGGCGCGAGGAGATGATCGAGCTTTTCGATCTCGGGAAAGTCAACCGCAGCCACGCCCGGTTCGACCTCGAAAAATGCCTCTGGATGAACCAGCAGTACCTTCTCAAGATGCCCACGCCCAAGTTCGTCAAGACCGCCGTCGTCTACCTGGAGAAAACGGGCCTCTCCCTGGAACACGTGTCCCGCCCACTGGAAGTCATCGAACTCTTCCAGGAAAAGATCCATCGCCTCGCCGAGCTGCCGGAAATGCTGGGACCGTTTCTGCAGGACGAGGTGGAAGTCGATCCGCAGG
This sequence comes from Verrucomicrobiales bacterium, assembly GCA_024638765.1. Classification (GTDB taxonomy): domain Bacteria; phylum Verrucomicrobiota; class Verrucomicrobiia; order Verrucomicrobiales; family DEV007; genus JAHEJT01. The sequence continues at coordinate 65,937 of JAHEJT010000003.1, forward strand.
CGCTGGAAAAAGTGCGCTCACGCGAGGGCGCCGGCGATCTCCTCACCGCCCTGAATGCCGCCTTCGAATCGATGGATGCCTGGGATCCGGAATCCCTGGAGACCGCCCTCAAAGCAACCGCTGACGAAGCCGGCGTCAAACCCGGCGCCCTCATGTTTCCCCTCCGGTTTGCCGCCAGCGGCCGGCCTCACGGCCCAGACCTTTACCCCATGCTTGCCCTCCTCGGAAAAGACACTGTAATAAAGCGGATCAAAGTAACCATCTCCCTGCTCAGCTAATCCCGCCGACAATTCAACCCAGACACCTAGAAGTCCCGCAAGTCCCACCCGATTCCCCTCACCCTAACCCTCTCCCCCGGGGAGAGGGGACTGAAAACCAACGCTTTCGAAAATGAGGAAAGTGAACTCTTCACCGTCACCAGCTAAATCGCCTTTCCAGAATTAACGAAATCCTTCTCGCTCTCTCTCTGTTCCCCTCTCCCCCGGGGAGAGGGGACTGAAAACCAACGCTTTCGAAAATGAGGAAAGTGAACTCTTCACCGTCACCAGCTAAATCGCCTTTCCAGAATTAACGAAATCCTTCTCGCGCTCTCTCTGTTCCCCTCTCCCCCGGGGAGAGGGGACTGAAAACCAACGCTTTCGAAAATGAGGAAAGTGAACTCTTCACCGTCACCAGCTAAATCGCCTTTCCAGAATTAAGGAAGTCCTTCTCGCGCTCTCTCTGTTCCCCTCTCCCTCTGGGAGAGGGTTAGGGTGAGGGGCCTTTCCTGAACCAGGGCCGATCCCAAAAATGCCCGCCAAATCCAAAGCCAAAACCGTTTACACGTTCGAAGACCTCACTAGCTGGGAGAAAGCCGCCGCCGGGCTGTCCCCTCCGGCCCGTCTCTCCGTATTCGGCGATCCCGTGGACCATTCCCTTTCGCCGCAGATGCACAACCCCGCCCTGCAAGCGGCGGGCATCGATTCCCAGTACGTGCGCATTCACGTTAAAGCAGATCAACTGGAAAAAGCCCTGCGCGCGCTTCCGGAAAAAAATTTCTTTGGCACCAATATCACCATCCCGCACAAGACCGGCGCCCTGGCGGTCATGGATGAAGTGGACGATCTCGCGCGCAAGATCGGCGCCGTCAACACCGTCCTCGTCGAGGATGGCAAGCTCATCGGATACAACAGCGATGGCCCCGGTTTCCTCCGCGCCATCAGGCACGAATTCTCGGTCGATCTGCGTGACCTGCGAATCCTCATTCTTGGCGCCGGTGGCGGCGCCGGCCGCGCCGTGGCAGTCCAGTGCGCGGTGGAGAACTGCGAGCGCCTCGTCCTCGTCAATCGCACCGCGGACAAGGCAGAGTCCCTCGCGCGGGAGCTTCGACCCTACTTTGAAAAAGAAAAACTTGAGGGCCCGAGTGAGCGGCTTCAAACCGTTCCCTGGACGGACGAAGCTCTCAGGGCTGCGCTGGACGAGATTGATCTCATTGTCAACGCGACCTCATTGGGCATGAAGCGCACTGATCCGGAGCTGCTGCACGACTCCCTGTTCCAGCCCCATCACCTCGTCTACGACATGGTTTACAGTCCCCCGCGGACCAAGCTCATCGCCAGCGCCCGCAACATGGGAGCCCGCGCCGCCAACGGACTGTCGATGCTTCTCTACCAGGGCGCCATCTCCTTCGAATACTGGTTCAACCGGGACGCACCGGTCGACGAGATGCGCCAGGGTTTGGAATCTGCGTTGTTGTAGGACGGGGCGCCAACTCGTCCTCGATTCCTGGGGGAGCCTGTTGGCGGGGATAGGGTGGAATGCGGAGAACGAGTCTGGAGACTCGTTCAGAACGAACCGGGAGGTTCGTTCTCCGGCTCCGCGGGACGCGTCGCCCTACCCGCTTCGCGCCTGTTGGTGGGGATGTCGTGGGATGCGGCTCCCCCCTCAGGTCGTAAACCCGCGCCACTCGTTGGTGAGGTTGAAAAGCAGCAGCTGGCCATCCTCCACCGGCACAAAAAAACCCTGCCACTGCACCGCGAGGTCGAAGAAGTTATAACCTCCCTCCCCGGTCGGCACCATGTGCCCGAAAAGATTCCGAGAGACGTCGTACATAGCGAAGACGCCGTCACAGGCTTCCACTGTGAATCCCACGTTGTTCAACTCCATATCCCAGAGAAAGAACCCGTCGATATTCGGATTCTGGCCGGGATCGAGAGATGCCTTGCGGTTGGGATCGATATCCGGATTCCGCGCCGGATTCAGCGAACTGTTCGCCGTGTAATCAAAAGTCCGGTTGAGAGCGGGATCGAGCTTGGGGTTTTTCTTGGGACTGATGGTCCCGTTGGTCAAAGGGCTCGCGGAACTCCGTAACGCCGGATTGACGGTCCCATTCACGGTCGGATTGCGCGTCGTGCTCAGGATCGGATTGGCAGTGCCATTGACAGTTGGGTCACGAGCGATGGGAACCATAGCGCTTTCTTCGCGCCAATAATACAACCGATCGGCGGACGGGTCAAGCGACGGCGCTGTCACAGGCGCCGTCACGCCAGGAGATCCCTCTCTCAGCGCGCACGCCGGGCCACCACCAGCCAGTCCCAGGGATATGGCGCCCCCAACCAGGATGGGGCGTGATCAATCTCCTCCGACCAGGGAAATTCGACGCGGCGCACGCGCTCGATCTCAAAGCCCGCATCCACGAGAAAGTTCGTGATCTCTTCACGCGTGTAACACTTGGTGGGCACGGTCCCGATATCGACGATGCCGTCGACCGGGTCGAGGACTTCTTTTCCAAAAAGCCGCGAGGCCGCGCGCAACGCACGTGCCCGTGCCCTTCCGGCGCGCGACTCGATGCGGATCAGGGTTTGGTAAGTGTGGAGGACGGCTTCCATCGACGGCACCACCACCAGACAGCGTCCGCGTTTCCGGGTCGTGCGAAAGACGGAGCGAATCATTTTTTCGCGGACTTCGTGACGCGGATGGATCAGCACGTTGACACAGAAGGTCACGTCCACGGTAAAAGGGAGTGGACGGCCGCTCGAAAGATCGTGTTTCCGAAAACAAATGCGGGGACTACCGGCGCGCAGCCGTGCCTGTTCGAGCAAACCGGGAGCGAAGTCCACCGCATGGATTCGGGAGAATGCGCCCTCCAGGGCCGGCAAGAGACTCCCGGCTCCGCACCCGAGATCCGCTGCCTCGCCATGACCGCCCGCCGAAAGCTTCGCGATTTCCTCGACCAGGATCCCGTGCAGATCCTCGTCGGGAATTTCCAGGACGTCCGCCTCAAACGAATCCGCCAGAGAGTCCCAGGATTCTTTGTCCACAATGTGGTGATGGCTTGCAGCCGGATACAGCATACACCGGAAGCCGGGCGACACGAAGTCGAATCTTCGGGAGAGCGGAAAGCTCCAAGGAGAACGAGTCTCCAGACTCGTTCAGAACGAACCGGGAGGTTCGTTCTCCGGGCGGAGTCAGGATTTCTACTGCGCGAAGAAAGCCTTTGCGATTTCCACGTCCTTCCCGATCTGGGCCGTCAATGCCTGCACGTTTTCAAACTTAACTTCGGGACGCAAAAACTTGAGAAAAAAGACCTCCATATCGGCGCCGTAAATTTCTTCGTGATGGTCGAATAGATGGATCTCGAGCATTTTCTTGACGTTCTCACCCGCGACCGTGGGCCGGTGTCCCAGGTTACCGACTCCCTGCAGTTTTCTATCTCCCATCAGCGCCCGCACCACATAAACACCACCGGGAGGGAGCTGCTCGCTGTGCACTGTGAGGTTGGCCGTGGGAAAACCGATCTTACTCCCGAGATGCTCTCCCTCGATCACCGTGCCGAGCACACTGTATTCCCTCCCCAGAAATTTTGCCGCCCTGGAAAAATCCCCTTCCTTGATTGTCTCGCGCACGAGAGTGCTACTCACCACCTCGCCGTCGACGGAAACCGGCGGGACACCACAGACGTCGAAGCCGTGCTCTATTGCCAGTTCCTGCAGCAATCGAATGTCTCCGCTTCGCCGATGTCCGAAACTCCATTCGTTGCCGACACAAATCTGACCCAGCGGATCACAGGTCTCCGCCAGTGTCTCGATGAACCGGCGGCCGGTCCATTTGGAAAACTCTTCATCGAAGGGAAGGATTAAGAGGTGATCCACGCCGATCCGCTCGAGAAGCAGGATTTTATGCCGCGTCGACGCGAGGAGGCGGGGCGCTTTATCTGGCTGAAGCACGCGGATCGGATGCGGATCGAAGGTCACCACGACCGCAGCACCGCCCTCGGCTGCGGCATCTCCGACCGCGGTCTCGATCACGGCGCGGTGCCCCAGGTGGACCCCATCGAAGACGCCGATGGCGAGATGTGCCGGGCCGGGGATCTCCCGCAATGCTTCAATGGTATGGAAAATGTGCACTGGATTTGCGATTTACGATTGTCGATGTTGGTTGACGG
>JAHEJT010000070.1 GCA_024638765.1 Verrucomicrobiales bacterium
GCGGTCGTACCTCCGCGCGCGCAAAAAGTGGTAATTACACGAGAAAGTACCCACCGATGAGCAGCACCCACGTCGAGTTTCACAGTGTGACCGTCCGCTACGGCGACGCTATTGCGCTCGACGACATTTCATTCTCGATTGCGCGCAACTCGATATTCGGGATCGTGGGTCCGGCAAACTCCGGGAAGACGACGCTGCTGAAATGTATCAACCGGACAATCGATTTCATTGCATCGGCGAAGGTCGACGGGCGCGTGACGATCGACGGGGAAGACGTGCGGAAGATCAGGAACGTCTACGCATTACGCCGGCGCATTGGGATGGTGTTTCCGCTGCCGGTCGGCCTGCCGATGAGCATTTACGACAACGTGGCGTACGGCCCGCGCCGGGGGGGCATCCACGACCGGGAAACGCTCGACGAGATCGTGGAAACGAGCTTGAAGCAGGCGGTGCTTTGGGACGAGGTCAAGGACCGGTTGGGCTCGCTGGGCACGAAGCTTTCCGGGGGGCAGCAGCAGCGGCTCACGCTGGCGCGGGCGCTTTCGCTGCAGCCGGAGATCCTCTGTCTCGACGAGTTTTCGATCGCGATCGACCCGGTGACGACGATGAAGATCGAGGAGATTCTCGTGGAGTTGAAGGGGGATATGACGATCATCCTCGTGACGAACCTGATCCAGCAGGCGCACCGCATTGCCGACGATCTTATGTTTCTGAACGACGCCGAAATCGTCGAAGTGGGCCCGACGGAGGGGGTGTTTGCGAGCCCCGAGCACGAGATCACGGCCAGATACCTGACGGGCGAAATGGGATGACTGAAAGTAGCGAAAATACCGACGCGCCGGCCGGCCGGGAGATCAGCATCCGCACGCGGGGGCTCGACCTCAAGTACGGGGATTTTCAGGCGCTCTTCGACGTGACCTTGGACATCGAGAAGGGGATCATCACGTCGCTCATCGGTCCGTCGGGCTGCGGCAAAACGACGCTGCTGCGTTCCTTCAACCGGATCAACGAGCGCTACGGGAATGTCACGACCACGGGCGAGATCACTGTGCTGGGCAAGAATATTTATGATTCGGACGTGAGCCTGAGCGAGTTGCGCAAGAGCGTGGGCATGGTGTTTCAGCGGCCGAACCCACTTCCTATTTCAATTTACGAAAACGTCGTCTTCGGGCTGAAATCGCACACGCCGCGGGGCGGTTTGAAGAAGCCCGAGCTCGACGGGCACGTCGAGTGGGCGCTGAAGCAGGTGCATCTCTGGGAATCGACACGCGACCGGCTGGAGGACAAGGCGACGGGTCTCACCCTGGAACAGCAGCAGAAACTCTGCATCGCGCGGCTGCTGCCGCTCAAGCCGCAGGTGATCCTGATGGACGAACCCTGTTCGGCGCTCGACGCCGACGGCATTGCGCGTGTCGAGGAACTGATCAGGGAGCTGCGCAAAGAGTTTACCATCGTGATGGTGACGCACAACATGGGGCAGGCGAAGCGCGCCAGCGACGAGTGCATCTTCATGTATCTCGGCCGCATCGTGGAACATGCGTCGACGCACGAACTCTTTTTCAATCCGAAAGAGAACGAGACGGCGATGTACATCGAAGGCCGGTATGGATGATTTGATCAATTACGTAATCAGGAGTAAAATCTAATCTAGAAGAGCGATGGCAGGAGATTCACAGCACATTCTCAGCAGTTTCCAGGAAGCCCTGGATAAAATGAACGGCAATTTAGATCGCATGGGAGATATGGTGAAGGATGGCCTGACGATGGCGGTCAAGTGTCTCTCCGATCGCGACACTCCCCTATACGACGAGGTCGCGAAAAACGACGGGGAAATCGATCAGTTCGAGGTCAAGATCGACGGCGAAGGGCTTCGCATAATCGTTCTCTTCCAACCCGTGGCTGCCGACCTGCGCAAAGTGATTTCCGTGATGAAAGTGTCCGGCAACCTCGAACGCGTCGGCGATGAAGCGGTGAATATCTCCAAGCGGGCGCGTCGATTGAACAAGCGTCCCGAAATGGAGGAGGTGCGGCTGGTCCAACCGGCGTTCGAGATGGCGGCGAGCCTGCTTCACGAGAGTCTGCATGCGTTTCGACGCGGCGAAGTTGGCGAAGCATTGGGGGTGAAGAAAGCGGACAAAGAACTCAACCGCATCTGCAAGGAGGCCGGCAAAAAGCTGACGGCGAAGATGGAAGCAAGCCCCGACCGCGTCAAAGACCTGGTCAACCTCGTTTTTGTCTTCCGTTCCCTCGAGAGAATCGGCGATCACGCGAAAAACATCGCCGAGGATACGGTCTTCGCCGAGTCGGCCTTCGATATTCGTCACGGGGGACAGAAGCCGGAGGTTGAAGAGGAGGAGTAAGCGGCGCGGACCGCCACCGTTCCCTGCTGCCACTCTACTAGAGTGCCGTCCCGCAAGTTCTGAAACAGATGGGATTTTGGTTGATTTGAGAATTTGCCTCGCTCCGCTCGGGTTTTCTTTGGGATTCGCGGCCTTCTTTTCCGACTTTTGGGTTTGTCTACGGCGTCACTGCGCCGCAAATACTTGCTTCGCATATCATCGGTCGAGGAGCAGGTTCCACTTTGCGCTCGCTGCCGTGGAGGCGTTTTCCCCGTGCCGTGGGGAGGCTTCACGCGGGGCAACGCCGGATTAGGATTGCGTCGCCACCATTTATTCCCTAGACGATATCGTGTTCCATCGGCGTAATTCATGATGGTCTTTCTTCAGATTCTCGGCAGCCTGGGCGTCTTCCTTTACGGAATGAAGGTCCTGAGTGAGGCTATTCAGCTGATCGCGGGGGACCGGATGCGCTACGCGATGGCGACCATGACCAAGAACCGGGTTTCGGGCGTCTTCACGGGGTTTCTGATCACCTGCCTCCTCCAGTCGTCATCTGCCACGACGGTGATCGTGGTGAGCTTCGTAAACGCGGGATTGCTGACGCTGGTGGAATCCATCGGCATCATCATGGGCGCGAACCTGGGCACGACCCTGACGGCATGGATCATCGCCCTGGTCGGCAAATTCAGCGTCACCAAGATCGCGCTCCCGATGATCGGGATAGGCCTGCCGTTCTTTTTCATCGGGAAGAACCGGACCAAGGGTCTTGGTGAAACCTTAATCGGCTTCGGGCTACTCTTCCAGGGACTTGCGTTCTTGAAGGACAGCGTGCCTGACAAGGATACCGTGACCGGTGAATGGGCGGGGACGCTGCAAAACCTGATTGATACCCTGGGCGGGCACGGATACGGCTCGATTTTGATCTTCCTGGCGCTTGGGGTTCTCCTGACGCTGATCGTGCAGTCGTCCTCGGCCGCGATGGCGATCACGGTGACCTTTGCCTTGAACGGCTGGATCGATTTTCCCAGCAGCTGCGCGATTGTGCTCGGCGAAAACATCGGCACGACCGTGACCGCGTGGTTGGCATCCATTGGAGCCAACGCCAACGCCAAGCGTTCGGCGCGGGCTCACTTTCTCTTCAACGTCCTGGGTGTCCTGTGGATGCTGGTTCTTTTTGTGCCGTTTACTCACGGTATCGAGTGGCTGGGTTCCAAGCTGTGGGGCTCTTTTGATATCCAGGCTGTCGGTTCTCACACCGCGTTCAAATCGGAAATCGGCTTCAACCTGGCTCTGTTTCACAGTTCGTTTAATTTGCTCAATATTCTGCTCTTGGTGGGCTTTGTTCCTTTAATCGGACAGATTGTGAGCCGATGGGTGAAACCGGGGCCGACGGGCGCCCGGCGCATGCGGCTGACGTATATCTCGCAGAACATGCTAAATATCGGGGAGCTCAACCTCCCGGAAGCTGAGAACGCCACGCGCGAACTGAATTCCATCATCAAGGACATGTTCACCGGCTTCCAGAATGTGTTTGATCATCCGGACAAGGATCTTTCCAAGGAAGTCTCCCAACTCAAGGAGATGGAGGACGACACGGATGTCCTCACACATGATATCACGGAATACCTGGTGCGTTGTTCCGCCGCGGATATCGGGCAGCAGAACGCGACTTCGATGGCCGCCATGTTGCGGATCGCTTCCGAATTGGAGGAGATCGGGGACAGCCTTTATCGCCTTGTGATCCTGGTCCAGCGCAAGTACGAAAAAAAGCGGGCATTCTCCACGGAGGTAACGGCCGAGGTGGGGGAACTGGTCGCCACCGTTGGCAAGTTTATCGATTTCAATTCGGCGAAGCTTTTTATGGATATTACGGAGGAAGACTTGAGAGAGGGGCAGGGGCTGGAAGACCGGATTGACGCGCTGCGCAAGCAGACAAACAAGTCTGCGGTGAAGCGGATGCGCGTGGAAGGATCCGATATCAAGGCCGAGCTACTCTTGATCGACATCAACAATCATTTCGAAAAAATCGGCAACCACGCGCTGAATATTCTTCAGCTTTCGTATTACATGCATTCTCCCCACGAGTTTCCCGAAAAATTCGGGGTAGAGGTATAAAGGAACGCCGGATCCCGGCGACACAGGCGGTTGGAGGCCGCTTTGCGGGGCTGGGCCGATTCCCGGTGTAATTTATTACTTGGGGAGAACCCGGGCGGCATGCTAATAATTCTTCACTGGTTACGCTGGCTCGCGACGGCGGATTCGCCGCGATTGCAGAGGGTTCGCCGGCCAGAGAGTGCGAACCAGGCGATATCCCCAGTTCCCCGGGCCGAGTGAAGTCGAATCATTCAAGCACAGAAGAGTCTCAGGGCGCCTTTCCCGCGACATCGCCGGAGGGCGCCGAACGGCTGCTCCACGAGTTCAAGGAGCTCGAACGCCTCTTGCGGACATCGGGCGCGAATTCGAAGCTGTATCACGCTGCGGCCCTGAAGATAAACCACGGGCAAGGCGTCTATCCTTACGAGAAGCCGATGAGCCGGCGGGAGTATGAGGCCTGCAAGCTTCCGCTGCAGGCGGAGCTGCTAAAGGTGCAGCGCTGGGTTCAGGATGAGGGCATCCGGGTGCTGGCGCTTTTCGAGGGGCGCGATGCGGCGGGGAAGGGGGGATCGATCAAGCGGTTTATGGAACATCTCAATCCGCGCACGGCGCACGTCAAAGCACTGGAGAAACCGACGGAGCGGGAGCGGGGACAATGGTATTTTCAGCGCTACGTCGCGCACCTGCCCACCTCCGGGGAAATGGTTTTCTTCGACCGTTCCTGGTATAACCGCGGGGGTGTGGAATCGGTGATGGGGTTTTGCAGCCAGGCGGAGTACGAGGAGTTCCTGCGTCAATGCCCGGTCTTCGAGCAGATGTTGATCGAGACGGGAATCCTTCTTTTCAAGTATTGGTTTTCCGTGAGCCGTATCGAGCAGCTGCGCCGCTTTCATGTGCGCAGAAACGATCCGTTGAAGCAATGGAAGTTGAGTCCGGTGGACATGCAGTCGCTCGATAAATGGGACGATTACACACAGGCCAAGCGATCAATGTTCTTTCACACTGATACCCCGGAGGCGCCTTGGACGGTGATCCGTTCCGACGACAAGAAACGCGCCCGGATCAACTGCATGCGGCATTTTCTAAGTGCGCTCGATTATCCCGACAAAGACGAGAGTGCCGCGGGGAAACCGGATGAAAAAATCGTGATGTCTGCCTCCGAGTTTTACGATGACGATGCGGCGGCGTTCTAATCGGGGTGCCGGGAGCGAGATTGTGTCAGAAATAACAGTTGCCGGTCCCGGCAATCTGTATCTTCCATCTTGGAGACGAACTTGAAATGTCGCTCACGCTTGCAGCCTTGGTCCTGATCGCGGCAGGTTTTTACGTCGGGTGGAATATCGGAGCCAACGACGCCGCCAACTGCATCGGAACGATGGTGGGGGCGCAGATTATTTCATTTCGGCGCGCCGCTTTGCTCATGGGGGTTTTCGTAATTATCGGCGGATACCTGCAGGGGCATCACGTAATGAAGACCGTGGGTAAAGGCATTTTGATCACGTCCGAGGGGCAATACGAATCGCAGCATGATCCGGCCCCGCCTGAGGAATTTAAGGAGCACTTTCCCGACGGACGGCTCCCGGACCTCGCTATCTTCGTGGCCCTTATTTCTGCAGGCCTGTTTGTGACGCTGGCGACGTTCACGAGGATCCCGGTATCGACTTCGCAGGCGATCGTGGGCGGGGTGGCCGGGGTGGGTCTGGGGATCGTCGGACCTGACGCGGCTTACTTTGACCTGGCGATCCTGTGGAAGATCCTGGCGTGCTGGGTTATCAGTCCCGTGTTGAGTCTGCTGCTGGCGTTCGGCGTATACCACTTCTTGGGAACTATTTCGCGGCGAATGAATCCTCTTGTCTGGTCGCGGATTCTCTCAGTCCTGGTCATTGGGGCGGCGTGTTATGTCTCGTTTTCCCTGGGTGCCAACGATGTGGGAAACGCGATCGGTCCGCTCCTCAATAAATTCCCGGAGCACGGCGGCGCGCTGGCGCTACTCGGCGGAGGCGCCATGGCGGTGGGCGCGTTCACGTTCGGGCGGCGAGTGACGGACACCGTGGGTAAGAGTATCACGCCTCTCGACCTGGGCGGCGCGCTGGCGGCACAGGGCTCGGCAGCGTTCGGTGTGCACCTTTTTTCAATGCTGGGAATCCCGGTATCGACGTCCCAGGCGGTTGTCGGGGCAGTCATTGGCGTGGGCCTGACAAAAGGTCTCCAGGCTGTCAGCGGGAAGAAAATCGCATCAATCGCGGGGGGGTGGGTCCTGGCGCCGGCCTGCGCCGCCGGTTTCTCGTGTTTGACCTACCGCCTATTAATATCGATGTTTTAGTAATCGTAGAAAAGTGAGGAAGTCCGAATGAAGATTTTCAAAAAGGAAAACGAGGTGGTGGAGCTTGCCATGGAATACCTGGAAGCATCGGAGAAATGCGTAAAGACGGCGGAAAAAGCGGTCTTCGATTACTTGTCCGGGGATCTCAGGTCAGCGGAAGAGCTTCAGAAACGGGTGCGCTTTTTGGAGTCGGAAGCCGACGATTTGAGGCGATCCATCGGCGACAAGCTGTATTCGGGAGCCTTTCTGCCGCTGATGCGCGGAGATATTTACAGCCTGATCGAGTCGATCGACCGGGTTCCCAACGCCGCCGAAGCATGCTCCACTTTCTTCATGGGCGAAAAGCCGGCCATCCCGGACCAGTTCAAAGCTCCGCTCCAGGAGATTACCGCGGAATCCTTTGGAGTGATGAAGGAGCTGAGCAAAGCGATCAAGGGGTTTTTCAAGCCCAAGGGAAAAACGGAAATGATCCGCGAGCACGCCAAGCAGGTCGGCATCCAGGAATCGGTCGTAGACGAAAAGGAATGGAATCTGACTTTGGCGATCTTCGGGGATTCGTCACTCGAACTCGGAGCGAAACTCCATTTGAAAAAAGCGCTCGACCGGATCGTGCATATCTCCGATCGCGCGGAAGACAGCGCTGAAGCGCTTGGGCTGGTGGCAGTGAAGTCCGTCAATTAGCGCGAATGCAGATGACAGTTACTTCCCTGCAGGTTCCACGGCCCCTTTGAGGAACTCCCGGATGCCCTCCACGACTTCCGGCTGCTGGGCCGCGACATCGGTTTTTTCGGCGAGATCGGTGGATACGTCGTAGAGGGCGATTTCGTTGTTCTCGATGACCGCTTTCCAGTTGCCGATGCGGACGGCGCCGGCTTGGACGTCGCCGGGATTCTCGCCGGCATATCCCCAGTAGAGATAGCGCTCGGATAATTCGTCCTGTGCCTTGCCTAGCAATGCGGGCAGCACGCTGACGCCGTCGATGTTTTCGGGGGTCTCGATATCGAGGAGGTCGGTGACAGTGGGCAGGAAGTCGGCAAAATACCAGGGGAGATCGCTCTCGGTGGCGGCGTCGATTTTTCCGGGCCACCGGACGATCATGGGGACGCGAATGCCGCCGTCGTGCCAGGAGCGTTTGTATCCCTGGAGCGGGCCCATGGATTGAAAGAAGTAGGGATCGTTACCGCCCTCCTGGTGTGGTCCGTTATCGGAGCTGAAGAAGACCAGGGTGTGTTCGTCGATTCCGTATTCCGCGAGCTTTTCGAAGATGCGGCCGATGTCGCCGTCCATGCGCGTGATCATGGCGGCGGTGCCCTTCTGGGGGCCAGGCCAGTCGGTGTCCTGGTACTGGCCGGCGTCGGGCACTTCCATGCCCTGGCGTTCGCGGTGGTACGCGAGTTGTTCCGGGATCACTTTCCAGCCCGGGTCGCCCTCCAGCGTGACCCGGCCTTCGCGCGAGGCTTCGGCGGGCGAGCTGCTGGACCCTGATTTTTTTGCTTCGCCCGGAGCGGGCTTTTGAGGCCGCATCTGCGCCTGGTTATTGGCATGGGGGATGGTGAAGGCAAGATACAGAAAAAAGCGGTTGCTCTTGTTCTCATCGATGAACACGAGCGCTTCGGTCGCCATGAGGTCGTGGGAATAATCGACGCGCACGGTGGCGACGCCGCTGAGGCCGCCGTATTTCGACGATGGGACGACCTCGTTGCGGAGCGTGACCTCTTCCTGATTGCGCCAGAGGAACTCGGGATAGAAGTTGTGGGCGTGGCCCTGGTCGAGGTAACCGAAGAAGTGATCAAAACCCTGATTCCAGGGTGCGCCGGTGGTGCCTTCCTTGCCCAGACCCCACTTGCCGATGAGGGCGGTGCGGTATCCCACTTCCTTGAGCAACTCGGCGACGGTGACATCCTCGGGGAGGAGGGGGCCGGAGCCGTTGGAACGGACGCGCGTGTGCCCGGTGTGCTGCCCGGTCATGAGGACGGATCGAGACGGCGCGCAGACATTGAACCCGGCGTAGGCGTTGGTGAAGCGCATGCCCTCGGCGGCCATGCGGTCGAGGTGGGGAGTCTTGATGCGGTCCTGGTTGTAACAGCCGAGGTCCCCGTATCCGAGGTCGTCCGCCAGGATGAAGATGATATTGGGGCGGAGGGTTTTGGTGGCGGCGTGGGAGGTGGTGAGCAATCCAAGGCAGAGCACGGAAACGGAGACCGCAAACTGGAACCATTGATTTTTGACCGCAGATGACGCAGATGCCGCAGATTTTTTTGGATGGTGACTTCGAGCTGTCAGCGCTGGAGCCGAGAAGGTCAATATCGATACGAGTTTCATTTTTTGACAGCTTGAGATTTTTTCTCTTCTTGTTCCTGGATCGCGAAGATGAGTTCCTGGATATAGTTTTGATCCTCGCGAGAGAGGTCCTTCAGCGGGAAGAGGAACGTTTTTTTATCCTTGCGCAGGCGTATCTTGCCGTCGAGGACGATCACGGGCGGGTCGCCCTTCTCGATGTCCTGGCCAGGGATGCGGTGGGCCAGCAGCATGGCGGTGATAACTTTGCTTTCCGAGTTCTTCCAGCCGCGCAGGGGTGTGAGCGCGGTTTCTTTGATGATTTTAGGCGGCCCCGGCGGGACGACGCGGATACCGGCGTCCGAGGAACTGCCGCCGCCGCCGGTGATGGGGCGCTGGGCGAGGGCGGCCGTAGGTATCACCAGCGCAACAAGGACAACCAAGGAGATGGAGTTCATAAAGGGATGGTGTCGAGAAGCTATCCAAAAAATAGCCCCCTCACCCTAACCCTCTCCCCCGGGGGAGAGGGGAATTGAAACCCAGCTTTTCGGATGTCGCAAAATCGGGCGGGTGTATACGGATTCAGTTCACGCTAGCAGAAGGTCCACGGCGATGACACCGTTTTCTAGCCGGCCTGAGATCGGCAAGTGCGTCCCGAATTGAGCTTGTGCCGTGGCATGGGGATGGTCAGACTTTCTGGAACCCCTGAAATGAGAATTCTCCCTCACCCACACTGGATATTTGCCTTCTCAATCCTGGTTTTGGTTTCTGTGATTCCTTCTTCGGCCGCCCCCGAAGCCTTTCAGATCGGCGAGGGGAATGTGGATCAGCTACCGGGGGGGAAGGAGGCGGACGGCATCATCGGAGATTTCATTCTGCGCAACGACCTCGTCGAGGCGGTGATATCCTGCGACGCGCCCCTGCGGCGGGCCAACATGAGCACTTTTTACGGTGACGACGGAATCACACCCGGATGTCTCTACGACTTGACCTTGTGCGATGAGGATAACGACCAACTCGTGATTTTTTGTCCGCTGAAGCAGAAAGGAGACGTCTCGCATGTCCGTGTTGTCAGCGACGGCGCCACCGGGGAAGCGGTGATCGAGACAGTGGTCAACGCGGAGGAGAGTGACGGCCTTTACAAGCGGCACGAATACCGTCTCGTGGACGGGTGGCAGGGAATCATGATCGTGACGATTCTTCGCAACGAGTCGGAGGCGGCGAAAAAGCTGACCCTGGCCGATGTCTGGAACAAGTTCACGGCGATGGGGCAATTCGGCGATATCCGGTGGGCGGACGCCATCGATCCGGCGGACAAGGCGGGGTATGCGTATGCGAAACTCGGGTACGGGGATGTCCCTGCCGGCGCGCCGGCGAATTTGGAGCTGCAGCCAGGTGATGAGTTTTCCTACGCGCGATTCGTGGCGGTGGGACGATCGCCAATGGAAGCAGCGGGAGTCGTCAGCGCACAATTCGCGGAAGTCGGGACTATCGAAGGAACGCTCACCGATACGGCGGGTCGCCCAGTCACCACTGGAAATATTTTCATCGAGAAGGGTAAAGGAAAGAAATTGCCCGCGTATCCGGATGCGGCGGGGAGGTTTTCCGTGTCCCTGCCAGCGGGTGATTGGAAGTTCACCGCAGAAGACATCGGGCGCCCGTCGATTACCCGGGTATTAAAAGTGACAGCCGGGGAGAGCGCCGCATTAGAAGTGGAGATGGAACCCGCCTCGGCGATCGCCTTCGATGTCCGCGATGAAGCTGGAAAGAGCATTCCGTGCAAGGCGCAGGGATCGAGGGGACGGCCTCACCGAATCTGGGGCCCAACAACCGGGCGCACGGTTGTCTCGACCAGTATCACTCGGAAAAAGGGCAGTTCCTAGTAAAAGTTCCTCCGGGGACTTACCGGGTGGTGGTGACACGCGGGATCGAGTTCTCGCATCATGCGGAAAAGGTCACGGTGAAACCGGGCAAGACGATCCAGGTGAAAGCTGCACTGGAGCGCGTCGTGGATACGGCGGGATGGGTGAGCGCGGATTTTCACAATCACTCCACTCCCAGCGGGGACAACACCTGCGGGACCGACGACCGGGTCATTAATCTCGCTGCGGAGCACATCGAGTTTGCGCCCACCACCGAGCACAACCGGCTTTACGACTGGAAACCGCATATCGAGAAGCTGGGGCTGGAGAAAGAGATATCCACGATACCGGGCATCGAATTGACGGGGAGAGGCGCGCATTTCAACGCGTTTCCCTATGAGCCACAGCCGCGGCGGCAGGACGGCGGGGCTCCGGTGTGGCAGAAGGATCCACGGCTCAATGCGATCGTGCTGCGGGATTACCAGGGGGCAAACGCGCACCGCTGGATCCAGATCAATCATCCGGACATGGTGGAAAATTTCATCGATCGCGACAACGACGGCAAAGCCGACGGGGGATACATGGCGCTGGGCTCTTTAGTCGACGGTGTGGAGACCCAGAATTACCGGGACTCGGCGATCCTGGCGGGGGCGCCGTTTCGCATTGGGAAAGTGCCTGCAGGTGGTCTTGGAAATCGGGTCGATTACATCCGGGAATTTGTCTGGCTGCAATTGTTGAACCAGGGCCATCGCATGTGGGGGGTGGCGGTGTGTGACGCACACCGCGTGCATGGCAATGGGGTCGGCGGGTGGCGGACGTATGTGCCGAGTGCGAGCGACGCGCCCGCAAAGATTGATTGGAAGGAGATGGTGACCAATTCGCAGGCGGGGAAAATGCTTCTGACGACGGGTCCGTTTCTCGAGGTGAAGGCCGCCGATGGGACGATCGCCGGTGGGGGCCTGCGGGCTTCGGGCAGTGTCCGGCTTTCCGTCCGCGTGCAGTGCACCGACTGGATCGACATCGACCGGGTGCAGATCCTGGTCAATGGAAGGCAGCGCGAGGATCTGAATTTTACGCGGGAAACGCATGCGGACTGGTTTTCGGGCGGGGTGGTGAAGTTCGACCGGGAGATCGATGTGCCGTTGAGCCAGGACAGTCATCTCATCGTGGTGGCGATCGGCGAAAATTCGGATCTTTCCGTCGGGTATGGGAGCAGCACCCAGGCGAAGATTCGGCCCTGCGCGTATAACAACCCGATCTTTGTGGATGTGGATGGTGGCGGCTTTACAGCCAATGGAGACACGCTAGGCTATGATCTGCCGGTGAAGAATATCAGTGTCGATGCGGCGAAGCGGGCGCTGGAGGCGAGGGGGTTGCTGCCGGAGGAGAAGTGATGAATGACTTGAGAAGTAACCGCGCTCGTAAGAGCGTGGATGTGCAGTGTCGGATCGCTCCACGCTCTTACGAGCGCGGCTACATCGTTTTGCTCGCAGCTTGTCTCGTGATGAGTGCTAGCCTCCACGCCTCCGACTGGACCCGGTTTCGCGGGCCCAACGGATCGGGGGTGGCGGAGAGCGTGGATTTTCCGGCGGAGTGGGACGATTCGGTGACTGCCTGGAAGATCGAATTGCCCGGCACGGGGCATGGTTCCCCGGTGGTGTGGGGAGACCGGATTTTTCTGCTCTGCGGCGACGAAGAAGAGGGGACGCGGATGCCGGTCTGCGTGAGCGCGCGTGACGGGAAGATCTTGTGGCAGAAAGAATGGGAAGCCGGAAACTCCAAGCGCCATCGCTTTAACAGCGTGGCGTCGACGACTCCCGCCGTCGACGAGGGGAAGGTGTATTTCAGCTGGGGCAACAAGGATCAGCTTACCCTGTTGGCGCTGACGCACGATGGGGAAAAGGTCTGGGAGGAGGACCTGGGACCGGTTTCCGGAGGGCACGGATTCGGGGCGTCCCCGATGGTGTACGATGAGTTAATCATTCTGAACAACGACCAGGAGAAAGTGGAGAACGGTTCGCTGTTGGCATTGGATCGCGACACGGGGCGTAAGAAATGGGAAGTGGAACGCCACGCCCAACGCATCAGTTATTCGACACCGTGCGTGTTCAAGCTTCCCGACACAGGCAGGGAAGTGCTGGTCTTTACCAACTGGACGCACGGATTCACGGCCGTGGATCCAAAGAACGGAAAGGTGATCGACGACAAGAGCGCCTTCGATCAAGAAGCGAAAGAACGCGCCATCAGTTCGCCGATTGTTTTCGGGGACATGATCATGGGGACCTGCGGATTTACGAATTATCCGAAGCATGCGATCGCGATGAGGCTTACGGAGAAGGGCGGGTTCGAGGAAGTGTGGCGAGTCGAGAGGTCGATCCCGCATATCCCCAGCCCGATTTACGTGAATAATTTGATGTTTTTCTGGGATGACGCGGGGATTGTGACCTGCTTGAAGCCGGACGACGGGGAAGTGATCTGGCGTGAGCGAGTCGCCGGCAAAGGGGAAGTGTTCGGGTCGCCGGTGTCGGACGGGGAAAAGATTTTTTGTGCGGATGAAGAGGGCATGGTGTCAGTGATCGCGGCTTCCGATAAGTTTGAATTACTGGCCCAGAACGATCTCGGGGAGGTGTGCCGGACGACGCCGGCGATTGACGGCGGGATGATGTATCTGCGGACCTTTAATCATCTTTACGCGATTCGGGGGGAGTGAAAGTAGCTGCGGCTTCCAGCCGCAGTTCCGCCTCCGTTCTGCGACTGGAAGTCGCAGTTACTTCAAGATGCCAGCTTCGCGGCGAGGCGGACGGCTTCGAAGAGGCTGTTGGGATTTGCCTTCCCCTGCCAGGCGATATCGAGGGCGGTGCCGTGATTCACGGAGGTGCGGATAATGGGCAGGCCGAGTGTGGTGTTGACCGCGTTATCGAAGGCGAGCGCTTTCACGGGGATATGGCCTTGGTCATGGTACATGCAGACGACCGCGTCGAAGTGGTTGCGTCGCTCCGGGGTGAAGGCGGAATCGGGGGAGACCGGTCCTTCGACCTGGATTCCTTTTTCGGCCGCCCTCGCGACGGCGGGGGCAATGATGGTTTCTTCTTCACGGTTTCCGAAGAGGCCGTGTTCCCCGGCGTGGGGGTTGAGGCCGCAGACCAGCAACTTGGGGTCGCGCTTTCTGATGCCCTGTAATGCGTTCGCGGTGAGTTCGATGACCTCGAGGATGCGATCCGTGTTCAGATGACGGGGGACGTCAGCGTATCCCACATGGACGGTCACGAAGGTGCAGGTGATCTCCTCGGAGTACTGCATCATACAGACGCTCTTGGCACCGGTTTTATCGGCGAGGATTTCGGTGTGTCCGGGGAAGCGAATGCTGGCTTCGGCCAGCGCCTCCTTATTGATCGGGCCGGTGGTAACGGCCTGGACGTCGTCGCCGAGAGCGGCGGCGATGGCGGCGGCGATGAACTTATAAGCCGCTTCCCCGGTGGCGGCGCTGACGGTGCCGGGTGAGAATTCATCCGCATTGATGGTCGGCAGGTCGAGGACGCCCGGTTCCCTGGCGGTGGCCAGATTTTCGAATACGCGATTGCAGGGAGTCAGGCCGGTGGCGTCGGCGGCGGCTTCCAGGACCTCGGCATCTCCGATAACGATGGGGATGCAATCCTCCTGGATTCGCTCGTTGGCGAGAAGTTGCAGGCAGATTTCGGGGCCGATCCCGGCGGGATCTCCCATGGTGACGGCGATGCGTGGGAGCATGGGGAGTGGGCGCGGTGCGCCCGTAAAAGGTGGGAAAGTAAAAAGTTAAAGGTAGTTTTGGCGGGTGTCTAGGGGAACTCGTCCATTCATCATCGACAGCAAAGACTCCGATGAAACACAGAGCTCGCAAAGAATGCAGAGGCCGCGGTAGGCTGCGAAGGTGTTGTTGAATTTCGTTCGAGAACTCACGAGGTGATTCGCGGCAATGACGAAGCATTGCCCTCCAGGTTGAGAAAGATAGCTCACGCCACCGGCTCGATTTTCCAGCCCTCGCGGTATTCCTTGGTGAGCCACGGATTGGCTTCTTCGAGGTTGGTGAAGCGGAAGGCTTCGGCGTCCCACTTTAGTCTCTGACCGCGGAAGCGGCTGGCGATGTTGCCGAGCAGCGCGGACTCAGTGAGCAGGGCGCCGTATTCGAAATCGTCGCTGGGTTGGGTGCCCGCGAGGCAGCCGTCGACCCAATCGTGGTAATGGTTGGAGCCCTCGACGACTTCGATGGTGCCCTCGGGAAATTTTTCCTCGGGATAGAGGCTGGGCGCGGGACTGGAGTGGGGCACGACCAGGGTGCCTTCTTCTCCGATAAGGAGTGAGCCGCTGCGCGGGAGGGGGATCTTGGTGGGGCCGCCTTCGCCCGGGCGGAGGCCGCCGTGATACCAGGTGAGATGCAGTTTTTTTCCGGCGGTGTGCTGGGTGCCGGGGAAGACGTAATCGACGGTGGCCTGGCAGGGCCAGACCTCATCGTTCATCCCGGTGTGATCCGCGCTGATTTCCAGGGGCGGGCTTTTCATCTGCAGCGCGGTGAAGACGGGATCGAGGATGTGACATCCGAAATCGGCGAGGGCGCCGCCGCCGAAGTCCTGCCAGTCGCGCCAGCCCCAGGGATGATAGATGCGTTCGCCGCCGTAGGGGCGCCAGGGGGCGGGGCCCAGCCAGTTATTCCAAGCGAGGTTCTCGGGTTTAGGCGGCGGATTTTTCGGCCGGTCAATGAATCCGGAGCGGCCGTGCCCGGGGGCGTTGACCCAGGAGTGGACCCGTTTGATTTTCCCGATAATTCCGCTCTGGATGGCGTGGACGGCGGTGCGGTAATGGGTGTGCGAATGGATCTGGTTTCCGAGCCGGGTGATGACGCCGGATTTTTTCGCCTGGAGGGCGACCTGGCGCGCCTCCCAGACCGTGTGTGTCAGCGGTTTCTGGCAGTAGACGTGCATCCCGCGTCGCAGCGCGTCGAGAGTGATGATGGCATGCGTGTGGTCCGGGGTGGAGACGGTGACGGCGTCGATTTTGTCGCCGAGCTTATCGAACATGCGGCGGTAGTCCCGGAACACCCGCGCGTTCGGGCGCAATTCGCGGACCCTGGCGGTGCGGTTGAGATCGACATCGCAAAAAGCGATGTGGACGGTTTTGCCGTGCTCCACCATTTCGCGGGTATCGGAAAAGCCTTTCCCGTCGGTGCCGACGGAGGCCATCTGGAGGCGAGAGTTGAGGTTTTGTCCGCGCACCACGGCGGGCGCGGCGAGAAAGGCGGTGGCGGAGGTGGAGGTATGGAGGAAGTGGCGACGGTTCATGGTGTGGGCCGGCTTCGCCGGCGAAGATGGAAGATTGGATATGGAAGATTGAGTCGTAAGGGGGATTTTGGGGGATGGGAGTCGGGGTGTCGAGGGTAAGTAGCACGGCGCCTTGTCTTCGGTTCTATTCCCGGAAGGGTACTCGCTCACGCTCGTACCTACAAGCCAAGTGCTAAATGCGTGGCGGGCGGTGGCGGAGCTTGTGGTCGAGGACGTTGGCGGGGAGTTCCGGGAGATCGGGCTGGGGCCGGGCGTGGCGTTTGAGCAGATCCGCGGCTGTGGATTTGAAGTCGTGCCAGCGATCCCAGTCGACATCCGCGGCGTGGACGATGTGACGGAGCAGACTGAGCCATTCCACGATCGCGCGCTCAATGTCGCCCTTGCTGATGGTTTCACCTGGCTGGCTGCGGGCATCGCGGTCGCCGCCGAGCAAGGCACCCACCACTTCGGCGGCGCCTTCGCCGTAGCCGGGGCAGAGGCCGAGTTCGAGATAGCCTTCATACGACTGGGTGCCGAACGCGGCGCGCGCGGTGGCGGTGAGCCGGCTGCTGCCGGTGTCGTCCTGGGAATCCGCGAACCGGATGCCGGCCCGGAGGTTTGCAAGATGCCAGGCGAGTTCGTCCAGGGGATAGGTCTCGTCCTCGAGTGCGGCTGCGATGAGGAGGCCTTCACCCCGTTGGAAGCGGGAAAAGATGCGGCCGCGGCGGGTCGGAATCCCGTCGGCATCGACGAGGTTCAGTTTGCGCCAGGCGAAGGCGGCGGAATTGGGAGGAGGCTCGAGGCGGTCGCCGCTCTCGTCGGTGTAAGCGGTGTCCGAATCAATCGCGACACGGCGGTTGGGTGGATTGAGAATGGCCTTGCCCGCGCTGTCAATGCGCGCCTCGACGGTATGCGCAGAATAGTCGACACGGATGACGAAGGATTTCCCGCGTTTGAAGGCGGCTTCCACGGCACCGGCCTCGAGCTTGTCGCGGATTGGAGAGAGGACCTCGTTTTCGAAGGCCTGAGTGGTGAGCGGGGTTTTGCCGCGGAGGCGCATCAGTTTGCGCACCCAAGGGAGGGGTTGGAGATCTCCCTCGCGGGTAAATCGCGCGATTTGCCGTTCTTTGCCATAAACAAAACTCGAATCGCGTTTCAGGCGGCAGATTTTGCCTCGCTCGAGGGAGTCGATGGTATCGCGCGCCTGCAGGGCGGGGATCCATTGATCTTCTTCATAGACGAGGCAATCCCGGAGAGGCCGCGTTTCCGTTTGCAGGTCGTCTTCGGGTTCCCAGGCGCCGGAGGAATTTTTCAATTCCGTACGATGGGGACCGCGCTGGAGGAAGGAATCGTCTGCCTGCTCCTCATCGCCTTCGTGTGGTGTGTCAAATCCGAGCTCGATGTTCTGGCGGCTGAAGAGGCGGTCACAGACCTCGCGGGCGGCATCCAGAGGTGCACTTCCCGCAATGGAGGCGCGTTCCATGACGCGCAGGAGCGTGGGCCAGTCGACCTGCTGGACGCGGCGGAGACGGAGGGGCGCGGTATCGATGAGGCCGGGGCTGTCGCGGGTGGTGAGGACGAAGCCGATTTCGTCGAGGCCGCGGCGTCCGGCGCGACCGAACATCTGGAGAAGTTCATCGGCGCGGACATCGCGCTGGTAAGGGCCGTCGTAATAGGTGGTCCCGGAGACCAGGACCGAGCGGACAGAGAAGTTGATGCCCGCGGCGAGGCCCATCGTGGCGACGATGACGCGGAGTTGGCCGTGCTTGGCGAGGGGCTCGATGATGCCGGCGCGCGCAGTGTAACTCAATCCGCTGTGGTGCCAGGCGACGCGCGATTTCAGCATCTTCGTGAGATCCTTTCCCAGGAGGTTTTCCTGTTGCGGGGTGAGGGGGACGGGATCGTCCTCGGGAAGCGCGCTGCTGATCTGGCGGGCGAGTTTTTCGGCGCCCTTGCGATGGGGAACGAAAATGAGAAGGGGTCCGTGATTGCCGAGGAGGGCGCGCGCGGCGACCTGGGCCCAGAAATTCTTGATCTGGCGCGGGGCGCGGGGGAGGGTTTCGACGGGTATTTCATCGAGGGGGACGGGGCGTTCGCTGACGCGGATGAGATCGCAGGTGCGCCCGAGTGATTCGAACCACTCCGCGATTTCGTTTGGGTTGGCGACGCTGCCGCTGAGGAGGAGGAGTTGGGTATCCGAAGGCGCCTGGGAGAGTGCGAGTTCATAGTTCAGACCGCGGGACGCATCGGCGATCATCTGGTATTCATCGACGACGAGGAGGGCGGGGCCTTCGTCGCGGAGAAAGCGTTCGCGCTGCGTTTCCAGGGTGGCGACGATGACGGGGGCATCAAGATTTTCGGCGAGATCACCGGTGGCGATGCCGACGTCCCAGCCCTTGCGTTTCCACTCGAGCCATTTGTCGTTGGCGAGGGCGCGGGTGGGGACGGTGTAAATAGCCTGGCCGCGGTCCTGGAGGCCGCCTTGTTCGAAGTAGAGTTCGAAGACCCAGGTTTTGCCGGCACCGGTGGGCGCATCGACGACGACATCGTGACCGGCTTTGAGGCCGCGGACGGCTTCCTGCTGCCAGAGGTCGGGGAGGGTGAGAGAGATTTGGAGGCCGTTCATTTTTACCACAGATATTTTTTTAACCGCAGATGACGCAGATTTTTTTGTCGCGGATTGCGTGGATTAACGCCAGCCGATGGAGCCAGCGTAAAAATACCAGCCGAGGCCGAGGGTGAAGAGAAAATTACCCCAGAGGCCGTGTTCCAGGGCGGCGGCAAGGGTGGAATGGCTGCGCTGGTAAGTGCGGGCGAAGAGGTATCCGCCGATGGCGGAGAACACGATCGCGATCCAGTTCACGAGGAAGACGTGGAAGAGTGAGAAGAGGGCGACATTGGCGGCGAGCATGGCGGATTCATTGGGAAAGAGAGGGCGATAACGCTCGAAGAAGAGAGTGCGGAAGAAGAGCTCCTGTGGGTATGCGGAAAGGACGGGATAAAGGACGAGGACGCAGAGCCAGATCACCGGCTTGGCGCGGGCGAAGCCGAGGAAAAGTTCGGGCTCGATGAGCAGCGTGTACCCTGCGGGAATTGCGGCGGCGATAAGGAAGATCAGGAGGATGCTGCGCCAGGACTTGCGCAACCCCTCAAAGTTCCAGAGTCGCGTTCGGTGGAAATTCTGATCCTGGTAGAGCAGAAAGAGGCTTCCCGCGGCGAGAGCCAGCATGCCGGGAAGGAGAAAAGGGCGCAATTCGTGGCGGAAAAGCCAGAGGAGAATCGGCTGGACGAGGTATAGGAGGATGAATTCTGCGATGAGGCGGCGATTCATTTTTGAACCACGAATGGAGACTAATAGGTTTTTCTTAACCGCGAATGGACGCGAATAGACGCTAATTCGAGAATCTAGTGATAGGAGAAACGGGCTTTACGAAACTGAATCACAATTAGTGTCGATTCATGTCCATCTTGGCCTTCGTAGCTTCGGCGAAGAAGGTTCGTGGTTTGCCTCTAGGGTGTTATTTGGAACGGTTTGCTGAGTTTTATCGTGCGCTCGGCTTTGGGATACCAGCCCTGCGGGGCGTGCTGGGAGGTGTGCAGGTAACACTGGACGCGGACTTCGTCGCTGCCCTCAGTGAAAGTGAGGAGGCGGCTCATGGGGAGTGTGGTCTTGCCGGCGTGATAGCGGCTGAGCGCGGCGCAGTTGACGAAGTTGGCGCCCCATTTTGCCTCGATGTGTGTGCGGCCGCCTTTGTCATCGTCGGGATTGGTATGTGTATGGCCGCCGAACCAGAGATCGATGGCACCGGGATTGGCGGCGAGGTATTTTTCGAAGCTCTGCGCATCGGGTGTGTCATCGAGCCAGTAAAGGTAGGAGGCGCCCTTGGGTCCGCCGGCGGGAAAATATCCGTGGTAATGGGAGAGCCAGTCGCCATTGGCCTTCTTGCGGAATCCCTCCCAGGGACCGGAGGCGACAGTGGTTTCTTTCAGCATGTGGTGGTGTGCGGAGATGACGACGGCGTCCGGATTCGACTCGACCTGGAGTTTCCACCAGTCGAAGGTATCGCGGGTGACGGCGCCGGCGGGGTACCCTCCTCTTTCCGCGCGGCCGCGCGGCGGTCCGCCGTCGTTGCGGTCGGACATCATCAGAAAGAGCAGGTTGCCGACGCGGAAGGAATAGCGTTCCCAAGTGCCATGGACGGGGTGTGGGCGTCTGGCGGGATCGACGCCGGAATCCGCGGTATTTTCGCCGGTGGGATCGATCCATTTTTGGAACCACCATTGCGTAGGTTCGCCGGGGCCGCTGGCGTCGTGGTTGCCGGCGAGATCGTAAATGTCTTCGCGACGGTGCTTGGTGAGGGCGCCGAATTGTTTGACTACTTCGCGGCCTTCGGCGTCGTCGGGTGATCCCTGGGCACCGGCGTAATCGCCGACGTGGATGGCAAGATCCCAATCGAAGGGTGGTCCGCCCTCCTCGCCGCCGTGCTCGGACTGGCGGAGGGCGTCGGCGAGGGATTCGCGGCCTTTCTTAATGTCGGTGCCGACGTGGGAATCGCCGCAGGCCCATAACTTCAACTCACGAGGTTGCGCTTGGGCCTCGGCGAGTCGGGGTGCCAGGGCGGCCGCAGCGGTGGTCTTGAGGAAGGTGCGGCGTTTCATTCTTTTTAACCACAGATGACGCAGATGAACGCAGATTTAAGAACCACGAATCGGCACGAATGGGTTTTGGAACCGCTAATGGACGCTAATGGACGCGAATGTTTTATTGAACGAGAGGTGAAGCCTTGTCGAACAGGAATCAGTTTTCAAAATGAACGAGATTGCGTCGAAGAACTGATTGAGAATTCCTATTCGCGTTCATTGGCGTTCATTCGCGGTTCAATATTGTCAGTGAGCGTGGAGTTGATTCAGCAGTTCCAGGATGGTGGCGCGGATTTTGGGTTCGGCCTGGACTTCGAGGAGGCTGGAACGGGCGGGCCAGGTTTCGTATCCGCCCCACTTGTGCTGCTGCGGGGTGGGGAGATAGCCGCCGGCGCCGTTGGCGAGTTCGATGGTGAAGGTGGATTTGAAGGGGCTGCGCTCTTTGATGGCGAGTCCAGTCTCGGCAAAGGTCTCGCAGGGGCTGGAGGCGATGCCGAGGTTTCCTATTCGGATGGCCTGGACGAGGATGGGGATTTGGTCCGGATATTCGGAGAGGGCGAGGAGCTCGCGAGCGTAGACTTGGGGGCGAGATAACTTCTTGCCCGGTGCGGGCGCGTCGACGAAATTGCGCTTGGCCCATTCGAGGCGCGGTTTGCCGGGTTTTCGGATTTTGAAGAGGAGTTCTTGCTGCGCCATGGCGAGGGTGAGATTGGCGTGGTGCTCGATTTGCGGGTAAAGGCGGTGGACGTCGTCGGCGATATCGTGGGCGACGGTGCGCATGCGATCCCAGGGTGCGAATTTTTCGCGGGGTTTCGTCAAGTCTTGGGCATTGACGTCGCCGCTGGTGCCGTTGGACATGATTGCTACCAGTGGCGGGTGTTGGCCTTTTATTTCCAGGAGCGCATGAATGCGTTCCGCGAACAATCCGAAATAATCGGCGCTGACGTGGCCCCGCTGGTATCCGCCGATGTAATGGGTATTGTAATTGGCGAGCAGGGCGAGGGGCCGGCCGTCGGCATGTTGGACCGAGAGGACGAAGACTTCGGGGTCGACGGGTCCGGCGGGCTTGATGAGGCCCTCGCGGCCGGGGTTCATTTTTACTTTTTCGTCTTTATCGCCGAAGGGATTTCCGGTGATTTTATCGGGTTCCACGAACCAGCGGCGGTTGCGGACGTATTCAGGTTTGTCGAGGCTGGCCCAGCCGATTTGCGCGGGCGCGAGGTTTTTGATGGCGCGTTCGACGGCGTCGGCGATGCGCCGGGCGAGGAATTTTTCATAGTTGGCATTGAGGGGGTTATCGGTGAGGCCTGGGAGGGTGCGCGGGGTGGCGTGGGAATGGGTGGCGGAGATGAGGACGCGATCGGCGGGGAGGTCACTTTGCGTGGTGATGATGGCCTTGGCGGCGTCGTAGACGGCGCGGGCGATCATGGTGCTGTCGCAGACGACGATGGCGAGTCGGGTGGCGCCGTCGTCGAGGACAATCGCGCGGGCGTGCAGTTCGTCGTGGATTTGGGTGGCGGGTCCGTTCTGGGAGATGACGCCGTCGAGGGAAGTGCCGAGGTGGGGGGTGATATTGCTGGTGGCGGCGCCGGCGAGCAATGCGGCCTCAGATACTTGGAGCAGGAGTGAGGTGCAGGATAGGACGAGGATAGAGATGAGTGTTTTCACAGAGAAATTTTAACCGCAGAGGGCGCAGAGAGCACAGAGAAAAGCCAGAGAAGTGATTGTGTTGAGAAGGGCAGTTCGTCGCTACTGTCTTGACTTTGTCGTGACCTTTTTTATGCTATTACGTTGCCGGGTTGCGGGTCTTACAGCTTCACGGTCCGGCTTTTGGAACACGAAACACTGAACGAAAGGAGAGCACCATGCGCGCTCTATGGTTACTATCTATTGGCGGGGTATTTCTTGCGGCTGAGGCCGCTTTTGCCAGTGACTATGTCCCCAACCGGGGCGATGACACCTGGGAGTATCAAGGGCCGTTCGGCGGGCGGAGTGCTTCGGTGGAGAGGAGAAGCAGCAGTTGGGGGCTGATTTCCGAGTTCGGAGGTCTCGGGAAGCAATGGGTCTGGTCGAGAGACGGATCGGAGAGGGTGTATCTCTGGAACGGGGCGCGCCGGCGGGTGGAGTTGTTCGCGATCTTCGACGCGCCGGTGGGGAATTCCAACCTGGTCAGTGTCGATCCCTGCAACACGGGTGTGGTGAGACTGGCTGCGCGTGGCGAGACCGTGACCGTGCCGGCGGGGTCGTTTTCGGATACGGTGCGTCTCGATCTTCAGCCCAGTTGTGCGGACGGGGGAGTCCGCAAGATCTGGTTCGCCAAGGATGTCGGCGTGATTCGCTGGGAAGAGGATTCCTTCACGGGTCCAAGAATTTACAACCTGGTGCGCGCTAAAGTGGGCGGGGTAAGTTATCCGAAGTCTCCGAGCGGATTCAGCGTCAAAGGGACCTTTCCGACTCTGGATGTCGCTTACAATCCGTTGAG
>JAHEJT010000071.1 GCA_024638765.1 Verrucomicrobiales bacterium
TTGGCCGTCAATTTCGAGGAGGAGATGGGCTTGGCCCTCGGGCACCACCGCGGTGCGCACGTATTCGCGGGCGGCATCGAGGGTAAACTTATCGGCGATTTCCAGCGCGGCGGGGAGGAAGCCGGATTCGAGGATGGAATCCACGGCGCCGGCGGCGTCTTCGAAGGTGGCGAAACCGGCGGATAGTGCGGCGCGCGCAGGCGGATGGGGGATGAGGCGCAGGGTCGCCTGGGTGACGATGCCGAGAAGACCTTCCGAGCCCACGAACATGCCGATGAGATCGAAGCCGGTTTTGTTTTTATGGCAGCGGCCGCCGGTGCGCAGGACCCGTCCGTCCGCGAGGACCACTTCCAATCCGAGGACGTAATGGCGGGTGACGCCGTATTTGAGGCAGCGGGGGCCTCCGGCATTGGTGGCGATATTGCCGCCGATGCTGCATTCGTTGAGGCTGGCGGGGTCGGGGGGATAGGCCATGCTGATCTGGCGCGCCGCGTCCCGGAGGTGTCCGGTGATGACGCCGGGTTCCACCACGGCGACGCCGTCGGCGGGATTGACTTCCAGGATGCGGTTCATGCGGGCGACCGAGAGGGAGATGCCGCCCTGGACTGGGACACAGCCGCCGACATAGCCGATGCCGGCTCCGCGAGGAGTCACGGGGATATTGTTGTCATTGGCGAGGGCCAGGGCTTTGGAAACGTCCTCGGTCGATTCTGCGAAGACGACAATTTGCGGCGGGCACGAAGCATGCCACTTATCGGCGGAGTGTTCGGCCAGGACGGCGGCCTCATTGGAAACGAGATCTTTACCGAGTAGAGCGATGAGCCTCTCTTTGAGTTCAGAGGATTCCATGATGGTCTTTGCGACGCCGTCCGCCCGGGACGGTCGTCGCTTCAGGAAATCAAAGCAAGCAGCTTGGGGACAAAGACGATGACGCCCACGGCGGCGGCTCCCATGGAAGCGAAGAGGACGGCTGCGGCGGCGAGATCTTTGGCGTGGCCGATGAGGGGATCGTGGAGGGTGGTGACGCGGTCCGAGAGAAACTCGAGGGAGGTGTTGATGGTTTCGGCGGCAAAGACCAGTGAGATGCAAAGGATGACGACGATCCATTCTCCGCTTTCGATTTGCAGCCACCATCCCGCGAGGAGGGTGCAGAGGGCAGCGCAGGCGTGGAGGCGGGCGTTGGCCTGGGTGGCCATGAGGACGCGGATTCCCCGGAAAGCGTCGGCGAAGCTATGGAACCGGTGGCGGCGGTGGCGGTCCGGATTCTGTGGGTGTGAGGAGGGCATTGCTTCGGGTAGAGCCTATCTTCGCACCTGACGGGGAAAAAGCGATGGGTGGGGCCATGGAATGGGGTTCGGAGAGGTGCGGGCACTGGGAAGGGGGCATGGGGACGCTTTGGGCGGGGGGCCTGGGAGAGTGGCTGGACGGGCGCAAGTTCTTGGCGTTCAGAGGATAAGGAACGAGGGAAGGGCCCGGCCGGCGCGGCGGAGGCGGAGGGAGCCCTAACAAGTCTAAAACAAGTGATTTTTATCTTTAATTATATTAAATTTACTGATAATTTAAATTGTAGCTGTGCGGAAATATTCTCTACTTCTGGGGTGCCTTCTCATCGGGCTGACGGGGCCTGGCTTCGCTGTGACGGTTTTCACCGAGGACTTCGGGTCGGGGATCGACGACTGGGAGCTTCACAACTTCCAGATTCCGGCGTCTCCGGAGGTCGTCCTGCTGCATGAGAACCCGGATACGATTCTCAACACGGGCGATGAACGGATGGAAATGTTTTTTCCCAGCGGGAGTTCCGTCGGCATCGGCAAGGTGCATCGGCCCGATGCGGGGCAGAGCTTGCTGGTGAACGGGGACACGCTGACGTTCACGTTCGAGTTCGGGTTTTCAGCCGTGGGAGCTTTCGCCACCCAGTATGATTTTGTTTTTTGGACTGATATTAGCGGTTCGGATGCCGGGGAGGGAATCATCTACTCTTACAACCCGAACACCAACGAAGTATCATTTATCGGGGGCACCGGGTTCTGGACGCTGGGGACGCCCCTGGTGGCCGATACCATGTATGAGGGGAGTCTCGAGATCATGTACGACGGGGTGGCCATTCAAAGCACCTTGATCCTCAACTCAGAACCGATGTCCGGCAGCGACACCCTCTATACGGCGTCGGCGTTGACGCCGGGATTCCGCGGCTCTTCGTTCGGACCCGTTATCCAGTCCTATTACGACAACGCGATGTTGACCTTTGTCCCGGAGCCCTCCGGAGCCCTCCTGGTGCTCTCGGGCGCGGCGGTCCTTGGGGGTGGCCGCCGGCGCTCCCGCCGGGGGCTTACATCCCCATGATCTGGTAACCGCCGTCGACGTAGATGGTCTGGCCGGTGATGGCGGCGGCGCCATCGGAGGCGAGGAAGACTCCGGTCTTGCCGAGTTCGGCGGGATCGCAGCTGCGCTTGAGGGGGGCGTGTTCCTGGTAGTGTTTGAGCATGGAAGTGAACCCGGCGATGCCGCGGGCGGCGAGGGTTTGGACGGGCCCGGCGCTGATGCAATTGACGCGGATTTTTTTCTCGCCGAGATCATAGGCGAGGTAACGGGCCGAGGCCTCCAGGCTGGCCTTGGCGACGCCCATGACATTATAATGGGGGACGACTTTTTCGGCGCCGTAATAGCTCATGGCGACAATACTGCCGCCATCGGTCATGAGGGGCGCGGCCCGCTGGGCGAGTGCCACCAGGGAGTAAGCGCTGATATCGTGAGCAGTTTTAAAGGCATCGCGGGAGGTGCTGGCGAAGTCGCCTTCGAGGGCTTCCTTGGGGGCGAAAGCCACGGCATGGAGCATGCAATCGAGTTTATCGGTGTGGCCTTTGACCTTTTCGAAGAAGCCGTCGATTTCTTCGTCACTGCTGACGTCGCAGGGATAGAGCGGGACGTCGGCGCCGAAGGTGCCGGCGAGTTGCTCGACGTTTTCTTTGAGGCGTTCGCCCTGGTAATTGAAGATGAGGTTGGCCCCGGCGTCGGCCCAAGCCTGGGCGATGGCCCAGGCGATGCTTCGTTTGTTGGCGACGCCGAAGACGACGCCGGTTTTGCCTTCGAGAGGTTTCGCTTCGCTCATGGGGGCAGAGTTTCCAGTCTCGGGTGGCGGGTGTCAAGGGGCGCGGAGACTGATGGTGCGCGGGGCGGGCGCCGGTCGGCCGTAGCATCAAAAAGGCGGCCCGCCCCGTCTGTGCGACGGGGGCGGGCCGTTTAGAGAAGGGGTAGAACCTTCATAAGCCGGATTTTGTTCCCCGAAGGGTGACGGCCATTTGTCTATTGGCGACTAATACCCGAGGTCATTCCGTCCCGCTTTCGCGGGAAAGAGCCGGTCAGGCTTTCCGTTTCCTCTGTTCTGTCTTGCACCGCGCGGGGTTTGCCCTGCCTCCGTCGTTGCCTCGGGAGCGGTGAGCTTTTACCTCGCCATTTCACCCTTACCCGGCTTCGCTGCGCTACGCCGTGGCGAGCCCATTGAAGTCAGGCGGTATATTTTCTGTGGCACTTTCCGTCGCCCCGGGCTTTGGCCCGGGACTCCCCTCCTTCGCCTAGGCTTCGGAGGGCGCGCTGCCTTGTGGTGTCCGGACTTTCCTCTCGCGCCCCGGCGAACCGGGGGACTGCGAGCGACCGTCTCAGGATCTACCGGAAAAGTATAGCTGCGGGCGGCGCCGGAGTCAAAAGGGAGCGCGAAACCAGAAGATATCGATCGCCATCCAGAGGATCATGAGGGCCGCCACGGCCAGCTTTCCGGCGACCCCGCCCGCCGTGCCCACGACGGTGCCGACCCCTGATTTGGTGGCCGGCTTGATGGCCTTTTTGGCGAAGGCGAGCTCCCCGATAACGGCTCCCGCCAGGGGGCCGACGAGCAGTCCCAGGGGCATGAAGAAGAATCCTGCCACCCCGCCGACGAGCGCGCCGATGGCGCCCCACTTGCTTGCGCCGAACCACTTTGCGCCGACGGCCCCCCCGGCAAAGTCGATGATGTAGGAGACGATCACGAGTATCAGCAGGATGCTCAAACCGAGGATCTCCAAAGTGTCCGGCGGACCAATCAGGAAATAATGCGCCAGCGCGCCCAGGAAAATGAGCACTGTCCCCGGGAGGATGGGCAAGGCGGTGCCGACGAAGCCGCCGAGCACGAGGATGATTACGAGGATCCAGGACAGGACGGCGAGCGTGCCGCCGCCGATGGCGCCCCAGTCAATGGTGAAGGCAAACATGTGCATGGGAGCAAGAGAGACTCTACGAGTAAAATGGATGCCCCTCACCCTAGCCCTCTCCCCAAGGGAGAGGGGACTTCAAAAGCAAGTTTTTGGGAATTGCGGATAAGCTCAAACCATCCAGAGATTGAAGCATGAGATCGCGTCAAGGTATCTGCGGCTTGCCCGGCGAAGTTTGCTCCCCCACCCATTCGGTTTTTTCGGAGACGGGACGGCGGGTGCTTTCGGGCCAGGGTTCGTCATGGCGCGGGAACCCGAGGTAAAAGAGGCCCAGGCATCGATCCTTTTCCTCGAGGCCAAGGAAGCTTTTTATTTCGTCACCATAAATGATCGGCGGGGAAGACCAGAAAGCCGCCAGGCCCGCCGCGGAGGCGGTCAGGTGCATGTTGTGCACCGCGCAGGCGACGGCCTCGATTTCCTCGATCTCGGGAATCTTTTCGATTTCCTGCCGGCGCATGCAGACGGCGATCACCACGGGAGCAAGGAGCGGGTTTTTGCCGAGCTTCTCGAACTTGTCCTGTCGAAAGGATGACTCCGGGGTGGTTTCTTTATAAGTGCGCTGCAGAGATTCTGCGAGCCGTGTCCTGGCCGCGCCGCGAAAGACTTTAAAGCGCCACGGCTCGGTCATTCCGTGGGTCGGGGCCCAGTTGGCATTTTCGAGGAGAACTTCCAGGAGATCGGCCGGGATCTCTTCGTCGCTCATCCCGGTCGGCTTGATGGTTCTCCGATTCCGGATCAATCGAATGGCGTCTTCGAGCCTGCGCGCTTCGGAAGAGGATTGATCGATTGGCGGCATCCTTCGATAGCTATCGGCGGAGTTCGATTCAGTGTCAAGGGGACCGCGCGACACCCGGCGGCCGGGATGCAAAGGATGGCCCGCGGCGTCTCCGGGGCTGGGCGGCGCGCCCGCGGGGCTATTTCCCTATTGACCGGGAAAGGCGGCATTCTATAGTGGCCGTCCCAAGTCCCGGAGGGACCAATTGTTTCGAACCACCTACCTTAGTTAAAATATCATGGCCTTATCAGTTGGCGACAAAGCACCGGATTTTACTCTCACCACTCTTGGGTCCGACGGCCCCGAGCTTTTGAAATTGAGCGATCAGATTGGAAGCGCGAATCTTCTTCTTCTGTTCGTGCCGATGGCGTTCACAGGAGTATGCACAGATGAGTTTTGCGCGGTGAGCGCGGGGCTCGGCGATTACGAACAGCTCAGCGCCAAGGTCTTCGGGATCAGTGGAGACAACCCCTTCGCGCAGCAGGCGTGGGCGGAGAAAGAGGGAATTAAGCTGACCTTGCTTAGCGATTACGAGCACGAAGCGGCCAAGGCCTATGACGTGGCCTACGACTCTTTTCTTCCCGATAAGAACCTGACAATGGGCGGCGTGGCCAAGCGCTCCGCGTTCATTGTCGATAAGCAGGGAGTCATCCAATACGCGGAATCGCATGACAATCCCGGTGAACTTCCCGATTTCGACGCAATCAAGGCGAAATTGGGTGCGCTGGGCTGATCCGATTAATTTCGGAATCGGATCGTGAATCGTGCCTGATTGATGGACACAGTTCGCACATTTACCACGGGCTCCGGCTCCGAGGGAAAATTCTACAGCCTGCCGGCGCTTGCGGAAGAGGGCATCGGGACGATTTCGCGGCTCCCGGTCAGCATTCGCATCGTCCTGGAGTCCGTGATGCGGAACAGTGACGGTGTCAAGGTCACCGAGGACGACGTCCGCAACCTCGCGGACTGGAACGCAAAGAAACCCGCGCCTGAGGAGATCCCGTTCATCGTGGCGCGGATCGTGTTGCAGGACTTTACGGGAGTGCCCTTGTTGGTGGACCTGGCGGCGATGCGCAGCGCGGTGGACCGGCTGGGGAGAGATCCGGGGATGATCGAGCCGCTGGTGCCGGTGGACCTGGTGGTGGATCACTCGGTCCAGGTTGATTTTGCGGGTTCGGCGGAAGCCCTGCAGCGTAACTTGGAAATGGAGTTCAAGCGCAATCGCGAGCGCTACGAATTTCTTAAATGGGGTCAGCAGGCCTTCAATACCTTCAACGTCGTGCCGCCGGGAATCGGGATCGTGCACCAGGTGAACCTGGAGTATCTCGCCAAGGGCGTCCTCGAGTCAGGCGGCTTTTATTATCCGGATACCCTGGTGGGGACTGATTCTCATACCACGATGATCAACGGGCTCGGTATCGTTGGCTGGGGCGTCGGCGGGATCGAGGCAGAGGCCGGGATGCTGGGGCAACCGGTCTATTTCCTGACGCCGGAAGTGGTGGGCGTGCATCTCTCGGGCAAACTGGGTGAAGGCGTGACGGCCACCGATCTTGCGTTGCACGTGACGCAGTTGCTGCGCGAGGCGAATGTCGTTGGCAAGTTTGTCGAGTTTTACGGAGAAGGCGCGGCCAACCTGCCGCTGCCCGATCGCGCCACGATCGCCAACATGGCTCCCGAGTATGGCGCGACGATGGGATTTTTTCCTGTGGACGGGGAGACGATCCAGTACATGGAGGCGACGGGGCGCTCCGCCGAGCAGTGCGGGACTTTCCAGAATTACTTCGAGGCGCAGGAATTGTTCGGGATACCTCGGAAGGGCGACATTGATTACAGCGTCGACATCGAATTGGACCTCGCGGATGTGAGACCGAGCGTGGCGGGTCCGAAGCGGCCGCAGGACCGCATACAACTGGACGGCCTGAAGAAGAAGTTCGAACTGCTTTTCGAGTCCCCGAAGGCCGAGGGCGGTTACGGGAAGACGAGGACCGATCTCGAGGCACGGTTTCCGATTCACCTCAACGGGGGGGCGGGAATCGGGGGTGGAATTCCGAGCGATCCCAGGGAGATGGGACCCGGCACACCGCGTGATGAGCAGGAGATGGTGGCCGACCGGCCCACGCCCGACACGTTCGAGACGGCGGCGGCGGCGCGCGAGGCGGACACCGAGATCGCCAACGGCAGCGTCTTGATTGCGGCGATTACGAGTTGCACCAACACGAGCAATCCCAGCGTGATGCTGGCGGCGGGATTACTGGCGAAGAAAGCGGTGGAGCGCGGGTTGCAAGTGGACCCCTTCGTGAAGACTTCACTGGCGCCGGGATCGCGCGTGGTCACCGATTACCTCGACAAGACGCACCTGACGAAATACCTGGACGCGCTGGGATTCCAGACGGTGGGCTATGGATGCACCACTTGTATTGGAAATTCGGGCCCGCTGCATCCTTCTATCGAAAATGCCATCCAGGAGCACGATCTGGTTACGGCGTCGGTGCTATCTGGGAACCGGAACTTCGAAGCGCGCGTGCACCAGAGTATTCGTGCAAATTTTTTGATGTCGCCGCCGCTGGTGGTGGCCTTCGCGCTGGCGGGGACGGTGGACATCGATTTGTCCAGTGAACCGATTGCGAAAGACAAGGATGGTGTCGATGTCTTCCTCAAGGAACTCTGGCCGACCCTGCATGAGATTCGCGACGAGATGCGGTCCGCCTTGAAGCCGGAAGTCTTTCAAAAGCTTTACAGCGATTTCGAGGATCAGAATCCGAAGTGGAACGATATCCCCTCGGCCACCGGGGCGGTTTACGCGTGGGACTCGAAGAGCACTTACATCCAGGAGCCGCCGTTTTTTGACGCCTTTTCGACGGAGCCAGTGGAGGTGGAAGAGATTCGCGGGGCGCGTCCCCTGGGAATTTTCGGTGAATCCGTAACCACGGATCACATTTCACCGGCCGGGGCCATCGTGGAGGACTCGCCCGCAGGAGGTTACCTCGTGGAGCACGGCGTCGAGAAAAAGGATTTCAACAGTTACGGGAGCCGGCGCGGGAACGACCGGGTCATGACTCGCGGGACTTTCGCCAATGTCCGGATTAAGAACCTGATGGTGCCGGGGACCGAAGGCGGGGTCACCAAGATTTATCCGGAAGGGACCGAGACCTCCATCTTCGATGCGGCGATACATTACCGCGAAAAGGAGACGCCATTGATCGTCTTGGGAGGGGCCGATTATGGAATGGGCAGCAGCCGCGATTGGGCGGCGAAGGGCACGCGTTTGCTCGGAGTTAAGGCGGTGGTCACGACGAGCTTTGAGAGAATCCATCGTTCCAACCTGGTGGGCATGGGCGTGTTACCGTTGAATTTCAGGGAGGAAGGTGTCACACCGGAGAGTCTGGGTTTGGATGGATCGGAGACGTTTGATGTCCTGGGGATCGGCGGCGAGATTCAGCCGCGCCAGGAAGCCACGCTGGTGATTCACCGGGCGGACGGGAGTGCTCGAGAGGTGCCCCTGGTAGTGCGCATCGATACGCCGATCGAGGTGGAGTATTACCGCTATGGCGGGATCCTGC
Organism: Verrucomicrobiales bacterium; assembly: GCA_024638765.1. Taxonomy (GTDB): domain Bacteria; phylum Verrucomicrobiota; class Verrucomicrobiia; order Verrucomicrobiales; family DEV007; genus JAHEJT01. Next base: position 8,580 of record JAHEJT010000071.1, read on the forward strand.
CCTTTGTGTTGAAGGAGTTGCTGGGGAGCTGAGAGGGGAGTTGGGAGTTCATGGGGGAGAACGAGCCTCCGGGCTCGTTCAGAACGAACCTGGAGGTTCGTTCTCCGGCATCTTTGTGGGGCGCCTGCGTCAAAGTGACCCGCAGTGGAGGGTGGGCGTGGCACGCAAATGCGTCAAAATGACGCGATAGGGCGCTCAGGCATCGATGCCTTGGAATGCCATATTGCATTTATTATCAACGAGTTGTGGCGAAACTCTGCGGGTTGGCACGGTGTATGCGTATAAGGGAAGTAGAAACTCTGTTTTTACCAATCAACCCAAAAAAAAGAAAGCCAAAGCAATGAAACTGATTCGATACAACTATCCCGAGTTCACTGATCTCTTCAGTGATTTCGATCGGCTCTTCCAAAGTTCGTTCGGCAATTTTCCGCGCCGGTCCCAGTTCTCGCGGCTGGGAGAGGTGGGCAATCTGTTATCCGGTGAGCCGCGCCTAGCCGCGGATCTTTACCAGGACGAGGAGAATTACTACGCCCGTGTGGAACTGCCTGGGGTCAAGAAAGACGAAATAAAGGTGGAACTCGACAAGTCGGTGCTGACGCTCACCTACGAGCGCAAGGCGGAGGAAGGCGAAGAGCGGGAATCCGTGGCCTACAAGCGATCGCTCACGGTTCCCGAAGGCGTCGAAGAGGACAAGGTCTCGGCCAGCCTCAAGGACGGAATTCTCACCGTGACTCTGCCGCGGGAAAGGAAGGAACAACCGAAAGAAATCGCGATCGATTGAGATCGGGGAGTAAGCACGGGATTCGCCGATGGGAGCATCGTCCCGCGACGGGAACCGCTTCAATAAATCGAACCATAAGGAGAAAGAACAATGTCTGAGCAATTAAAAGAAAGTGCTGGAGAGGCCGTTGACCGGCCGGAACGGGAGTTTTTTGTGAAGCCGCAATACCGCGTGCACAGCGAAGAGGACGCCTTTGAACTCAGGGTGGTGATGCCCGGAGTCCGCAAGAATGACGTCCACGTCTCGCTGGAAAACAGCCGGCTCACGATCACGGGAACGCCGCATCGCGACGTGCCCGCGAATTGGAAGCCGTTGCAGGAAGAGCTGGCGCGCGGCACTTACCGGCTCGAGCTCCGATTGAATCGGGACATCGAGGAAAACGCGATTTCCGCGAGGGTGGAGGACGGGATTCTCAATCTGCGTCTGCCCCTGCGGGAAGTGAGCAAACCGCGGCTCATCGACGTCAACTAACGACCCAAATCGCTTATAATCAATGATTTAGGAGAAAACGACCGCCCGCCACCGCGAGCGGTCAACGTTTTCTGATTAAGATTGTCTAATATGGAAAGTGGATAAGACAATCACATCTATAAACCGACTCATCTGGAATCGAGATGCTATTATTTTGGATCATTCTCATCGTGACGTTCGGCCTGTCGTTGTTCGCCACCGCGCGGGTCAAATCGAATTACGCCCGCTTCAGCAAACTTCCGGCCAGTTCGGGTCTGACCGGTGCCCAGGCGGCCCATCGTATTTTGTCGCTTGCCGGCGTGGAGAACGTAGAGATCGTGGCGGGCGAAGGGGTCTTGACCGATCATTACGATCCGATGCGCAGGCGCTTGGTATTGTCGCGAGACAATTACCTCGGTAATTCGGTGGCCGCACTGGGGATTGCTGCGCACGAGTGCGGGCATGCCATCCAGCATAAGATTGCCTATGCGCCGCTGCGGTGGCGGATGGCTTCGGTGGGGTTAACCAATATCGCGAGCCAGGTGGTTATGTGGCTGCCGTTGATTTTCATGTTCACCGGGATGCTGGCTCCGCGCACCGGTATCGTGGTGATGGCGATCGGCTGGGGTGTGATCATGCTCTTTAATCTCGTGACCTTGCCTGTGGAGTTTGACGCCACGCGCCGGGCCAAGGTCATTTTGAGGCAATCGGGTATGGTGGCGGTGGGCGCAGAGCAAGAGGGTATGAACAAGGTGCTCAACGCCGCGGGCCTGACTTACGTGGCGGCCTTCATCACCTCGCTGGCCTATATGTTGTATTACCTGCTGCCGCTGATTCTAGGGGGGAGGAGGTAGGCAAAGGGGCGGTCTCCGTGGGAGGAGAGACGAAAGAGATAAGGAGAACGAACCTTCCTGGTTCGTTCTGAACGAGCCTGGAGGCTCGTTCTCCGGCCGGGGTCGACGGGTGCATGTTGAAGGGCACCGAGCAGGCCGGAGGCGCCGGGTGGGAACTGCAGGCGGCTTTTTTGTCCAGACAGGGGCTGCGAGGACGTTTAGATTTGCAGGAAGACCCTGATTTTGAGGGGATTCCGCCTTTGACCGGGCCCGATGGCCCCTTCCGAGATCCGCCGAGACCCGACAAATGTCCGAGACCTCCGCCAGAGATGAGTCCTTTGTGACGCTGTTCGTGGAGCACGAGCCGGCGTTGCGTGCCTTCATCCTGTCGCAAATCATGAATTGGGCGGACATGAACGAGATTCTCCAGCAAACGAGCATCGTGCTGTGGCGCAAGTTCGACCAGTACCAACCGGGCACGAACTTCCGCAGCTGGGCCTTCAAGATCGCGCGGTTTGAGGTCCTTAATTACTTAAAGAAGCAAAGGCGCAGCAAGCTGGTGTTTTCCGATGAGACCCTGGCCTTGCTGGCAGTGGAGAGCGAGGAAGAAGAAGACAACCTGGAAGCGGAGAGGCACGCTTTGGCGAAGTGTTTAAAGAAGCTGAAGCCCGAGCAGCGCGGTCTCTTGAGTGATTGTTATGAAGGGGAGCAGACGATAAAAGAAATTGCGCGCTTGCGTCAGCGCAGCGTGGAAGCAGTTTACAAGGCAGTCCAGAGGCTGCGGGCGACCTTGTTGACGTGCGTGGAACGCGTGCTGCGTGAGCAGGAGCAATACGCCTGAGATGAGCAAGGAACAGAGATTTTTTGAAGCGGGATCGGAGCAGCGCCAGGTGCTCGACGAGTTGTGCTCCAAGGCCTGTGACGGACGATTGACGGACGCGGAAGCTCGCGGTCTTGACGCGATGCTTTCTGAAAGTTCGGAGGCGCGCGTGGTTTACCTCCGGCATATGAATCTGCACTCGACGTTGCATGCATACCTGGTTCCCGCAGAAGTAGACTCGGCGCCTGCCGAGGAGAGGGCAAGCGCCGTGGTGCCGAGAATACCGCCCGGAAACGTCACGGCGCTTCGTCCCCAACCCAGACCGCGGGTCAACCCTGTCCTCCTGGCGGTGGCCGCGCTGGCAATGTTCGGAGCCTTCTTCGTGGCGATTAACTGGTTGTGGGACCTGCTGCCCACGCCATCGGGTCCCGGTCCGGCCTTGGCCACCTTGACCCAGAGTCACGATGCCCAGTGGGCAGCGGGAATGAAGAGGCCGGAACTGGGCGAGCCAATCGGTCGTGAGCGCCTGCGCCTGGTCCGGGGGCGCGCCCGCATCGATTTCAATCGAGGGTCACAAATCATTCTCGGAGGAAAAGCAGATCTCGAGATTCTCTCGGAGAATTCGGCGCGACTCCACGCCGGAAAACTTGTCGCCCAAGTGCCCTCCGCCGCGACAGGATTCAGAATTGAAACCGCGTCGTTCGACATCATTGATTTGGGAACGGCTTTCGGGGTTAGTCTTGTTGAGGGCGGCGACGTGGAGGTCAGCGTCCTCGAAGGGGTTGTGGAGATCGCGGTGCGCGATGCGGAGACGGGCGAGATGATCCCGATCCAGCAGTTACGCGAGGGCCATTCCGTGATCGCGCGGCCCGAAAGCCTGAGGGTGGAGAAGACGGAGTATGCTCCAGAGTCCTACGAGGGCTTGCGCAAGCAGCCGTGACCTCTCACTGGATTCCGGCCGGAGTCACCTTGGTTTTTGGAAAGACAATACGCCGCGTGTCTTGGTCTTGCGTCGATAGATTTTGTCGCCGCAAGCGAGGTAGAGATACGAGAGATCCGGTCCTGCGAAAGCAGCGCTCACCAGGTTCGCTTCCTGCGGTTTGGGCAGAATTCCCGAAAGACGGCCGGCGGCATCAAAAATCTGCACGCCGAGCGAAGTGGTGACATAATAACGGCCTTCGCTGTCAGTAGTCATGCCGTCGCCGCGGCTTTCCTCGGTGCCGGGCGGTGTGCGCGCGGTCATAGTGGCTTGGGCGTCGGAAAGGAGCCCGTCGTCGTTGACGACGAAAGTCCAGACGTGCTTTCCTCCGTGGTCGGAGACTGCGAGCCGCGTCTGATCCGGTGAAAATGCGATTCCGTTTGGTCTCACGATCTCGGTCACGGTCTCGTGAATCTTGCCCTCCGGATCGATAATCGTAACCTGCTGTTTACGGGTTTCCGTGAAGTAGACAAAACCGCGGTGCGAAACGACGAGATCGTTGGGCTGCACATTCTCAGCGAGAACCGTTACTTTTCCAGGAGGCTTAAAAGCGACGACGCGTTTCAAACGCGGTTGGCAGGCGTAAATCCTGCCGTCCGGCGCGAAGTGCGCGCCGCTGACTCCCGGCGCATCGACGATGTAGTGGCTCAATTCTCCCTTGAGATCCACCTTGTTTACCGTCATGCCCCCCTTGACGTCGGCGAAGTAAAAATTACCGTCTGCGTCGGCGCAGGGGGCATCCGTAAATTCGTGGGCGTCCGAGACGACTTCCCAACTTTCTCCCTGGATCAGAATATCCGAGAGCGCAGTATCCTGGGCGCGGGCGAGTGGCAGCACGAGGGACAAGAGGCCGGGTAAAAGCGGAAGAGCTTGAAACTTCATGGGGATGATCGGCGAGGAAAGATGCTGTCAGTTTTTTCCGCAGGTGAAAGGGGGATCAGCATAGGGTAGGAGGGCTTGGGGACCATATTTCTTTTTCATTTCGGTGCGTATTCCATCGAGGATGATTGGGAAATCTTCTTCCGGGTGGATGGGATTCTCGCGTTCGGGCAGCCACTGGTGGACTTTATTCGACTGGAGGACTCGGGGCTGGATGCGGATATCCAGCATCTCTCGGCAGTCTTGCCCTGCAACATTGCGCAGCGACGGGACTGTGAAGATCCGAGGCTCCGGTGCAGGATCGAAACTGAGATCCCGCACTAGCCAGGGCTCGACCTTGCCTTGCGGATAACCGACATCGAGGAATCGCTTTCGGCTTCTGTTCCAGGTCCACCAATTGCCCTTCACTTGTTCCAATGCTTCCCGGGCCTGAGCACGGGAGACCCGACCGAGGGCGCGCAACTCCGACTCCAGGGTGTGGGTTACGGCTTGATTGTAGGGCAGATGGGGATTGCGGATGGCCGCTCCGGCGATCCGGACGCCGAGGGCGTGGGCCACGACATCGTCAACCGTGAAGGCTGACGCCTTTTCGGAGAAGAGGAGAGTCGCTCCGTATCCGTACCAGGTAATTATCTCATGCCAGGTCAGTGAAACGTACGTCACCTCCTGGGCAATCTGAATGGCGAGTTCATCAAGAAGGTGTGCTTTGGTTTCTGCGGGAAGTTGGTTCCAGCCCTCCGGGTATCGAAAGCGCAGATAGAAGAGCGTGGGTTCATAGAAGCGCACTTTCCATTGCGATTCGCCGCGGCGAAGTTTTTCCCTGACGTGGTGTGCGATGTACGCGGTCCAGTCGATGGTCTTACGGAGATGCGCAAGATCGATGAATCCGGCGCGCTTGGTGTAAACCATGCCGCGGCTGACTTCGAAGCGGGAGCCTCGCGTCCGGGGATCCATTTTCTGGAATGGGATGTAATGGTGCGTGCCGAATTCTCCATTGGGGGCTTCGTGATAGAAGAGCCCTGGGAAGGGAAGCGAGGCCAGGCGGACACGGGGGCGCCGGGTCGCGAGATCCGGAGTGAGATCGCGGGCGAAGAGCCGTGGGGGAGCTACCAGGACGAGGTGCGCAAGGAAGAGGAGGATCAGGCGAGGCATGAGCGAAGAACGGTTTCGCGGAGAGGCAAAGTATCAGTACGGCGGCCGGGGTGCCACCCCGGGGCGTGGGGATGGGCGAGGGTGGCTCGAGCGGGGCGCGGGAGCGGGGAAAATCCGGGGGAAAGGGGGGAAAAAGAATCAATATGTTTGTTATGATATTTATGGTAAATCATGCATTTTCGTGGTATCCTGGGGCACTTTCCCCGGGTACTCCTCCCCAAGTTGCTGGTGGTCAGGCGATGGAGTCATCACAAGATCTTGAAAATAAAGGTCATCCTACCGATCTGACCGGTGGGGTCGCTTTGCCGTGGGAAAAACCGGGCACCGCACCGTCTGCCGAGGCGAGCGATGCGCCCGCCGGTCCGTTGGAGATCGAGGCCATCCAGCGTGGGCTTCCCGGGATCAAGGAGCTGTCGTTGGTCCGGGAACTCGGTGACTACTGCCATTACGGGTGCGAAGACACCTCCGGAAGGGCTCTTGCCGTGCACATCTTTCCCGGAGGTTTCCATGGTCCCTCAGAAAGCGACTCTAACGGATTTCTTTCCGACAAGGAGGTCGCGCTCGAACTCAAGTGCCGGTCCGTAATCGGTATCGAGGAGTGCGTCGAGATCGATGGCCGGAAAGTCGTGGTCACGGAACTCCCGAAGGGGAAAATTCTATTCGAGTGGAGGAGACAGGAAAACCTGTCTCCCGATCGAGTGCTCGCGGTCGGCAATGAGATCTGCAAGGCGGTGGCACGGGTCCACGCGGCCGGGCTTTCCCATCGCTGTCTTAACCCGGCCGCGATATATGTAGGAGACGACGATGAGGTGAAGATCCTGGGACCGGGCCTGGCGAATCTATTTTACTCCAAGTGGCGCGACGAGATCGCCGGGCGCGCACAGGATGAGTCCGGATCCAAGATTGAGATCGATGATTATCTGGCCCCCGAAGTGCGCAAAGGAGGGCTGGGCCAAGGCGATCACCGTTCTGATGTCTGGAGTCTCGGAGCGATCCTTTATGAACTCTGCATGGGACATCCGCCGAGGGGATTTCTTTTCGACATGTCTTCTTCGAGTGTGCCCGTTCCCGAGAATTATGCCGCGGCCTTGCTGCGTGCTATGGAGAACGACCGCCGGCACCGGACCGACAGTGTCGCCCGGCTCATTGATCAATTGGACGGCGTGGAAAAACCGCCGCCACCTCCGGAATTTGAGACGGAAGCTTTGGAAGCTCCGGCGCCCGTGAAGAAACGGAAGCGAGCGGCCACCCTGCCGGCCGAGACGACCGCATCCGATCCGGCGGAATTGCGGAAGTACAGCGCGGTGGACGGTGTTCTTGCACAATGCGGGGGGCCAGCTTTATTGGGGTTCCTTGCCATCGGGCTGGTGGCAGGCGGTCTCTTCGCGGCCCAGGCTTACCTGCGGCACCTGGACAAGAACGAGATCGAAATGAGCGAAGACTCGGAAGGGATTCTCGGGAAACTTCGCAAAGCGCGTGCACTGGTTGCAGTGGGAAGGTCTTTCGAGGCGGTGGAACTGGTTCGAGAGGCGGCGGCAGAGGCGGAAGTGACCAAGAGCCTGTTCGAAAAGATGAGGGAGATTCTTCTGCAGACGGGACGCTACGACGCCACTGTCGGGATCCTCGACCGTTATTTGGGACGCGGTGTATCCAGCGCGCCCGATTTACCTGCAATGACGGCGGAGTGGAACCTGACCAAGGGCCGCATCCGCAGTTTTCTCGCTGCCATGCAAGCCGCCGAGGCCGCGCGCGAGGAAAACAACGATTACTTGGAACACGAAGCCCTGAGCCGGGCGTGGGAGTTGATTCCTGCCGACGAAGAAACCGGGAGGAAGCTGGCGCGAAATCCGGTGCACGTCTACACCAAGGCCGTGAGGAAATTGGCGGAACTCAAGAAGGACAATCCGCGGCAAAAAAACTGGCGCTACCACCTTTGGGTGCAGCGCAGTTCCGTGTGGCTGGATCTCTCCGGCAACCGCCAGCTCCAATCGATCGTCGCCCTGGACGGACTTCCCTTGACCGAGCTCGATTTGAGCGGCACCGGCGTCTCGGACTTGAGGCCCTTGGCCGACAGCGATCTGGAGGTGCTGCGTATCGACGATGCTCCCGTAAATTCGCTGGACGCGCTAGCGTTCCTGCCCTTGCAGGTGCTGACCTTCGAAAACTGCGCGCTTCACACCGCGACGCTGCCGGAAAGTCTCGAGGATATCCAGGTTCTGCGTGGGGATGTCGGGGGAGAACGCGTGGTGCAAGTCGGACAACCAATGGCAGGTCGTTATTGGGAAAATGAATTGGGGATGCGTTTTCGTCCGGTGGGCAAAGGGGAAGTGCTGGTGTCCGTGTGGGAAACGCGCGCCCGGGACTTTCAAAAATTCCTGAATGAAAAGCGCCGGGGCCAAGCGAGAATGGAGACACCGCCGGATATGGTGGTGACCGGCGTATCCTTTAAGGAGGCTGAAGAATTCTGTGAATGGTTGACCGCGCGCGACCGCGAGCGCGGGCTTCTGGAGTTCACTCAGTCTTACCGGCTGCCGACGGATTTCGAATGGAGTTTGGCCGCGGCGCGTTATGAGAATCCCCTCCTGACGCCCGGCGTTCGCGCGCCGGGAGAGCAGCACGGGCGGATTGCGTCCCCGGAGGACCGAAAGTTGATTCTCGAGCTGTCGGAAGGGATCCCCCTCGAGGCTGGAGAAGGTGCGGGCCGGGGCTCGAGGGAAGTGGGGGGTCATTTGTCATGGCATGGGTTTCATGACTTGAGAGGCAATGCCCGGGAATGGTGCGGGAACATGCCCGGACAGGAAGGCGCGCAACGCATTGTGCGCAGCGGAGAGGGTTTGGAGGTGCGGACTTTTGTTCTCGAGTCGCGCCGGGACTTCGACCTTGGTTTTCGCGTGGTGCTGGAAGCCGCCCCGCCGCCGGACTATGGGGCGCTTCGTTCGTTGGTGCGCAAAGGCCGGTGGGAAGAGGCACAGGATCTGGCGCTGCGACGCGCCATTGGCGATGTGGTTCCCGCAGTCCGCGAGGCGGGCCGCGCTTACCTCGAGTTACGCCCTTTGATCGGCGGAGGAGACCGGTCGATTCCGGATTCAGTCGTCGGTGTAAGCGAATTCGAAGGCCGCAAGTATTACGTCGCCCGCTTGCCTCTAAGCTGGGACGAGGCTCGTGAATTTGCGGAAGCATTGGGAGGGCACCTGGTTACCGTTACTTCCAAGGAAGAGCATCGTTGGATCGAGGAAGAGCTTTTGAATGCGCCGGGCGGCGGCACCTTCTGGTTGGGCGCCACGATTCGGCCGGGGGCCGGGTCCTGGGGATGGGTCACCCGGGAGCCGTGGATATTCAATCGGGTGGAGGAAAATGGCGGCAGGGATACCACTCGTGGTCTGGTCCTGGGCCCGCGGAAAGAGGAGGCATCTCCAAAGGCCGACGATTCCGATGCCGACGCGGGTGCGGAGGCGGGCAGTGTCTGGCTGAGTGATGACACGGGGGAGGCGCACTGTTTCATTGTCGAGTGGGAGCCGAGAAAATCGGAGGAAAGTCTGGCGGCTTCTCCGCGGTCGCGGCCCTGAGTTTTTCCCGGGATGAGGAAGAGGTCTGCGGCGAAGCAGGGGATCACCCCGACGGGTAGGACGAAGAGAGAGGACGGATAGGACCAATGGGACTGGTCTCGGGGCTGAGGATCTGGCGTCGATCGCAGGGCGGGGCTAACCTGCGTTTCAACCCCGCTTCGCGGGGGGCAATGGCGGAAGGGGTGGGATTATCCTTCGCTGCGCGAAGGCTCTGCATTCTGGCTGCGCTTCGCTCCGCATTCTCCTAGACCCGCTCGCTGCGCTCGCTTGGTCCAGGCAGTCGAACCTCCGGTTCTCATCCCACTCCGCTTGCGGTATTTGCTCCCCCGCTCCGCGGGGGGCAATGGCGGAAGGGGTGGGATTATCCTTCGCTGCGCGAAGGCTCTGCATTCTGGCTACGCTTCGCTCCGCATTCTCCTAGACCCGCTCGCTGCGCTCGCTTGGTCCAGGCAGTCGAACCTCCGGTTCTCATCCCACTCCGCTTGCGGTATTTGCTCCCCCGCTCCGCGGGGGGCAATGGCGGAAGGGGTGGGATTCGAACCCACGGTGACATTGCTGCCACACTCGATTTCGAGTCGAGCGCCTTCAACCGGACTCAGCCACCCTTCCTTCGCTGCGCTCCGGGGAGGGTCTTCGTCCTCCGGATTATCCCGCTTCGCGAGATCTGCAGTCACGCTTCGCTTTAGATAGACGGACAGCTAAACGCGGTCAAGCAGTCAGCGACCCTTCCGCCGTCTCCCCCGCCCGGAGGGCGGGAGCGCAACGGGCGGTGTCGAGGCGCGCCGGTCTCAGGATGCCGGAAGGCGCCGGCGGCGCATGAAGAGGCCGGGGGCGAGCCCGAGCAGGATGAGAAGGGCGCGGGAGGGTTCGGGGACGATGCCGATGATGCCGTGGGTTTCGAAAAGTGAAGTCTGCCACGTGAGACCGGCGGGAAGAGCGGGCAGGTTGAGGTTGCCGAGCCAGGCGAATTCGTTGCCGGCGTTCATTCCGTTGACGGGGGTGTTGTCGGAGTCAGTGGACCAGTCGAGCAGGTTCCAGTATTGGCCGGCGGCGAAGGCCCCCGGGCTGGTGTCGAAGTTGTCGTCGTAGGTGACATTGATGGTTCCGCCGAGCTCGAGGTAGTCGGCGACGAGCGTGTCGCTGTCGCCGCCGCCGCCGAGGAAGTCGATGGCTGAGGGATTGCCGAGCAGATCGAGCGGGTTGGCGAAGCCCGAGTGGTCGTAGAGATCGAAGACGGCGACGGAGTTGAGGGCGGAGTCCATGGCGCCGGCGGCGTTGGCCATGGCGTAGTAGAGGGGGTCGGTGAACTGGGTGCCCGCGGCGAACTGGATGAAGTCGTGGTTGCTGGCGCTGAGGTCGGTGGTGACGCCGGTGGCCGTGTTGGACTCGCTCATTTCGAAGGTGCCGCCGTATTGGACGATGTCGGCGTTGACGAGGCGGGTATTATTAAGCGCGCCGTCGTAGAGATTGATCTGCGCTTCGTTGGCGCGGTTGTGGAGGGCGCCCTTGACGACGTTGGTCGTGCCTGCGCTGGCGAAGGTGTCGAGCACCTCGGTGCCGCGGCCGGCGATGTCGACGGAATCCCCGGCGACGTTGTTGCCTGCGAGGTCGAGGACGGCGCCGGCGTCATTGACCGACCAGGTGGACTGTCCGAGGTCGCCGGCGTCGAAGTTGTCGGCGGACATGGAGAGATCGGACGCCAGGGTGACGTCGCCGGTGCCGTTCTGGCTGTAGAAACCCTGGGCGCTGTCGCCGTCGCCGAGCACGAGGCCGTCGCCGGCGCCGCCGAAGGTGAAGTCGGTGTCGTTGTTGTGGTTGAAGATGCCGAGGGAACCCTGGCCGTCCTCGGGTCCGGCGAACATGTTGAAGTCGGGGCCGATGGCGTTGCCCGCCTCATCGGTGACGGGGTTCTCGGTGGGGTTCTCGGTCGTCCAGGTGTTGGCCGTCCCGAAGGCGGTGCCGGTCCCCTGGGGGACATTGTCGGTTTCTCCGGACTCGCTCTGCCAGGAACCCGTGGTGGTGGTCCACGGGTTGCGGATGTCCCGCACCACGGTGCGGTTGTTGGTGCCGACGGAGACGGAGTTGGTTTGGGCGACCTGGTTGCCGTTGTCATCGCGCATCATGACGCCTTCCTGAATGTTGTCGCCGCTGCCGATGCGCAGGGTGGCGCCGCCGAGGTCGATGGAGGCCCCGGTGCCGTTGAGGTTGTAATGGCCCTCGCCGGAATCGTGCATGATGGTCGAGAAATTCTCGCGGTCATCGACGTGGTACTGGCCGGCGCCGCCCACGACGAGGTCGCTGCCCTGGGTGTTGACCAGCGAGTTCTGGCCGGTGGTGCCGTCGGGGGTTTTCCCGGTGTTGTTGGTGTCGAAGGTGCCCTGGTTGAAGTAACCGAGGCCGCCCTCGCCGATGGTGATCTCGCCGGTGCGGCCCTTGCCGGTATCGCTGAGGTTGCTGCCCACGGGCGAGAGTTCGTCGCCGCTGCGCACTTCGACGCCGGCATCGGAGACGATGTTGAAGACGCCGGTGGCGGTGTTGTGGACGCCCACGTCGATGCGGTTGTCGATGTTGAGCAGGGTGGTGTCGGCGTAGTAATTGAAGACACCGTCGCCGCCCTCGCCGACGAGCAGGTTGCGGGCGGTGATGGTGGGGGTGTTCGGCGTGCCGAGGTTATTGGAGCCCGCGTCCGCGATGGAAGCCCCGAGGACCTGGCTTTCGACAAGCGGGTCGCCGCTGTCGGGCAGGCCGAAATTGTATTCGCCGAAGCCGGAGCCGGTGTCGTTGAACGCGATGGACCCGTTGTTGGTGCCGGGGTCGGTGGACTCGTCGTGGCGGCCGAGCATGATGTCGCGGTAGTTGGTGGGGTTCGGCGCGGTCGGGGTCTGGTTGATGACGGCCACGGAGGTTTCGCCGGTCTGGTTGACGACACCGTTGCCGCGGTCGCCGACGACGAGCCTGATATCGGCCTCGATGCCGCCCTGGTAATCGTTGGCGGCGTTGAGGCCGCCGGGGGTGTAGGAGGATGCCTCGGGCTGGCCGAGCAGGTTGAGGACGCCGTTGGAATCGGCATTCCACCCGACGGTGAGGTGGGAGTCGAGGAAGAGGGTGTGGTGGTTGTTGTGGTTGAAATAGCCGGTCGAATTGGAGCCCCCCCCGACGTACATCACGTCGAACTCGTTGCGGCCAGTGGAATCCTGGGCGAGGGCGGGGTCGGTGGAGCCGATCTCGCCGGCGAGGGGGTTGTAATTGAAGATGCCGACCGCGTTGCTCGAGAGAGAGTTCAGTTGGCCGATCATGATGATCTGGGAGGCGTCGGAGCGCCACTGGCGGTCGGAGGCGAGGATGTCGATGGGGCTGTCGAAGTTGAACACGCCGTAGGCATTGCTGGCCTGGGCGAGACGGATGTCGTCGCCGACGATCATGTAGGAGGTGCGGGTGGAGGTGGTGAGCGTATCGGGGTCGGTGAACTCGAAGGTGGGGGCGGCGTTGAGGTTGAAGACGCCCTGCCCGACGTTGCCGATCGACATGTCGCGCGCGATCTCGAGGACGCCGCCGCCGTCCGCTGTGGGGGCGAACTGGGCCGTGGGGTCGGTGCCGTCCCTGTCCAGGCCGGTGGAGGTGCGGCCGTAATACTGGGCGCCGCCGTCGCCGGTGGCGTTGGTGAAAGCGGTGGTGGCGTCCATGCCGTTGGCGGTGGTGTTGCCGAAGTTGTAGGCGCCGTTGGTCCGTTGGGTATTGCTGGCGATAGTGATGTTCTCTCGGAGGAAGACGTCGCCCCCGGTCTGGGAGACGTTTCCGCTGCTGCCCTCAAGCCGGGCGATCTGGAAGTTGTTGGTCGTGACGAGGCCGCCGGTGATGTTGAAATACCCGACGGAATCGTCGGTGTTCCCCACGCGGATGTTGCCGCCGGTGCGTCCGATCTGGTGGTAGTAATCGACCAGGGGCGCCACGCCGTCGAGGCCGGGGTCGGTCATCCCGGCCGGGGCGGCGGTGCCCTCCGCGCCGAAGGGACCCGGGTTGCCGTCGATGCTGTTGTCCCAGTCGACGGAGGCGATGGGCGGGTCCGGGAAGGGGTAGCTGCCGGTGCCGCCGCTTTGGACGAAGATGGGGTCGTTGGCGGTGCCGGCGACCGTGATGTTGTTGCCGTTGGTGTCGCCGTTGTGATAGTAAGTGTTCTGGAGTTCGGAGACGTCTACGAACATGTAACTGGTGCCGTCGTCCGCGGTGAGGATGGTGTCGGGATCGACCTCGAGGCCGCCGATCCCGTCGCCGTCGGGGTCGCTGAGATCGTCGTCGAGGCGGTATCCCTCCCAGCGGGATTCGCCCGGGAGCGCGGCGGTGGTGCCGGTCCAGATCATGGTGCTCCCGTTGTAGTTGGAGTCGGGACCGCCGGCTTCCCAGTCGGGCTGGTTTTCCCCGGTGGCCCAGCTCCAGCCGTACTGCACCACGTTGAGGACGCCGCCGTCCATGTTGAAGGTGCCGGTCTCGGCGCCGGAGTGGCCGATGTTGAGGAAGCCGCCCAAATCGTAGAGGGGGAGCTCGGTGGCGGTGGTCTGGCCCGCGGTCGACTGGGCCGCGTGCACCGGATTGTAGGGGTCGGTGGGGATGTAGAGCTGGTTGTCGACGGGATCGGAGCGCTCGTGCCAGAAAGAGATGTCGCGGTAAGCGGAATCGCGCGCCCCATCGTAGGTGGTGCTCAGCTGGCTGTCGTTGGGCGGGTATTGGGACTGGTTGTTGCCTCCGTTGGTGCCCTGCGGGGTGGTGTTGGCCGCCGTCTCCGGCGTGCCGGCGCCCACGAGGGTGTTGCCGCCGTGGTGCATGCCGACGTCGAGCTGGACCTGGCCGGACATGGTGATGGTCCCGTCGCCGAGACCGTCGACGCCGAGGTTGAGGTCGTCGCCGGTGTCGACATATCCGGTGCCGGCGCCTGCCGCGGGTTGCAACGTGCCGCCGGTCCACTGGAGGGTGCCGCTCCCGTGGTTCGAGGTGCCGTCAATGGTGATGACGTCGCCCCCGATGATCTGGACCGTCTGGCCGCCGGTGACGGTTGTCGACGAGATACCGCCCGACACTGGAGTGACGCCATCCTGGCGATCCGGGACGGTGCCCGTGCTCCAAGTGGTTGCGTTCCAGTTGCCTGAGCCGCCGGAGTTATTCTGGGCGAAGAGGGCGCGGGGGGAGAGGCCGACGAGGAGCGTGGTAGATTCAACGTTCAACTGCAAGCGGGAGAAAGAGAAAGCAGCTAGCTGCCTGG
>JAHEJT010000236.1 GCA_024638765.1 Verrucomicrobiales bacterium
CGGGGTTTCCGCGGGGCATTACCCCTCGCTATCGGCGCCGGCCACCGGCGTGGCAAGTTCCCGCGGCGGATACCAGGGAGAAAGCGAGGAGGACGATTCGCCGGACTCTCCCCGCAAGGGGGTGGAGGGAGAAGGCGTAATCCGGTGGCGGCATCTCGGCGTGCTTGACCTTCTCTTGATGTTGGCCGGTTTAAAAGTTGTGCTGGCAGCGTGGGATTACATCCTCAAGAATTTCTGAGAAGGATCGCAGGCGGCAGCGGGAGGTGAAGACAGAGTAATGCGTGAGTTCTGGCTTGAGGTGGTTTTCTGGGGAGGCGTGGGGATGGTTGTTTACACCTTTGCGGGGTATGCCGCTATTTCCTGGTTTCTTGCCCGGCTGGCTCCGCGGATTCCGCAATTGACGGAAGGCGAGGAGTATCCCGCGTTGTCCGTGGTGCTCGCCGCGCGCAATGAGGAGGGGCGTATCAGGGCGCGCATCGAAAACCTCCTGGCTTGCCGTTACGACGCAGGCAAGTTGGAGATTATCGTGGTTTCCAACGGATCCGAGGACGCCACGGTGGAAAATGCCCGCGCCGTCGGGTCCCCGCTGGTTCGCGTTCTTGCGCTTGACGGTGCATCGGGGAAAAGCGGGAGCTTGAACGCGGGCGTGGAGGCGGCGAAGGGGAAGATCATTGTGTTTTGTGACGCGCGTCAGCGGTTTGCGGAAGACGCCTTGGAAAAGCTGGTCGAGAATTTTCGCGATCCCGCCGTCGGCGCCGTGAGCGGGGCCCTGGAAGTGGAAGCCAGTCCCGGCGGCGCCGGGCGGGGAGTGGATCTTTATTGGCGTTTAGAACGCGGGTTGCGCCATACGGAAGCGCTGAGGGATTCGAGCGTTGGCTGCACTGGCGCGATTTACGCCATCCGGCGGGAATGGTTTCGCGAGATTCCCGGGGACACGATCCTGGACGACGTGGTGATCCCCATGGAGATAGCGGGGGCGGGGCACCGCGTCCTCTTTGAACCCCGGGCCCTCGCTTTCGACCCGCTGCCGCTGGCGGGCAAGAGAGAGATGAAGCGCAAGCAGCGGACGCTGGCGGGTAACTTTCAGATGTTGTTTCGTTATCCGCATTGGGTGCTGCCCTGGGGGCATCGCCTGTGGTGGCGACTGATCTCCCACAAGTATCTGCGACTGGCTTCGCCTTACTTTCTGGTGGCGCTGCTGATTTCGTCCCTGCTTCTTAGCGCCCGGCCCTTATACGCGGGTTGCCTGGCGTTGCAGGTTACGGGATACGCTATTGCGGTGCTGGGGCTTGTGTTTCCGCGCGTTACCGGGCGTTTGGCGGCCGTCCCGGCGGGCTTCGTCTTCCTCAACGTGCAGTCCTTCCTGGCCCTGTGTTACTATCTGGCGCACCGCAAATCGGCGGGCTGGCACCGAGGCGGGAAGGAAGACGGGTAAAGACTGGAGCGGGGGAATGTCCCCGGGTAGAAGAAGACTTCGATCTATGGCGGCAGAAAAAAGTTCCACGCCGGGGCGGTCCCTGGGGAGCCGGGTGTTACCGGGAAAACTCCACGAGCGGCTGCAGTTCGAACGGTATCCCATCCACGCTTTCGTGCGTGAGAAGGTGTTGGGATTACTGGGACCGGACGTGAGGGTGCTCGACGCCGGGTCCGGCCGGATCGGGGAGCAATACCTCCGGGGTGAGATTCTGGCCACGGGGGCCCGGCTGGAGACTCTGGATCTTTTCGAGGGCGGCGGCGTCGATCACGTCGGCGATGTGGCGGCAACGCCCTTCGAGGACGATACCTATGATTGCATTCTATGCACCCAGGTGCTCGAGCACGTGCGCGATCCGAGGGCGGTGTGCCGGGAACTCTTCCGGATTCTCAAGCCCGGGGGGCGGCTGGCGGTGACGGCTCCCCAATCCGCCTATCTTCACAATCTTCCCTATCATTACTTCCATTTTACCGACATCGGGTTGCAAATGATTCTCGAGGAAGCGGGGTTGGAGGTGGAAATGAAAGCGCCGCAAGGCGGGCATTTCATGAATCTGGCGATCCAGCTGCATTACACGGCGCGTGTCGTCGACAGTTTCAGGACCGGGCCGCTGCGGAAGGCGCTGCTGGCGCCGTTAAGTTTCGTTTGCAGGGCGATCTTCGGTTTTCCGGCGAAGATCTGTGCGCTTTGGCTGGAGAAGCGGCTTCCCTTCGAAGGAAACACGCAGGGATGGTGTTTTCTCTGCCGCAAGCCGGCGGCCGGCGGAATCGGAACTCCCGGCTCAGAATGAGTCCGGATATCCCAGGCGGCGGTTGAGTGCGCCGCCGACGGAAGAAAAGATTTCCAGATCGCCCGGACTGAGCTTTTCCTTCCATTCCTCCCGGAGCTGAATGCTGGTCTCATCACGGCGGAAGCGCATGGGGTTTCCGCTGATGTTGTGGTATGCGGTTTTCTCGATGGCGCCTCCTTTCAAAGTCAGCGCAGTGCCTAGAAATCTCCCGAGTTGTCCGACGACGGCATCCGGATCGCGGCAGAGATCTTCGTAACGGAGAAAGAAGACGCGTTTTGAGGGGATCGACTTGAGCACCCACTCGAGGTTCCGGTTCTTGCTGACCCACCACCGGGTGCCCTCAAGAAAGCGCTCTTCGTCCGATGCGGTCTCGGGAAGAGTGCGTCCGTCGCGTGCTTCGTTCT
Organism: Verrucomicrobiales bacterium; assembly: GCA_024638765.1. GTDB lineage: Bacteria > Verrucomicrobiota > Verrucomicrobiia > Verrucomicrobiales > DEV007 > JAHEJT01. The sequence continues at coordinate 2,669 of JAHEJT010000236.1, forward strand.
TGAGAAAGGAGTACGCCACCGCCCTCCCATCGCGCACGAGGTGGATGATTTTACAGCGGTCCGGGGCGTGCAGATAGAGGATCTTGAGAAGGGTGGGATCCTTGGAGGAATCGATCACGTATTCCGCTTCGGCCACGGTAGAAACGCATTCAAAGAGTTCGTATGCGCTGCGGGCTGCCTGGCGAAAATCTCTGGTTTCGGAGGATATAGCCGCGCCCACTTCCAAGAGAGACCGATTGCCGAGCACCAGGAGGAGGTCCAGAAGCCGAGGAATGAAACGGTGCGGTGAATCGAACGCACGTTTCACGGTGAGGTATACTTCGGAAAACTCGAGCGCGGGATCTTGCTTTCTTGCCCGCAATTCCGCGAGCACATCCGACCAGAAACGGCATGCGACGATCGGTTCCCCGCAGGTGCAGCGGGCGACCGGGGACTGCGAATACCAGGCCAGCTTGTATATCTCCCCGAGGGAAACGGCATTCGTGTCCGCGCCCAGAATCAAATCGAGCAGGGTAGAGCCCGAGTATCCGCAACTGCCAATGAACACGAGATTCTTCAAGGTGCGAGGATCAACCGGATAACGAGGTGAGCACGAGCCAGTCCATGGGTGCCGGCCGGTCCTCCCAAAGGAGCGATTCGATTTCCGGAGAGGATAATCCGCCTAGCTGTGGATAATCCGCCGGGCGGGGACCATGGGAGTGGATCGTGCGGATTTCATGGGTCGGTCGAAACCGGTCCCGCAGGGTGCCGGTAATCGATGGATCGACGAAGTCGTGGGTTTCGACCAGGATATCGAGCTCTTTGAGGAGGGGCACCGCATTGGGATCGAGCAACTGCAGTTCATAGCCTTCGCAGTCGCACAACAGGAATCCTTTGCGGCGAATTTCGATTCCAGCCAGAGTTTCGGGAGTGCATAGACTTCCGAATCGGAGGCGTGCCTCGACCTGGTTGGCAGAAGCGAGCCTGCGGCAGGCTGCGAGCAATCGGGGATTGGTATCGAATGCGTAGACGAGGGCCTCCGGCTGGCGCATTGCCATGCCCACCGCGTAATAGCCTTCCGCGCAGCCGACGTCGATGATCTCGGAATAGGGGCGACCGGCAATTTCCTCGACGACTTCGCGCAGTTCCGCCTCGTAAGCGCCGAGGATTTTTTCGATGCCGCAGGAGCTCCCGCTCTCCGGATAACGCATTCCCTGAAACGCTCCCGAGAGGATGGTGTCGCCCAGCTTCCCGGTTTCTTCCAGGCGGGCCGCGGTCTTGCGGCGTCGCACGCGTTTTCTCTCATAGGCGATCCAGTCCACGAGAGTGGCACACGGCTCCAGATTCAGAAAAGGGCGTGCGACGGCGGAGAGCAAGCTTCGGAAACGACGCGCCGGGGAGGTCATTGATCGGGGAAATGCAAGGGTAACGCGCCGATGATGTCAATGACCTTCGCGACGAGGGGGAATCCCCGATCACGGTTCCAATTTGCGTCCCGCGTTTTTTTTCGCAATTGCCGGCAGTCCTGGTAAGACTGTTGCCGTTTGAGCGCGCTAGTCCAGAGAACGCGGTGGAAGTGGAGCGACCGGCTTCATTACGGGGGCCTCGCGGAAAGGGGCAAATTCTGGACCTGCTGGTGTGCCGGACGGCTTGCGGCTGATCCTGCGCGTCGTCTTGGACATTGGGCCAACGCTTACCGCGCGGCGCTGGGAATTGATTCCGGCGGGGCGCGGCGGCTCGAAGATAAACTGCGCCCGGGCATCCTGGACCGGAAATCGGAGGATCAGGGAAACATCTGGTTTCGAGAGAAAATCGGATGGGACCGTTATCGAGTCAGGCATCGGGATGATAACGTCGTGCTCAACCGCTCGCTGATTCTCAAAGCCCCCGGTGCAGGGGGAGAGCGCGGTGTTTTCGTAATTTGGTTCGAGTCAAATCTCATTGCACTCCTGCATTGCCGTCAGCTTCGGGAATTGCTGAAGGATTACCGGATCGTCTTCGCCAGCTCGTGGTCGCCCCCTTATCCCCAGGCGATCTGGCCTCTGGCGGGCTTTGAAGACGCGGACGTGACCCTGATGCTTTCCAACGCGCGCGATGAAGAATGGTTTCGTAGAATGGACCTTGGGTTCGCGGTAACACCGCTTTACATGTCCAGCTGGGTGGACCCGGAATGTTATTCTCCCAAGCCCGCCGAAGAGCGGGATATTGATGTGCTCATGGTTGCCAACTGGGCGCCATTCAAGCGGCACTGGCTGCTTTTCGAGGCCTTGCGCGCTTTGCCTGCGAACTGGCGCGTGGTGCTGGCGGGTCAGCCGGAAGCCGGAAGGACGATGGGACACGTCCGGAAAATGGCGGCAGCGCACCGGGCGCCCCAGCAAATCGAGTTCCACGACCGGCTCCGTGTCGACGAGGTGGCGGCCTTGCAGGAGAGATCAAAAACTTCCTTGATTCTCTCGCGAAGGGAAGGCTCCTGCGTGGTGGTGGCGGAGAGCCTTTGCGCGGGCGCCGCAGTGGGCTTGCTGGAAGGCGCCCATATTGGATCCTCGGCTTTCGTCAACCGGCGCACGGGGGCGTTTCTTCGGGAAAGACACCTGGCGGAAGACCTCGGACGGTTGGTGGACGCGGCGTCCGCCGGCGAGTTCTCGCCACTGGAATGGGCGCGGGGATCCATCGGGTGCCTGCAATCGACAAAACTGCTTAACGAGGGCCTGCGACGGCGCGCCGAGGAGAGGGGGGAGCCGTGGACGAAGGATATCGCGCCGATGCGGGTCTGGGGAGTGCCCGGGTACGTCGATGACGCGGAGGCGGAACAGATCAGCGGCTCTTATCGCGAGCTCGAGGCGCGACATGGAATTTGGGTTCAGGGTCCGGTTCGGACCGAGGAAGCGCGACGGCAATGAAGGGGCTTTTCGTTTCCAATCTCTTTCCCGACGCGGATGAGCCGGTGCGCGGCCAGGATAACGCCGTGCTCCTGCATCAGTTGCAGGATGCGGGAGTGGGCGAATGGCGGGTAATATCCCCGCGGCCCGGGCTATGGCCCTGGGGAAAACGGCGCCGGCCATTGGAACGTGACGCGATATTTTCGCCGCTGTATGCGTCCTCCTTTTACGTGCCGAAATTCGGGGCGCCTTGGAATTACCTGTGCATGCGCGGGGTGCTGCGCCGGCGATTGATCGCATTGCGCGAGGAGTATCCCTTCGATGTGATCCTGTCTTCCTGGCTGTATCCGGACGGCTGTGCAGCATCGGCCCTGGGGGTGGAGTTCCATGTGCCCACGGTGCTCGTGGCCCAGGGATCGGATGTGCATCGCTATCTGGAGATGGGTCGACGACGCGATCTTATCCTGGATGCGGTGAGAAAGAGCGCGGGGGTGATCACACGGAGTGCGGACCTGGGTTTGCGGCTCACCGCGGCGGGAGCGCGCGAGGAAAAGGTGCACCCGGTTTACAACGGGGTTGATCTCGCGGTGTTCCGGAAGGGAAACAATGAGGAGCGCGCTCGGGAACGGGAGCGGCTGGGGTATGCAAAGAACGACCGGGTTCTTCTCTTCGTTGGAAATTTTCTTGAAGTCAAAGACCCGTTGCTCCTGGTGCGGGCTTTTGCGATGGCCGGGCGGACGGAGGAGTTGCGCGGCCGATTGCGGCTCTTGATGGTGGGACGGGGACCGTTGCGGGAAGCGGCACGATGCCTGGCGGCCGAGTTGGGATGTGAGGGAAATTTCAAGATGGCCGAGAGTTTCTCGGGTGAGGAGGTGGCTGCGGCGATGCGGGCGGCGGATCTGCTGTGTCTCACCAGCCGGAACGAGGGGGTGCCCAACGTA
>JAHEJT010000072.1 GCA_024638765.1 Verrucomicrobiales bacterium
GGGGGCACGGAGGAGGGGGGCAATTTGTGTGGATGTCAGGGTGGCGCCCTCGATCTGGCTGAGGGCGAGCAGCGCGCCGCGGCGGACCCCGGGACTTGGATGGTCGAGGAGGGGGTGGAGGGGGGCGGGGGCTCCGACTTCGATGAGGGCGTAGATGAGGCTGTGGTTCGAAAAGGCGTCGGCGCTATGTGCGAGGGCGCCGGCGAGCGCGGGGACCGCGAGGGGATCGCGGATGCGTCCGAGGGCGGTGGCGAGTTCGCGGAGGGCGGCGGGGTTGTCCTCCCGGGCGAGGGCGTTGGCGAGCGGTGTGGCCGCGGGGTGGTGACGGGCCATGCCGAGGGAGAAGGCGGCGGCTTTGCGGACGGTTGGGTCGGGGTCGTTGAGGGCGGGGGTCACGAGGTCGAGGGAGGCGGCGGTGTCCATGCGTACGAGGGTCCAGACGGCGTTGCGGCGGGTGGTGATGAATCCCTTGTCGAGGAACTTGCGGAGGACGGGGAGGGCTTCGCTGCCGCGGGTGGCGAGGGTCGCGATGGCGCGGTCTTCGACGGCGGGACGCGCGTCTTCGAGGAATTCCGCGAGGCCCGCGGGGTCGAGGTTATTCCAGTCGATCTCGAGGCCGCGGGGATCTTCGGGCGTGGGGGCGCCGGTGCGGCGGATCCGGTAAATGGCTCCCTTGGCGTCTTTTTTCGCGATGTGGGAGGTGGGGCAGCCGTGGCGGAACCAGCCGCCGGTGTCGATGACGAGGAGGCTTCCGTCGGCGTCTTCGACGACATCGGTGGGGTGGAAGTCGATATCGGTGCTCACGAGGAAGGGTGCGTCCTTTGAACTGTAGGTGGCTCCGTTAGAGGAGATGGTGGTGCGCACGACAGTGCGAGTGTTGAACTGCGACCAGAAAATGTTTTTGCGGTATTCGTCGCCGAAAAGAGTTCCGCGATAGAGGGTCAGGCCGGCGGGCGCGACCTGTCCGACGTGGCTCAAGGGCGGCAGGGAGGGGCCGGTGGGTTTGAGCGGAACGGGGGATCCCTCGCGCGGGCGGAAGCGTCCCCCATAAACCCAGTGCAGGAGGGCGTCGTGGCGGGCGCCCTCCGGCCGGTCGAGGATGGCGAGGGTGCCGAAGACGTCACCGTTTTCTCCGAAAGTCACTTCCACGGGATTGGCCATGCCGCCTACGGCGAAGATCTCGTGTGCGCTCCCGTCGGCTTTGAGGGTGAAGACGCCGGGGGCGATGCGGCCCTCGGGGGGTTCCTGACTTTTGTCGAGGTGATATCCCTGTTGGCCGCCGCACCAGAAGAGGCGGCCGGAGGGATGCAGGGTCGGGCCATGGAGGGTGGACGACATTCCGTTCGAGCGCACGTTGCCCGCGATGTGTTCACGCACATCGGCGATGCCGTCGTCGTCGGTGTCGGTGAAACGCCAGATGCCCGGCGGCTCGGCCACGTAGAGCGCGCCATCGAGCCAGAGGGCGCCGTTGGGAATGGCGAGCTTGTCGGCGAAGATAGTGGACTTGTCGAAGACGCCGTCGCCGTCGGTGTCTTCCAGCATGCGGATGAAATTCGGCCGCGCGGCGTCGAGTTGTTTTTCGTCCATATTGAAACCGGCGCTCTCGGCGAGGTAGAGGCGGCCGCGTTCGTCGAAGCAGCCCATCATGGGATGGCCGACGAGAGGGTGCGCGGCGGCGGGCGTGACGGTGAAGCCGTCGGGGACGGAGATGGCGGAAGGATTGCTGGCGAGTGCAGAGAGGGCCGAAGTGATGAAAGCGAGGACGGAAACGGCGGCGGGGGGGGTCGAGGGCATGGGGTGGTCCGGAGTTCGCTTGGGAGACTCGATTCTTCCAGATTGCCGCCGGGTTGGCAAATGATTCGCCGGGGGGATCGGACCACCTTCTTCCGCCGTCGCTCTTCGAGCTATGGGGGGACACGTGCGCAGGCGGCTACTTTTGGAGAGAGATCACCGCTTCGGCGAAGGCTTTGCCGATGCGGGAGCAGCATTTGACGCTGCCGAGGTAGTGATAGGGCCGGTCGGAACCGGTTTTTTCCCAGGCTTCCCGGTTCTCTTTCCAGCCCTGGAACCAGACGAACCCGGCGAGCTCAGGATCGTGCCGGCGTAATTCCGGGAAGAGGCGGTCCAAGTCTGAGAGGGTGTTTCCGATTTCCTCCAGCATGGCGCGGATCATGGGGCAAGATTTCATTTCGGGATTTTCCTCTCCAAGAGTAGTGGGCGGAGGCCGGGCCGCCGATATTTGTATGAAGCCGCCGCCAGCCTGTCGTTGCGCATTGTCCTCCGACCTGTTCGCCGTAGTAGTGGCACAGGCGGAAGCCTCAGCGAATTTTTCGGCATCGGTGTAGAACTCTAAACGTTCAATTCCCCCACTGTCTCTTCCCCAGTGGACTAACATTAGTCCGGAATCAGATCTGCCAGGTCCATGCGCTCGAGTTCCTGCTCCAATTCTTCCTTGGTTACAGGAGTGTCCAGCTCGTTGTTGAGCCAGGAAAGCAGATCGGCTTTCTTAAAGGACCCTTGCACGGTGTTCAATTCTTCCACCGAGAAATAAATGTCCGCGCTCAAGGCGGCGCCGGGTTGACGCTCGAAAATCTTCATCACGTCGAGGGCATCCGCCAGTTTCCGGAAGAGGGCCGAGTCGCCCTCTTCGATCGCCGTCTTGACGAGATCTCCCAACGACTTGCGGGCTTGTTTGCTCAAGCTTTTGTTGCTCCAGATTTTCGATCGGACCGCCCACAAAGTGGTCCAGCATTCGTAGTGTTCCGCGTCGCCGAGCTCGGCTTTGAGAAACGCATTATAGAGACGCTTGCTGCTGATCTGTTTTTTCATAGATTGAAAACTTTCTCAGGGGCAAGAATTCTGCATGCCAGCCGGCGCAGGTCGCAGAAGGCGAGTAGTATGCAAGGATTTGTGTCTGCGCCCCAAAGCGACAAAGCTCCGCTGGCAAAACCGGAGCTTTGCCAGCGGAGCTGTCGTCTAAATAGTCGGTAGAAGTGACACCCGGCTGTCGGCATCAGAGCAGCCGTTTATTCAGTGTCATGGAAAATGGCACCGACTAGGATGCTGTCTTTTTCTTGGTGGCCTTTTTCTTGGTGGTCTTTCTCTTGGCGGCCTTTCTCTTGGCGGGCCTTCTTCTCTTGGCGGCTCTCTTTTTCCTCTTGGGGGCCTTCCTCTTGGGGGCCTTCCTCTTGGCGGCTTTCCTCTTGGCGGCTTTCCTCTTGGCGGTCTTCTTGGCGCTCGCTCCGCTAAGGCCAAGCACTGAGGCGCCAGCTACGCCAATCATCCCCTTGACGAACTTCCTTCGACTCGAACTCTTTTTCTTTGGTTTCTTCATCGCGATGGTGAACGGGATTAGGTGGTTGCAGCCATGTCCTCAGCGTGAGTCGACGCCCATAGCCATTTCCGATATAGACTCAACTGGTGAATTTTCAATCTTGGCGGCCTGCGGTGCGAGTTATTATTCTGCGCATTTCTTGCTCTAACTGCGTTTCTTGGCCCAGCTGGAACTCAAGCGGTTTCCCTCGCTCACACCCGGTCGTCACCCCGTGTGCACATGATTTCTCGACACTTGGTCGCAGAGCCGCTGTGGCGCCCGCTCGCCTGACCGCGGAAAATTAGTTTGGAAACCGTAACTATTTATTGAGCTCGAAACTTTCACTTTCCAAAGCAACCGCAGGAATGACTTCGCCGTCGCTGCCCAGAGTTGATCCGTCCTCCACATGCCAGACCGTGCCTTCGGGGTCGGCTTCCAGGTGATACCCTTCGGATACCTCATATTCCTGTCCGTCCGGGCCGATCTGGTATCCGTCCGGGATTTCCCAGACGCCGCCGCCGGGATCCGCTTCCAGGTGATAGCCCTCTGAAACGGCGTAGGTCTCATTGTCGGGGCCGATCTGGATGCCGTCCGGTAGCTGCCAGACCGTGCCCTCGACGTCCGCTTCCAGGTGATAACCTTCGGCCACTTCGTAGACGGCGCCATCGGGCCCGAGTCCGAACCCATTCTCGATAATGCGCACCTTGCCGTTGGGGTCGTACTCGATGTGGTAGCCGTCTTCGACCGTGAAGGTCCCCAGATCGAACTCGAGATGATGCCCGTCGGGAACCTCGATTTTTCCACCGGCGAGATCCTGCTCCAGGTGATATCCCTCTTTGACAGGGAGGCTTTCGAATTCCTGCGCGGGCACGCGGTCCGCCGAATTCTGCGCGGTCAGGGAAGCTGCTTCGGGGATTGGTGTATGCGGTTCGATGTCGCGCAATACTTCCCTGCCTTCTGCCTTGGATGCACTGCGGCGCCCGACGGGATCCGTCTTCTGCGCCTCAATCTCGGGGTTGCTTCCAAAGAAACCAAACCAGACGACGAAAAGCGAGAGGCCAGCGGCGACGCCGATAGCTGCGATCCACATTGGTCTACGCTCTCCTCTCATGCGTTCCGTAGCATATTACCGTAGCCGCTCTTTACTCTTATGCCGTGCCTCCGGCGTTCTGTTTCTTTCGTTTCTGATGTCCAGCCTGCTTCCCTTTTTCCCGGGTTTTGAGCAATTTCTTCAATTTTGACCGGTATTCCGCGCCGACCATGTACCCGAGACATTTTTCAGACCCGCAGCGACAGGGATGCTCCTTGTAACTTGCGGCGTCAAAGTTATAATCGTAAACAATTTCTTCATTCTTTTCGATGTCGCGATCGGCGATCAGCCAGATCGAGTGATCGAAAATGTCCGAATGCGCGTTCGGGTCACAGCTGTGATTAGCGAATCTCGCGTCATTCCATGGCACGTCGCCGTCGATGTCGTAGCGATCGTTCAATGTAAAAATATATACGGTTCCATCCCCGCGAATCATCCCTTTTTCATGGTGGACGACACCCCGGCGCTCGCTTTCCGCCTTCGTGATCTTGTCTCCTACGTATTGGATAATGCGAGTCCCCTCGGGGATATCCTTTTTCGCAAAAAGTCCCCTCTGATGGATCTTAGAGTTCCTGATCTCGACCCACTCGGAACTCTCCTGCGCTTTCCTGACTTCGGCCATAATCCGTCTGACCCCTTCGGGATTGATTATGATAAGGCCCGATCTGCGCTGATTTCAAGGAAATCGGAGAGGATGCTGAGGCGAGGGATGGCTTACTTCAGTCGGGTAGATTAGCAGCCCCTCCGGCTTTCCTGCGACGGTATGGCGATCGTTTGCCGCGGCTTCGCTGGATTAGAGGAGCTCTACCTATTGCGGGCCCCTCTTCACCCGGGCTGAGGCCTGCCCGACTTGGTCACGCGTTCCAGTTCCTCGGTGGCCCGCTTGAGTTTGAGTTGGGTTTCGATTCGGGCGTAAAGCACCGGGAAATTGATGGGTTTCAGGACGTAGTCGTTGGCCCCCAGTTCGAAGGCGCGGACGGTGTCTTCGTCTTCGTCGTTCGCCGTGGCCATGATGACAGGCAACTGGATGGCGCTGAAGCGCTCGCGCAACCGCTCGAGCGTTTCCATGCCGTCCATGTCCGGCATTGAAACGTCGAGCAGCAGTAGATCGAACGGCTCGCGTTCGATTAAATCCAACGCCTCACGCCCGCCCGCCGCCGCCGTTACTTCGTACCCTTTTTCCTTTAGCTTTCGCGTAATGACGACTCGCATCACTTTTCCGTCATCGGCGATTAAAATCCTGGCTTCACTCATGGCAGCGCGCTTCAGTCATTCCAACTCAATCTTGCCACCGCATCCGCCAGTCGCGCAAGGGCCGATGAAAACTTGTCGCTGAGCCCGCGACACCGCTCCGGATCAGACTTTGCGTGCTCTTCAATCTCCGACGCGATGGAGATGATCTCCGTGTAACCCAGTGTGGACGCCGTGCCCCGGATGGTCCGGGCGGTTTCCGCCGCCGCATCGGTCTCCCCGCTTTCCAGCTCCCGGTTCATTTTTTCGATGAGGCCCTCGGCTTCCTCCCTGAATCCCGTCAGCAATTCGGCGGCCAGTTCCGGATCACCGCTGGCCGCTTCTCGCAACTGTGCCTCATCAATAACGGGCTTCGGATTCCATGTGTCGAGGGCGTCCTGGGCGCTCGCGGGGCGGTCCTCCATCTTCCTGGCCATCAATCGCTCCACCCACGCGCAAACGGGGTCAGGCACCTTGGGACGGACCTCCGCCAGCGGCGTGAAACGGTGCTCGAGATGCGCGTTCATGACCTCGACCGCGCTTTCTCCCTCAAAAGGATACTGGCCGGTGAGCGCATAATAGAAAATGGCTCCGATCGAGTATAGGTCCGTGCGCGCATCCAGCGGCGACCGCTCGAACTGCTCCGGTGCCATGAAAAAGATCGAGCCGAGGAGCGAGTCTTTGTGGTCCACCGTTTGCGCCGTGGGTTTGCGACTGAACTTGGCGAGGCCGAAGTCGAGAATCTTCACCTGGAATTTTCCGCTCGGCAGCCACACGATCATGAGGTTCGCCGGTTTCAAGTCCCGGTGGAGCAGCCCGACGGAGTGCGCTGCGACCAGTCCCTCCAGCGTCTGGACGGCGAATTCTTCGAAATCATCGACGGCCATGACTCCTGGTTTCATGATGGAGTCAAGAGTCTCGCCCTCGAGCAATTCCATGACAATGTACGGTCCGTCCTCGTCCTGCCCCACATCGTGCACCGTAACAATGTGCGGATGTTTCAGGGCGGACAATGTCTTCGCTTCAATGACCAGATTCGCGGTCAATTCTTCGAGGGGTTCACCGGAATCGACGAGGACCTTCTTGATGGCGACATCGCGATTGAGGTGGGCATCGAAGGCCCGGTAAACGACACCCAGGCCTCCCCGGCCGATTTGTTCCTTGATCTCGTATCGTTCGCTCATCGTGATCGCATCAGGATCGCGTCCCGGACTTCTCGGGACTCCGGGCGCAGACCGCGCCGAAGGCGATGAAATCGAGGCTTTAGCTCCCATACCTTTAGCATAATCCCGTTCCGAACTTACCCTTTTTATGACCATTTCCCAGATCTGACTCTTCTTGTGGCCCTTATCGCCGCTGCTTCCTGGAGCACTAGAGGTCCCCGGAAACTTGGCCGGCGGATTCCTTGGGAGCGGTCAAAAACGGATGGCCGCGCCGGGAGGGGCAGATTTTTACCCTGTTCATTTTTTTATAGCGGAGTCAGTATGTGCTCATGTTTTCAGAGGATCCGAGGCGCATCCTGGTCGTGGACGACAATCGCGTGAACCGGCTGGTATTGGAAAAGCGGTTGGAGGACGAGGGTTACGAGGTGCGTTCGGCTTCAGGCGGCGAAGAGGCGATAGAAGCGCTCGGGCTTAACTGGGAGGCGGGCGCCGGCGGCGCCGGGGCGGAAGCTATAGATGCGGTCGTTCTTGACATCATGATGCCGGAGATTGACGGGATGGAAGTGTTGCGCCGGCTTCGGGACGTCAAATCGGCGAATGAATTGCCTGTTATCATGGCCACCGCGAAGGACCAAAGCGCGGACATTGTGAAGGCGCTGGAACGGGGCGCCAACGATTACGTGGTCAAGCCGATCGACATGCCGGTCCTTCTGGCGCGCTTGCGGACGCAGGTTTCCCTGAGGCGCACCCACCTCGCGTTGAAAGAGGCGCAGCAAGCGTTGATAGAGGCGGCGAAGATGGAGTCGGTGGGATATCTCGCGGCGGGCGTGGCTCATGAAGTGCGGAACCCGCTGGCGCAGATCCACCTGGGCATGGAAGCGATCCGCCAAATGGAAGCGTTCCAGTCTGACGAGCAATCGGCGCCGATTCTCCAGCTCGTGATGGATGCGGTGCAGCAGGCGGATGCAATTATCGAGGAGTTGATGAAAGTGTCGACTTCGGGACAACTGGATCTCGAGCCGGGATCGGTGAACGAATTGATCGGGGAAGTCCTGAAATCGGTGGAAGAGGAATCGGATAAATTTGGCGTTGTGGTGGAAACGGATCTCGCGGAGGAGCTTCCGCCGGTGCCTCTCGCCCCCGCGGAGATGCGGGCGGCTTTTTCCAGTTTCGTGACGAATGCGATTGAGGCGATGCCGGATGGGGGGTGTTTGGAGGTCCGCACGCGGATCGGCAGCGCAGCGGGTATCGGGCCGGACGAGGGATCACGTTCCGGGCGGCGTCTGCGAAAGGGAGACGAATGCGTCGTGGTCGAGTTCAAGGATGACGGCAGCGGGATCGAGAAAGAGAAACTTCAGGCAATTTTTGATCCTTTTTTTACGACCAAGGCGACCGGGCAGGGGACGGGGCTGGGATTAAGCGTGGCGAAAAAGGTGGTGGAAATGCATCAAGGCACCCTCAGCGTAGAGAACCGGAACGATCGTTCCGGGGTGAGCGTGACGCTTCAATTACCCAAGGCTTCCTCGATGCAGACCACGGTGTAGCGGTCACGGAGACAGAGTCTCCCGGAACTCCCGGAGAGCCTGCCGGAGCCGGGCGATAGATTCCCGCAGCCTGGGAAGTTCGGCGCGGGCGCGGGTCAGGTCGCCCTCGCGGGCGAGGGAATCGAGCTGTTTCGCTTTGTCGAACGCCTGCCGGGCGCCATAGTTTCCGATCATGCCCTTGAGGGCATGGGCGGCTGCGTGGAGGGCTTCGGCGTCGCCTTTTTCAGAAGCGCTTTCGATGCGCGCCAGAATTTCGCCGGATTCTTCATCGAAGATGGCGATGAGCTCGCGCATGAAGTCGCTGTCGCCGGATTGTTTTTCGAATTCCGCCGGATTGAAGACGTCCCCGGGGGGAAGCTCTTCGCCGGAATCCGCGGCGGAAGTCGCCCGGGGCGCCGCGGCGGGACCTTCTCCAGACGGCGGTTTCGCGGCGTATTTTTCGAGCGTGGTGAAAAGCTCCTGCGAGCGGACGGGTTTGGCGACGTAATCGTCCATGCCGGCCTCAATGCAGCTTTCCCGGTCGCCCTTCATGGCATTGGCGGTCATGGCAATGATGGGGATGTGGGCGCCGGTTTTCTTTTCGTTCTCGCGGATGGCGCCGGTGGCTTCGTACCCGTCCATTTCGGGCATTTGGACGTCCATGAGGACGGCGTCGAATTGTTCGCGCTCGAGGGCACCGAGAGCCTGGCGGCCGTTGGTGGCGAGAACGACGGAATGGCCCCGGCCTTCGAGCAGCTTGATCGCGACCATCTGGTTGACCCGGCCGTCCTCGGCAAGAAGGACTTTCATCGGCGGGATTCCCGGGGGCCGGCTTTCGACGTCGGCAGCTACCTCGTCGCGCGTGGCCGTGCCGAAGACGCGGGTGATGGCGTCGAGGAGATCGGATTGCTTGACCGGTTTGGTCAAAGCGCGGCTTACGCCCAGTTTCTCGAGGTCATCGGCACTTACATGCTCGCCGGCGGAGGAAAGGATCAGGATTGGCGGCGCAGCGTCGCCGAATTCTTCCTGGATACGGCGCGCCACTTCGGGCCCGTCCATTCCCGGCATCATGACATCGAGGAGGACGAGCTGCGTCGGGATTTGCGAGTTGGAAGCGGCCGCGAGTTTTGCCAGGGCCTCGGGGCCTCCCGATGCCACGGCCGGGCTCATTTCCCAGTTGCGGAGCATTTCCCCGAGGATGCGCCGGTTGGTATCGTTATCGTCGACAACAAGCACGCGGAGGCCGTTGAGCGTTTCCGGCGCCATGCGGGTGGCAGCGGGTTTTTCGGTGCCGAGGCCGAAGCGGGCGGTGAAGTGGAAGGTGCTGCCCTGACCGGGTTCGCTTTCCACCCAAATGCGGCCCTTCATCATTTCGACGAGTTGGGAAGAGATGGCGAGGCCGAGTCCGGTGCCGCCGTAACTCCGGGTGGTCGAGCTTTCGGCCTGGGCGAAGGACTCGAAGATAGCCTGTTGTTTTGCCGGGGCGATGCCGATGCCGGTGTCTTTGACGAGAAAATGAAGCGAAACCTGGTCGTCGGTGAGGGACTCCAGCTGCACATCGAGGACCACCTCGCCATTTTTCGTGAATTTGAGGGCGTTGCCGACGAGATTGACGAGGATCTGGCGGATGCGGCCGAGGTCGCCGATAAGGCAGTCGGGCACGTTCGACTGGACCTGGTATGCCAGCTCGAGGCCTTTCTCAGCGGCGCGAAACCCGAGGGTATGGAGGGTGTCGCCGATGGTGTCGCGCAGATCGAACTCGTGATAATCGAGTTCCAACTTTCCGGCTTCGATTTTCGAGAAATCGAGGATGTCGTTGATGAGGCTGAGAAGGGAGTCTGCGGATTGGGAAACGAGGGTGAGGTATTGGCGCTGGTCTTTGGTCAGGTCGGTGGCGAGGACCAGTTCCGTCATGCCGATAATGCCGTTCATGGGAGTGCGGATTTCATGGCTCATGTTGGCGAGGAAATCGCTCTTGGCGCGACTGGCTTCTTCCGCCCGATCCCTCGCGAGCGTCAATTCTCCGGCCGAGTCCGCCAGCTCCGCGGTCATCAGGTTGAACTGGCGGCCAAGCCCGGCGATTTCGTCATTTCCCCGAACCGGGATGTGGGTGTCCAGTTCGCCCCGGCCGACCGCGGCGGCGGCTTTGCCCAATCTTCCGATCCGCCGGGACAGGGGTAGGGCGATCCAGCCGAGGACCATGAGGCCTACCAGCCCTGCGGCGAGCGAAAATTTGAGAATATCGCCCCGCAATTCCCGGATCGGCGCGAGGAATTCGCCGCCCTGGTATTGTTGCACCACGATCCACCCCAGTTTTTCGGTGATGCTGCCGGGTCTTGATACGGCGCAGGCCGACATCACTTCCTGTCCCGAATCCGGATCCGCGCGCGTGGCCATGGTGACCGGCGATGACGCGTCGAGGTCCACGCCGGCGAGGAACTCGCTTCCATCGGCGAGGGGTGCGGTCTCGGCATTACCGATCCGGGTAATGCGTCCGTCGGATGTCAGTAAGGCGAGGCGGACATCGGCGCCAAGGTTGGAAGCGTGTGAATCGACGATATTGAAGATATCCTGGATATTCATGACAGCCTTCATGACGCCAAGCATTTTACCTTCCTGGTCGTCCACTCGCGGGCAAATTTCGATGGAAAAGATTTGGGCGCTCTCGTCGAACTCCACGTCGCCGATATGCACGCCGTCGCGGGCGGCGTTTTGCCACCAGTCTTCATCATCCTGGCGGTAATCGGAGGTGCGGCCGGTGAGGGCGACATTGGCGCCGAATGCGTTGGTTAGGAACACTTCCCCGAACACGGTGTATCCGGATACCTCGCTCAATTTATTTAGCGTCGCCCTGAGGTCCTGGGAGAGAGGATTTTCCATCATCTCGTTCGCGAGCGCGGCCGACGCTTCCGAGTCTCCGGTTGTCCACAGTTTGTCCTGGCTGTTGGTGAAGGCGGCGGGGTCGGGCAGCGCCTCGAAGCGGTCGTTCGATTCGGCCAGCGTTTTCTGGGTGAGCGCGCTACGGGCGTAGGCTTGCCAGTTCGCCGCGCGGTTCGAGACCACTCGGTCGATTTCGTCGCGCACCGCGAGCACTTTTGCGGCCGCGGTGGCTTCGATGGAGTCGCGCAGGCTTTGTTCGGCAACATGCGCGGTGCGGGCCCCGACGAACCAGATGAGAACCGGCGGGACGCAGGTTACGATCAGTAATTTATAAGCGAGCTTCACTCCGGGGATTCTGCGTCGGGTTAAGTCTTTATAGAGACGTGGGCCGGCATCTATTCGGTTCCGGCGTTCTGACCGGGGATGCGCTCCCGGAAATTCCGGAGCGCCTGGCGGAGTCGATCGATGGATGCCTGCAGCCTGGGGATTTCGGCGCGGGCCCGGGCGAGGTTGCCTTCGCGGGCGAGGGAATCGATCTCTTTCGCTTTGTCGAACGCCTGCCGGGCGCCATAGTTTCCGATCATGCCCTTGAGGGCATGGGCGGCTTCATGGAGGGCTTTCGCGTCGCCTTTTTCGGAAGCGGTTTCGATGCGCGCCAGCATTTCGCCGGATTCTTCGTCGAAAATGTCGATGAGCTCGCGCATGAGGTCCCCGTCCCCGGCTTGTGCCTCGAAGTCCCGTTGATCGAACACCTCTTCGCTCGGCGGGGTGGCGCCGGCATTGGCGGCGACGGGCACGTCTCCCTCCCGCGCCGCCGCGGCGTATTTTTCGAGCGTGGTGAAGAGTTCGTGCGAGCGCACGGGTTTGGCGACGTAATCGTCCATGCCGGCCTCGAGGCATTTTTCCCGGTCGCCCTTCATGGCGTTGGCGGTCATGGCGATGATGGGAATGTGTCCGCCGGCGGATTTTTCTTTTTCGCGGATGGCGCCGGTGGCTTCGTAACCGTCCATTTCGGGCATCTGCACGTCCATGAGGACGGCGTCGAAGTTTTCGTGTTCGAGGGTTCCGAGGGCCTGGCGCCCATTGGTTGCGAGGACGACGGAATGGCCGCGGTCTTCGAGCAGCCGAATGGCGACCATCTGGTTGACGCGGCCGTCTTCGGCGAGAAGGACCTTCATCGGCGGCACGTGATGAGGTCGCGTTTCTATTGTTTCCTCCGCGCCCTGGTCGTCGCGGGTCGCAGTCCCGAAAAGGCGGGTGATGGCATCCAGCAGGTCGGATTGTTTGACGGGCTTGGTGAGGATGCGATCCACGCCGAGACTGGCGATGATATCTTTTGGGGCTTGATGGCCGGCAGAGGAGAGGATGAGGATTTTCGGGGCATTTTCTCCGAACCGGTCCTGGACGCGCTGGGCGACTTCGGGGCCATCCATCTCCGGCATCATGACATCGAGCAGGATGAGTCGAAACGGGTTTTCGGAGTTCGAAGCGGTCTCGAGTTTTTCCAGAGCTTCCGTGCCTCCCGATGCGACGGCCGGGCTCATTTCCCAGTTGCGGAGCATTTCCCCGAGGATGCGGCGGTTGGTATCGTTATCGTCGACGACGAGCACGGGGAGGCCGTTGAGCGTTTCCGGTGAGATGCGGGCGGCGCTGGGTTTTTCGGAGCCCAAGCCCAAGAGGGCGGTGAAGTGGAAGGTGCTGCCCTTGCCGGGCTCGCTCTGCAACCACATCCGTCCCATCATCAGTTCGACCAGCTGCCGGGAAATCGTCAGGCCCAATCCGGTGCCACCGTAAGTCCGGGTGGTCGCGCTTTCAGCCTGGGTGAATGACTCGAAAATAGTTTTCTGTTTTTCCGGCGGAATGCCGATCCCGGTGTCCTTGATGAGAAAGTGGAGCGAGGCCTGATCGCTGGTCTGCGATTCGAGCTGGACGTCCACTAGGACCTCGCCTTCATGGGTGAACTTGAGGGCGTTTCCGACCAGGTTCACGATGATCTGGCGGAGCCGCCCCAGGTCGCCGACGAGGCAATCGGGCACGTTCGACTGGACCTGGTAGGCAAGCTCGATGCCCTTTTCGGCGGCGCGAAACCCGAGCGTGTGCAGCGTGTCACCGATGGAATCCCGCAGATCGAAATCATGGTGATCGAGTTCAAGCTTGCCGGCCTCGATCTTAGAGAAGTCCAGGATATCGTTAATAACGGTGAGGAGTGAGTCGGCCGACTGATTGACGAGATTGAGATATTCCTGCTGGTCCTTGCTCAGGCTGGTTTCCAGCAGAAGCTCCGTCATACCAATGATCCCGTTCATGGGGGTGCGGATTTCGTGGCTCATGTTGGCGAGGAATTCGCTCTTCGCCTGCGCTGCAGCCTCGGCGGCTTCCTTGGCGATGCGAAGGTCTTCCTGGGCGCGCTGCCGTTCGAGCACCCGTCCCACCTGATTACCCACGCTGTCAGCGAGCGTGAGAAGGTTTTCATCCGGCTCCAGTTTTTCTTCGGTAAAGAATTCGAGGACCGCCACGGTCTGGTCCTGGATCTTGACAGGGAAGCCGAAGGCGCTGGTGAGGCCGAGGTCCCTGCACGCCTTCGCCCGGGGGAAATTCGGGTCTTGCAGCACGTCGACGATCCAGTGCGGCTCTCCGGATTCGAGGATGCGGCCAGGAAGTCCGAGTCCCCGCGCAAACGAAGTCTGCTCGGTGACTTTGCGGAATTCCTGGTGCGCGTCCTTGTCCTGAAGATGCCAGATCCTCGTTGATTCCAGGGAGCGGCCGTCCTGGTCGGGAAGGTAGACATGGCCGACGGACCAGCCGATTTCTTCGCAGACCTCGTCGATGCAGCGCTGCAGTGCGTCCTCGAAATTGGCGCCTTCCGATGCGAGGGCAACGGAGCGATGGAGGAGGCGGGCCTCCGCCGCCTGCCAGGCTAGCAATTTTTCCACGCGCTTTCTCTCAGTCAGATCGATGATGCCCGCGAGCACGCGGACTCCCTCGTCGGTCTGGATCGGATTCAGGCCGATCTCGATGGGGATCAGGCTGCCGTCCTTGCGCCGGCCGGAAAGGTCCCGCCCCGCGCCCATGGCCCGGACCTCGGGGTGCTTCATGTAACCGTCGCGGAGTTCATAATGATGTCTCCGGGCACTGTCGGGCACGAGGATCTCGATCGGCTGGCCGAGCAACTCCTCCCGGGTGTACCCGAAGAGGGTCGCGGCCCGCCGGTTCAGCATCATGATAGTCCCGTTTTGATCGGTCATGATCATGCCGCTGGGCGATGACTCGATCACCGTCCGCGATTCCTCTTCCCGGCCTTTCAGCGCTTGCTCGGCCTCGGCGAGGGACGATCGCATACGGTTGAAGGAAACGGTCAGATCCCCCAGTTCATCATCGCTCACGACGGGAATGTCTTCAGTCCATTCGCCGGCGGCCATCTTCCGGGTGGCTTCCGACAATTTCCCGATCGGCTGCATGAGGCGGGAAGCTCCGCGTCGGGAGACGAACCAGGCGGCGGTGGCCATCCCGATAAAACACAGGCCGGAAAGTCCGATCGCGGCGTTGCCCAGCTTTTCCAGGCGGCCGGCGTCCTCCGTGACCTTTTGACTGCTCTCTTCGGCAAGGACGGTCAGAAGAGCCCCCGCCTGGCGCGCCCTGGGGACGGCTTCGTCGCGAAGCAGCGACCGGGCGATATTCCAGTCCGGCGCGTTTCTGCGGGTGATGGTCTCTTCGGAAACGGCAAGGTAATACGGAAGCTGCAGCTCGATTCGTTCCAAGTGGACCCGTTGTTCCGGACTCAGGATTGCAGCGTCACCCGCGAGATCGGCGAGCCGCGCACGGGCGACGTCCACTTGGGAGCGGAAGGCCCGTTGGTGTGCGCCGGCGCCCGATTGGAGCAGATTGCCGAGAGTCGCCTGACTCCGGGTGAAGAACCCGCGGAAGTCCGCCATTGCCGCGAGGATGCGGTTGGGCCGGCCGGTTTCGCCGGCGAGTTTCTCCAGATCGATGAGGGCGGTGATGGAATCGTAAATCTCATCCATCACGGGCTGAAGACGGTTTTCAAGAAGGTCCCGGGCCGGTTCGTTTCCCGGAGTTTGGGCGACATCTTCGATCCACCATTGCACTTCCTGCAATTCGCTCAGAAGGATTTTCGCCTCTGCGATGGATTGCTGTTCTGCCGGCGTCGAATCCCGGATCAACACTTCCAGGCGCGCCAGCGCCGGTTCGATTTGTTGCGACCAGGCGAGGCGCCGGCTGCTGCTGAACTGTGTGTCTTCGATCAGCACCCAACCGCGGAGGTTTGCGAGGGACCGCTCCAGGCCTTCGAGGACATTCCGGGACGCCTGTGCCATCGGCGCGTCGACCTGGGCCAGCCGGGCCGTCCGGGCGCGCATGTAGAAGGTGAACAACAGGATCAACCCCAGCATGGTGAGGCCGATTGCCGCCACGGTCATGTGCGAACGAAGCAGGCGCGCTGCGAGGCTGTGCGTTTTGAAACGCTCCAGGCCCGCGGTCGCACCCGGTTGGCCGGTGTCTGACGATGGCGGCGGTGGCGCCATCTCAGTCCTTTAACCAGTCGGGATTGGCTGCGGCCTTCTGCTGCAAGGCTTCTATCTGGCCACAGAGAATTCCGATGCGCTGATACACATGGGAAGGAAGCTTTCTCCCCGGGTTGTGCACCTTGCGCGGAGGCGCGGCATCGGCCTTTTGCCGGTGCAGATAGGCCAGTTCCGAGACGAGGAGCGAAGCGACATCGTATACGTCGCTGGGTTCGACGCCATCGAGCTGTTGTTCGTCCACTTTGAGATCCAGCATATTGATTCCGGATATCTCCCCGACTTGGTGAATTTCATCGAAACAATCGACCAGCTTGCGATAGACGTCCGCGGGGCGCTTGCGTCGCTCGAAGGGTGGAGGTTCGGGCGGGGTGCTGATTTCGCCGGGCGCATCGAGCAGGCGCGACAGGTAAGCAATCGCGACGGTGACCTTTTGATAGACATCGCTTGGGGCGAATTGTTGATCCAGCAGTTGATTGAGCTCCCGGTTGGCGGCCACGATCGAGTTGAACACCTGAGAGGGTTCGATGTCCGGATCCAGGGGCGGCGATGCCGATTGCCCGGTAATGGTGAGTGACTCTTTCACCCTTCTGATGCGTTCGCGCGCAGCATCGACCATCGCATAGACGTCGGCCGGCTGAATTTTCCCGGACGGGATCGGCGCCTCCTCGACCCGCCCGCGGGTGTGCTCGAAGGCCAGCCGGTCGGCTTTCTGGAAGAGGGTGGCAGCCTGAAAATAAACTTCCCGCGGCGCCGCCTTCTCGACCTGGATCGGGGGCGTATCCATCTCCGGCTTTCCCATTTCCAGCCTGATCAGGTCGATCTCGTTTCTCACGAGGGTCACCTGCCGGTATACGTGAGAGGGTGTGATATCCGCTTTCCCGATCACCGGCGTGTTCGCTGCAGCCGGTGCGGCAGGCGTGTCGGGCACACCCTGTGCTCCGGTGTGAACGCACAGCGCAAAGGCGATCGAAAAGGACCAAAACAATCTGGACATGAGTATAATTGTGGCCTGATCGGCTCGCCGTTGCAACCCTGCCGTGCCGGGCCCGCGCCGGGCGAATTCACCCGATCTCGACGGCCGCCAGCGAAAGATCGTCATCGAGACCCCGCGGCCCCCTCCATTGATGGATTGATTCCATCACGGCCCTCACGTTTTCATCCAGTGGATCACTCGCGTGCTCCGCGATAAGTGCGCGAAGGCGCTCTTCTCCTAACTCATCCCCGCCGGCGTTATCGATTTCGAAGAGCCCGTCGCTGTAGAGGAAGATCCGGTCGCCGGATACGAGCGAAAGAGTGTGCTCAGCGAACTCCGCATCGGGAATGATTCCGATTCCCGGCGGTGTCGGCATGTGCAGAGTTGCATCCCCTCCGCTGAAGACAATCGGTCCGGGGTGACCGGCCGAAGTATAATGAAAGGTGCGCGCGTCGAGATCGAGAATGCCGTAAAGCATGGTAAAAAACTGCTGCGTCGCGAGGTCGTAGGAAAAGACGCGATTCAGGCGGGCCGCGACCCGCGCCGGCGATTCGAGTGTGAACTTTGTGCCGCCGGAATTGCGTTTGCCAAGATAGGGTTCGCGGCTGTCGAAGTCGGTTAGAATCCGGCTCAAATGGACGGAGAGCAGCGCCGCTGTAACCCCGTGACCACTGACGTCGACGACGTAAAGACCGATGCGGTTTTCATCGAATGGAACGATATTCAGCGTGTCGCCTCCGAGTTCCTCGCAAGGTTCGTATCGCCACGCGAAGCGCGCCCGCGGCGAGTCCGGAAGATCGGCCGGGAGAAAGGCTTGCTGGATCCGGGCCGCGGATTTGAGCTCCTGTTTGAGGCGCTCATTTGACTCGGTGATCTTGCGGTTTGCGTCCTCCAGATAGCGGTTCTTGCTTTCGAGGTTCTGCTCCAGCTCCAGGATCCGCTCGCCCGCCCGGATGCGCACGCGCAGCTCATCCTTGTCGAAGGGCTTGGTGATAAAGTCGTCGGCGCCTGATTCGATCCCTTGGACCACATCGACCTTCTCCGAGCGGGAGGTGAGTAGAATGACGAAAAGAAAGTGCGATCCCGCGCATTTTTCCCGGGCGTTGCGAATGAGTTCGATGCCGCTGACGTGCGGCATCTGCCAGTCCGTGATGATAAAGGAGATATCCCCCTTTTGAAAAAGCTCCCACGCCTCCGCCCCGTCGGCCACGGCGAGGGGATCATGTCCCCACTCGCGCAAGTAGGACACGATGCGCAACCTGGTGGCGCGATCGTCTTCAGCAACGAGGATTTTCATAGCGGGGTTTTACGGCGAGAGGCTTTCGAGGCATGCGCGGACGTTCCAGTGGTGTTCGGCGAGTTGGCGGCGCGCTTCCTGGTAAGAACAGTTGCGCAGTCCGCTCAACATGCGGGCGGCGCGGTCACGTAATTTTTCGTTGGAGGCATCGAGATCGATCATGAGGTTGCCCTTCACTTTGCCAAGCCGGATCATGGTGCACGTCGAGATAATGTTGAGGGCGAGCTTGGTGGCGGTGCCGGCCTTGAGCCGCGTCGAGCCGGCGATGAGCTCGGGACCGGTGGGCAGATCGATGGCAACGTCCCAGGATTCGTCGCCGCTATGTCGTGCCGGGTTGCAGGTGAGAAGAATGGTGCGCGCCCCGATTGCGCGGGCGCGGCGCAGCGCTCCGAGCACGAAGGGGGTGTTTCCGCTGGCGGTGATCCCGCAGACGACGTCGCCGGCGGTGACGCCGCGGTCGGTGACGGCGACGGCACCGGCAATATCGCTGTCTTCGGCGCCTTCGACGGCGCGGTGCAGCGCGGGCCATCCGCCCGCAATGATCCCTTGGACAAGATCGGGTGGTGCGCTGAAGGTGGGCGGGATTTCGCTGGCGTCGAGCACGCCGAGCCGGCCACTGGTGCCCGCACCGACGTAAAAGAGGTGTCCACCGTCTTCAATCGCGGATTGGACAAGATTGACCGCGGATTCCAGCTCGTTTTTCCGGGAGGAGAGCGCGCTGGTGACTTCTGTTTCGTCCGAGACGAATAAGTCGACAAGCGCGGGCGTATCGAGTTCGTCGAGATTCGCCGAGCGCGGGTTGGGTTGCTCGGTGGCGGCGCCTGCGAATTCGCGCACTCGCTCGGGCGGTGGTTCGGGAGGGAGGGCCGGGGTGGCGATGACGCCGTGAGTTGCGATCCAGGCGGCGCCGAGAGCCCCGGATTCGGTAGAGACTTCGACCAGGGCGCGCGGGGTGTGTTTCTCGAGGTTCTCTTTGAAGAGCGCGACGTATTTGGGCTGATGGACGAAGACGCTGCCGAAGAGGCGGACGGGCGGCTCATCGAAGTCGAGGCGTCGGGCGACGGCGCCGGCGTACTCGGCGAGGCGGCGGGCGCAGACGTCGAGGATGATGTCGATGTTGGAGTCTTTGGCCTCCGCGGCTTCGAAGACCATGGGCGCGAGTTTCGCGATCGCGAGCTTGTCGGCATCCTGCGCCCAGTGGACGAGGTCATTCAGGGAATTGAGGCCCAGCTCGCGAAGGAAGGCCCGGGCGAGGGGAAGGGTGCGGTGCTCGACATCAAAGGTGCGCAAGCAGTGGCGGAGGCCGTGCACCGCGATATCGAAGCCGCTGCCGCGGTCTCCGAGGAGCTGTCCCCAGCCACCGGCCTTCTCGACACGACCGTGGCGACGGCCGTGCACCGCGGAACCGGTCCCGGCGATGACGACGATGCCGTCGTCATCGCCGAAAGCGGCGGCGAATCCGGACTCGCGGTCACCGCCGGCGGCGATCTCGGCTTGCGGCCAGACCGAGGTCACGAGTTCGCGGAGGCGAGCGGTTTCGGCGAGAGTGCGGCAGCCAGCGAGAAAGACGCCGACGTGGGTGGCTTCCGGGGGAAGAGAGCGGAGCATGCGCTCGAGGGCGGCGGGTTCGATGAGGAGGTAATTCGCTGCGGGTAGACGGCCTTCGTCGAGCCGGGTGGTTTCACCGCCGCGGTGGCGGAGGTAAATCCAGTCAGTCTTGGTGGCGCCACCCTCGACGCCGATGACGAGCTGTTCCGGTTCGGGCATGATGATTCCGCTTCCTCCGATCTATAGCGTTTCTTGGAATCGAACGGAAAGAGATTCGGAATTTCATGGGGGAAAGCGTGGCGACGCGGCTCAAGGATGTGTCTTCGCCATGCGGCGGTGGAGTTTCTCGAGGAGAGGAGACTGCTCGGGAGCGTCGGCGAGGTTCCTGGTTTCACCGGGATCCTTGTCGTGGTCGTAGAGTTCGCGGGCGATGATCTCGCCGCTGTGATGGTCGCGCCACTCGGTGTATCGATGCCGATTCGTGCGCATGGAGAAGCCCATCGCGGTGGGGTTCTGACGATCCGGTGGATAGGCGGGGCGGGGGTGCCAGGTGAAGGCTTCTGTCTTTACGGTGGCATCCGGATTTTCGAGGAGAGGCCGCAGACTGACACCCTCGAGTTTGTGTCGAGGGGCGGGAAGACCGCAGAGATCGACGAGAGTGGGGTAGAGATCCAGGAGTTCCACAAGGGCGTCCGTGCGCCGCCCCGGTTTGTGGTTTGGCGTCGCAATGATGACGGGGACGCGGGCGTCGAGTTCGAAGTTGGAGGTCTTGGCCCAGAGACCGTGTTCACCAAGGTGGTATCCGTGGTCGGACCAGAAGACGATAACCGTGTTCTCGCGCAAACCGAGGCGGTCGAGTTCGTCGATGACTTTTCCGACCTGGGCATCCATGTAACTGATGGCGGCGAAGTAACCGTGGCGGAGGGCGATGGCGTCGGAAGCTGTGGGGGCGCCGCCCGGGCGTTTCTTGAAATCGCGTCGGATCTCCCGGCCGTCATGAAGCGCGATCTCGGGGACATCGAGGGGTGGATCGGGGTTGGAGGCAGGGGAAATTTTATCGCGATCGTAGAGATCCCAGTATTTCTTCGGGGCGTTGAAGTGGGCGTGCGGTTTCCAGAAGCCGACAGCGAGGAAGAACGGTTCCTTTGCGTCATTCAATCTTCCCAGCGCTTTGACGGCGAGGGAGGCGATACGGCCGTCGAAATAGGCTTCGTCGGGGACGTTGCGGATCTCGCACTTCGGAGTATCCTCGAGATCGGGCGGAAGATCGCCTTCCACGATGGCCTTGTCCGCGCCATGAGTGTTGTAATGGAGGACCGCGGGGACGCTCCAGGAGTCGGGGTCGCCTTTATATTCGTCCTGGCGCCAGTTATGAAAGATCTTGCCGATGTTTTCGGCGTGGTAACCGTGCTGTTTGAAGTGCTGCGGAAGGGTGACAATGTCGGGGAAGTGCTGTCGGAAGTGGGTGGGGAGATCCCAGATTCGCAGGCTGCCCGGGCGGAGGCCGGTAAGGGCGGAAGCGCGGGAGGGATTGCAGACGGCCTGCTGGCAGTAAGCGCGATTGAAGAGGGTGCCCGAGGCGGCGAGGCGATCGATGTTCGGGGAAATGATGTGGGGACTGCCGCTGCGTGCGCCAGTTGGCGCTCCGGACGGGGTCAAGCCATAACAGCCAAGCTCGGCGCGGAGATCATCGACGGCGATGAAGAGAATATTGGGCGGTTGCACCGCCGTCGCCCCGCCTTTGGCCGAGGGCTTCGGCGAGGCAGTCAGCCCACAATCAATTGTCCACAGCAGGAGGAGAGAGAGAAAGGTCGTAAGTTTCATCGATCAATTCCAGGAAGGGCCGCGCGCAATCAGGAGGGCAGTAGAAGTTTTTTTGCTCATCATTGTTTGTAAGTGGTTTTGAGTTCGTTGAGGATCGCCGCGACGCGGGCGCGCCCAGGGGATCTTGAACTTAGTTATGGAAGGGCTCGGCCATGACATCGTCGCAGATGCCGAGAATGGCAAGGGCGTTCTTGGTGACTTTGATATGGCCTGAGGCGTACTTGCCGATCTCGTAGATGCGCTGGAGGGATTCGATAGTGGACTGAAGGCTGACGACGGTATCGGCGTCGTTCTGCTTCGCGGCGCGGAAAGCGTTGGTGAAAAGCTCCGGAAAGATGTTGGCGCCGCCGTGCAGAGGCGTTACGAGAGGGGGAATGATGCCGTTAACCGGGTTCATTGCGCGGGGCGGACTATGGCAGAAGACGAACGTTAAAATACGCCGATTCTACACCAGGTCTTTCCCGATTTACGACTTAAGAGCCTTGCGCCCATCTCATGAATCGCGGACGGCCCCACCGCAGGGCTAATGAGGCTTGCCCTCACGAACGGCGGCGGAGAAGCCGAGTTGTTCCCAGGAAATGAGCGCCGATTTGCTGGAGCCACCCTTCCAGAGATCCCACTTCGGGTCGGCGTATCTTGCAAACCAGGCATGCAGTTGTGCCCGCAGCGTTTCTTCGGTCGCGCCATGCGCCGGAACGCCGGCGAGATTATCCAGCTCATCCGGATCCGCATTCAGATCGTAAAGGGCGCGCGCGGGTGCGTCGCCTTTGCGCTCGACGTATTTCCAGGATAGAGTCCGCACCGCGCGGACGTTTTCGAATTCATAGAAAATCACGTCGTCCCAGCCGTCCGCTGCTTCGCTGCGCAGCATCGGCGCGTAATCGCGTCCGGGAGATTGTTTTTGGGGCATTTCGTGGCCGAGATAGCTGAGCAGGGATGGCATAAAGTCGTAATTCGTGACGATGTGTTCCGAAACGGCGTTGGCCTTGATTTTTCCCGGCCAACGAAAGATCAACGGGACGTGCATGGTGCCATCGCGACCATGGAGCGGCCGTGTGTGATCGCCCATGCCCCAAAACCCGGCGTGGCCCGCGACGGCGCCCTGGTCGGCGGTGTAAATGACAAGCGTCTCCTCGTCGAGCCCGTGCTGTTGCAACGCCGCGAGGATGCGTCCGACGCCGGAGTCGACGGCGGTGACTTGTCCGGCGAGGTTTCGCATGGCCTCGATATTCCCGATCAGGTCGTGCTGGTTGTGCTGCCAGGGGTGGATTTTTTTTGGGCGCGGAAAAGATTTCATCGGGTTCTCGCGGTAAGGATCCGAATAGGGCGAGGGCACGGGTTCCTTCATGGCGTTGCTGAGGGAGTAGGGACCGTTGTAAGCGAGCAAGAGGAAGAACGGTTCCGCCTTGTCCTTGTGTGCGTCGATGAACTCGATGCCGCGGTCGGTCCAGTATTCGGTGAGATGGCGCGGTTCGGTCCGGACTTTTCCGTCCTCGATGATTTCCTGGCCGAGGAACCCCGGACTGTGGCCGGCCGGCTTGGTCGTCCAGAAGGTGAACCCTTCCTGCGGATGCAAATTGTCGCCGAGATGCCATTTCCCGGACAGGCCAGTGATGTATCCCGCGCTCTTGAACACCTCCGGAAGGCTCGTGAATTCCTCGATGGTGTTATAGGCGCCCGGACCCACCTGGGCGCCGCCGCGGCCGAGGTATCGGTGGACGCCGTGCTGCGAGGGTGTCAGCCCGGTGAAAAATGTCGCGCGCG
>JAHEJT010000237.1 GCA_024638765.1 Verrucomicrobiales bacterium
CCGCCCACCCCCCACCAGATGCCGTCGGTAGGCCCCCCGCCGCATCCTTTTTCTTGAGGCCGGGGACTGCCGGGCCATTAATGGGTCCGCCCCCGTTATCGCCCCAAGAGAATAAGGCCGCCTTGACCCACGCCCCCCGCCATCACGCCCCCCGGCCCGCCGGCCTCCTCCTGCTGGCCTGCTGCGCCGCCTCCGGATGCCTCGGCCCCCGCGGGGGAGATATGGAAGTCGCTCCCGGGATCGATCTTCCCGCCCACTACCAATCCGGCGCGCTGCAGGGAGAGCCTCTCGAGGCCTCCGGCTGGATCGCCCATTTCGATGATCCCGCCCTTCCCTCCCTCGTCGCCGAAGCCCTCGAGAATAATCGCGATCTCCGCGCCACCGCCGCCCGAATGCGCGCGGCACGCGCCGGCGTCCAGATCGCCAGCGCAGACCTTCTCCCTACTCTCTCCGCCGACGCCGACGCGCGCCGATTCCAGCGTGTCCTTACCTCGAGCAGCCGCCTCGTCGGCAGCGGCGCCGGCGCAGTCTCCAGAGACCGAGTCAACGATTTCGGCCTCAACCTCAACCTGGGCTGGGAAGTCGATCTCTGGGGCCAAATCCGTAACCGCGCCCGCGCCTCGGGCGCCGATTACGTCGCCAGCCTCGGCGATTACTATGCCGCCGAACTCTCCCTCTCCGCGAATACCACGCGCGCCTGGTTCAATGCCATCGCCGGCGAATCCCAGGTCCGCCTCGCCGGCGACACCCTCGAAAGTTTCCAGTCTTCCTTCAATGTCATCGAGGGCAGCTGGAAGAAAGGAGTCGTTACCGCGCTCGACGTGCGCCTCGCGCGTGCAAATGTCGCCGGCGCCCGCGCCGCCCTCAGTGCGCGCCAACGCGAACGCGACGCCGCGCGCAAAACACTTGAGGTCCTTCTCGGCCGCTATCCCTCCGGCCAACTCCGCACCCGCACGACACTCCCCGAACTGCGCAAGCGCATCCCCTCAGGCCTTCCTTCGGAACTTCTTAACCGCCGCCCGGATCTCGTCGCCGCCCGATTCCGACTCGAGGCCACCCTGCAACGCCTCAAGGCCGCGCGCAAGGAACGCCTCCCCAGCATTCGCCTCACCGGATCCGGGGGCCTCAGCAGCGACGATCTCTACCAGATCCTCGACCTCAACCGGCTCACGTGGAGCATCGCGTCAAGTATCGGCCAGCCGATCTTCGAAGGCGGACGCATCCGGGGTGAAATCGAACTCGCCGACGCCCGTGCCGACGAAGCCCTCCACGATTACGCGCAGATCGCACTCGACGCCTTCTCCGAAGTTGAGCGCGCCCTCGCCGCCGAGGATCTTCTGCGCGTCGAGACGGCGGCCCTCGAGGAAGCCGCCACCGAATCCATCGCAGCCGAAAAGCTCGCCCTCGACGAATATAATCGCGGCCTCGTCGACGTTATCACGGTCCTCGAATCCCAGCGCCGCTCCTTCGAATCCCAGCGCTCCCTCATCGAAATAAAGAACCTCTTCCTCCAGAACCGCATCGATCTTTACCTGGCGCTCGGAGGCCCCTTTAATTCCACCCCCTAACATGCTACGTTTGTCGAATCCCCGGGTTTCATTTACTTAGTTATCAGTTATCAGTTATTAGTTTTCCGAATACGCTCTCCCGCACCTGACACCTGACACCTCCAGCATCCAGCATCCCTGACACCCGTACCTCTTAACCTCATATCCCACGCCGTGGAGGGCAACGCTTCGTCGTTGCCGCCCGCGGTTGCGACACTGCCCGGCGCGGAGCGCCTCTCAAAAACTGAAAGCAGACTGCAGAGCCGGCCCGAGGCCGGATAAAGCGCAACCCTCCCCGATCCCTTACACGAAGTGTCCTTCCCCCGCCATATTCTCCCCGTCCTCATCCTTGCCGCCTGCGGCGGGATCGCGGCTTTACTCTACGTCACGCGAGAGGAACCCACCCGCCGCTCGCCTCCGCCCACCCCCGTGAGTGTGGACGCCGTCCGCCTTGTGAAGCAGACTTACCCCGTGGTCATCCAAACACGCGGCACAGTCCGTCCGCGCACCGAGAGCACGCTCATCCCGGAAGTCTCGGGCACCATCGTCAAGGTGTCTCCCTCCTTCCGCGAAGGCGAGTTCTTTGAGCAAGGCGACGCCCTTCTCACAATCGATCCCCTCAATTACAAGACCGCGGTCACCGTCGCACAAAGCGTTCTCGCCCAGGCCAAGGTCATGCTCGAGGAAGAAAAAGCGCGCGCCGAACAGGCACTGGTAAACTGGAAACAGCTCGGCGGAAAAGGCGAGCCCGGCGCCCTCGTCCTCCGCCTCCCACAGGTTACTGAAGCCGAAGCGCGCGTTGCCGCCGCGCAAGCCGAACTCGACAAAGCCGCCCGCGACCTGGAGCGCACCACCATCCGGGCGCCCTACGCAGGCCGCGTCCTTGCACAAGATGTGGATGTCGGACAATACGTCGGCCCGGGCACGGTGCTCGCGCGCATTTATGCCGTGGATTATGTCGAGATCCGACTCCCCCTCACAAACGATCAGCTTGCCTTCGTCGATCTGCCCGAAAAATACCGCGACGACGAGAACCGCGAGACCCTCCATTACCCCGAGGTCACGCTCCGCGGTAACATCGGCGGAAGAACCCACGCCTGGAAAGGCAAGATCGTCCGCGTCGAAGGCGCCATCGACGAGCGCAACCGTCAGCTGTTCGTCGTGGCTCAGGTCGACGATCCGTACTCTCACAAGAACGACTCCGCGCCTCCGCTCAAGATCGGCCTCTTCGTCGAGGCCGCCGTCGCCGGCAATGTCCTCAAAGACGTATTCGTCCTGCCTCGCAGTGCGGTCCGGCCGGGAGATGAGGTCGTCCTCGTGGACGCCGAAAGCAAGCTGCAGCGCCACTCCATCAACCCGGTCTGGCGGGATGATAGCTCCGTTATTATCGACTCCAACGGCGATGGCGGCCTCCATGAAGGGCAGATCGTCTGCATCACTCCGCTCTCTTACGTCGCCAACGGTGTCCCCGCATCCGCCGTCATCGACGGCGTCGCGCCTGCGCCGCGCCCCCTCACCGGCGCCGGCCGAAAACGCCTCGGCCCCGGCGGCCCGCCTGCCGCGGCCTCCGACAAGAAACCTCCCCTCGAAAAACCCTCCGACCCCGCAACCTAAAGTAGCACGCCGCCCTGTCCCGTCAAAGCTGCCGGCGACGGCGGATCCGCGGCATATCTAGCCCCGAATCCGCCGCGGAGCGGCGGGCTAGGTTGCTAAATCCTAAATGATAAATCCTAAATGATAAATCCTAAATGAAAGGGGTCATCGCATGGTTCGCCCGCAACGGCGTCGCCGCCAATCTGCTCATGATGCTTATCATCATCAGCGGGGCGCTCACGCTGGGGAGCGATCGCATCCCCTTGGAAGTCTTTCCCGAGTTCGATCCCAACGAAGCCGTCATTCGCGTGCCTTATCGCGGCGCGACACCCGAGGAAATCGAGGAGTCCATCGTCATCCGGATTGAGGAAGCCATCCAGGACGTCAAGGGAATCGACCGCATCATTTCCGAAGCCAGTGAGAACAGCGGGACCGTCATGGTCGAGATCGACACCGATTTCGACCGCCGCGCCGTCGTCAGCGACCTCAAGAGCCAGGTGGATGGCATCAGCACGTTTCCTGAGGAAGCAGAAAAACCTGTCGTCTCTCTCGCGAACGCCTATCGCAGTGTCATCAGCGTGGTGCTCTCCGGAGATCTCAGCGAGACCGATCTGCGGCGCCTCGGCGAACAAGTCCGCGACGACCTCACCAACCTCCCCAACGTCGCCAACGTGGAACTCCAGGGGGTGCGCCCCTACGAAATCGCCATCGAAATTCCGGAAGAAACCCTCCAGCAATACCGCCTCAGCTTCGAAGACGTCGCCCGCGCCATCCGCAACTCGTCGATCGATCTCCCCGCCGGCTCCCTGCGCACCGAAGCCGGCGACGTCCTCCTCCGCACCAAGGGCCGCGCTTACACCAAGCAAGACTTCGACGGGATCGTCCTGCGCACGCGCGAAGACGGCACCCGCCTCACCCTTGCGGATATCGCCTCGGTCTACGACGGCTTCAACGAAAACCGTTTCATCTCGCGCCACAATGGCCAGCGCGCCGTCATGATTGCGGTCGCCCGCGAGGGCGATCAAAACGCCATCAAGATGGCCGAGGAAGTCAAAGATTACATGGAGCAGGCCGGCGACCGCCTTCCACCCGGCGTCACCATCGATTTCTGGTCGGATCGCTCAAAGATCGTCCGCGGCCGCCTCAACACTCTCCTCAACAGCGCCCTCATGGGCGGTCTCCTCGTCTTCCTCGTGCTCACTCTTTTTCTGCGCTTCAGCCTCGCCTTCTGGGTGATCATCGGCATCCCCCTCGCCTTCCTCGGGGCCATCGCCCTGATGCCTTACCTGGGCGTCTCTATCAATATCATCAGCCTCTTCGCCTTTATCCTCGTGCTCGGGATCGTCGTCGATGACGCCATCGTCACCGGGGAAAATATTTACACCCACCAGCGCCGCGGTTCCGACCCGCTCACCGCCAGCATCG
This sequence comes from Verrucomicrobiales bacterium, assembly GCA_024638765.1. GTDB lineage: Bacteria > Verrucomicrobiota > Verrucomicrobiia > Verrucomicrobiales > DEV007 > JAHEJT01. The sequence goes on from JAHEJT010000237.1 coordinate 4,566, forward strand.
AGGGCACCAAAGAAGTCGCCCTGCCCGTGACCTTCGGCGTCCTCACCACCGTAATCGCCTTCGTCCCCCTCCTGCTGATCGAAGGCTATCGCGGCCAAATGTATCTGCAAATCCCCGCCATCATTATCCCCGTCCTCCTCTTCTCACTCGTCGAATCGAAACTCATTCTCCCCGCCCACCTCAAGCACGTCACTGTGCCGAACCACGATCAGAATCGAGCCTCGAATCCGCTGGTCCGCGTCCAGGAGTTCTTCGCCCGCGGCCTCGAGAAATTCGTGCGCGACCGCTACCAACCGCTCCTGGGCAAGGCCCTCGAATACCGTTATCTCACCCTCGCCGGTTTTCTCGGACTGCTGCTGCTCCTCCTCGGCGTCATCATGGGCGGCCGCATCCATTACATCGCCTTTCCGCGCGTCCAGAGCGAAAGAGCCGTCTGCCGCCTCACCATGCAGGACGGCACCCCGTTCGAGGTCACCGAAAAACACATCAACCACATCTACGAAATCGCCCAGGAGATGCGCCGCAAATACGTCGATCCCGACGGCACATCGGTCATCGAAAGCGTCCTTGCCTCCACCGGCGGGCAGGGCCTCGGCTCCTCGCGACGCCGCAACAGCATGGGAGAACCCAGCCGGGGCGAAGTCGTCCTCGAAGTCAAAGCCCCGGAAGAACGCACCGTCAAGATTACCAGCACCGATCTTACCAAGGAATGGCGCCAAGGCATCGGCGCCATCGTCGGCGCCGAGGAACTCACCTTCAAAGCCGAGATCGGGCGGCGCGGCGATCCCATCGAGGTCCAACTCACCTCCACCGATACAGATGACCTCACCCAGCTCGCCAGGCGCATCAAGACTCAACTGGGTGAATACCCCGGCCTCTTCGATATCGGCGACACGCTCGATAACGGCCGCGATGAAATTCAGCTCAAGATCAGACCCGAAGGCGAACAGTTCGGGCTCACGATGGCCGATCTGGCCCGCCAGGTCCGGCAGGCCTTTTACGGCGAGGAAGTCCAGCGCATTCAGCGCGGCCGCGACGATATCCGCGTCATGCTGCGCTACCCGAAAGCACAGCGCGAAACCCTCTCCAGCCTGGAGAAAATGCGCATCCGCACCCCGCAGGGAGACGAAGTCCCCTTCATGTCCGTCGCCGAAGCCAGCGTCGGCCGCAGTTATTCCCGCATCCGTCGCGTCGACCGGAAGCGCGCCATCAGCATCACCGCCGATGCCGACAAGGAAAAAGTCGATCTCGAGGCGATCAAAGCGGACCTCGATGAAAAAATCGCAGGAATGGCGAAAGAATATCCCGGTATGAATTACAGTTTCGAAGGCGAAGACCGGGAGGAACGCGAATCCTTTGGCGGGATTAAGATTGGCATCTTCTTTATCGTGTTTGGCATTTACGCCATGCTGGCCATCCCCTTCCGCTCTTATCTCCAGCCGCTCATCGTCATGTCCGTGATTCCCTTCGGACTCATCGGCGCCGTCCTGGGCCACATGCTCCTGGGCCTCACGCTCAGCATTTACGGCATCTTCGGTATGCTCGCCCTCTCGGGAGTGGTCGTGAACGACAGCCTCGTCCTCGTCGATTACATCAACCGCCGCCGCGCCGAAGGCATGGCCCTGGTGGAAGCCGTCTACGCCGCCGGCGGCGCCCGCTTCCGCGCCATCATCCTCACTTCCTTCACCACCTTCGCCGGCCTCATGCCCGTCCTCCTCGAGCGCGCCACCCAGGCGCAGTTTCTCAAACCCATGGCCGTCTCGTTGGGCTTCGGCATCCTCTTCGCCACCGCCATCACCCTCATCCTCGTCCCCATCAATTACCTCATCCTCGAAGACTTGAAGGGGCTGTTCACACGGAAGACAGAGGAACCGAAGGCGCAAC